>NZ_JAUYNP010000318.1 GCF_030696055.1 Pseudomonas sp. | reverse complement strand
CCCCGTCGACGGTTTTGCCGGAAAAACCGAAGCCGCGAATCTTGCCTTCGGCCTTGAGCGCGGCGAGGGTCGCGTAGACCTCGCTGTCATTGAGAATTGCCAGGTCGTTGCCGTCGGAGTGCACCAGCACCAGATCGATAACATCTGTTTCCAGGCGTTGCAGGCTGCGCTCCACTGAACGTCGAGTATGGGCGGCGCTGAAGTCGTGACTCGACTGGCCGTCGGCAAATTCTTCGCCGACCTTGCTGACGATCACCCAGTCCTCACGCTGACCACGCAACAGCGGGCCGAGGCGCTCTTCACTGCGGCCATAAGCCGGGGCGGTGTCGATCAGGTTGATGCCCAGGTCATGGGCCATGGCCAGCAGCTTGCGGGCGGTGGCATCGTCGGGAATGCTGAAACCGTTGGGGTATTTCACCCCCTGGTCGCGGCCGAGCTTGACCGTGCCCAGGCCCAGCGGTGAGACCAGCAGGTCGGTGGCGCCCAGGGGGCGGTGCAGGTTGTGCAGGCTGTGTAGGGCATGCATCAGAACAGTTCCTCCCAAACGGCAGGCGCTACGGCCGGACGCGGCAGCGCGGGCAGCGGTCCATGACTCGCCGGCTGAATGCCGTCGCGGTCCAGGGCGGCCAGCACGCGGTCGGCAAAATCCGGGGCTAACGCCAGTTTAGTCGGCCAACCGACTAACAGCCTGCCCTGCTCGTTGAGAAAAGCGTTGTCCGGGCGCACCAGGCCGGATTGCGCCGGCTCGGCGCGCTCGACCCGCAGGGTGGCCCAGCGCGCGCTGGACAGATCGACCCAGGGCAGCAGCTCGGCCAGTTCCTGCTGCGCGGCCTTGATCTGCGCCGCGGCGTCGCGGGCCACGCCCTCGGCTTCGGCCAGGTCGCCGCCCAGGTACCAGACCCATTCGCCATCGGCCGCCGGGTGAGTGGTGACCGTGACCCGCGGCTTGGGCCCGCCGCCCAGGCAGTGGGCATACAGCGGCTTCAGGCTCGGCCCCTTGACCAGCACCATATGCAGCGGACGCAGCTGTTGCGCGGGCTGGCTCAAGCCCAGGGCCGTCAGTAGTTCGGCGTTGCCGCGACCGGCGCTAAGGATGATGCGTTGCGCGCGGATCTCGCGGCCATCGACCCGCAGGCCGACCAGTTCGCCCTGTTCCCGCAGCGGCTCGATCTGTTGGCCAGCCAGCAAGCCATCGCCGGCCAACTCGGCCAGGCGGCCGATCAGGCTGGGCACGTCCAGTACCAGTTCGGCCAGGCGGTAGACCTTGCCCTTGAACTTGGGGTGTTGCAGGGCCGGCGGCAGCTGCTCACCCTTGACCTGGTCGACCCGACCGCGCACCGCCTTGCTGGCGAAGAAGCTGGTGATATTGCCGGCCAGGCTGCCGGGGGACCAGAGGTAATGGGCGTCGGACAGCAGGCGTACGCCGGACAGGTCCAGTTCGCCGCTGCCGCTCAGGGCTTCGCGCCAGCGCCTGGGCATATCGGCTATGGCTTCCGAGGCGCCGCTCAGGGCGCCGTGCAGGGCGTACTTGGCGCCGCCGTGGATAATCCCCTGGGACTTGACGCTCTGCCCGCCGCCGAGGCGGGCGTTTTCCACCAGCAGGGTGGCGAAACCCTGGCGGCGCAGGCGCGCATTCAGCCAGAGACCGGCGATACCGCCGCCAATGATCAATACATCAGTGCTTAGAGCCTGGGACATGCAGGGGTCTCGCCGGGAAAACAGGCGCGCAGTATAACCCGCTCGGGCCCGCGCGCCTGTCTCGGCTCAGTGCCCGACGCTGTGCGAGAAAAGCTGGATCACCACCACGCCGGCGACTATCAGGCCCATGCCGAGCATGGCCGGCAGGTCCAGGCGCTGCTGGTAGAGAAACACCGCGGCGATGCTCACCAGCACTATGCCGAGCCCGGCCCAGACCGCGTAAGCGACGCCGACCGGAATGCTTTTCACCACCAGGCTGAGCATCCAGAAGGAGAGGCCGTACCCGACCACCACCAGGATCAGGGGCAGGGGTTTGTTGAAACCATCCAGGGCCTTCATCGAGGCGGTGGCTATGACTTCGGCGGTGATGGCAACAGCGAGATAGAGATAGCCGCTCATGGTGAACCTCCTGTGTGGTCTGGCGGCCATTCTAGTTGTCTGGGCGATGGGATAAAGTGATTACCTATCTGTGATGGAGATGGGTTATGCAGTGGAGCCTGGAGCAGATCCGGCTGTTCGTCGGCGTGGCCGAGGGCCAGTCGTTCTCCGCCGTGGCGCGGCAGATCGGCCGGGCGCAGTCCGCCGTGAGCAACTCTATCGCCATGCTGGAGACCGACCTCGGCGTGCTGCTGTTCGAGCGCAGCAGCGGCCGCCAGCCGCGCCTGACTGCCGCCGGGCTGTCCCTGTTGGAAGAGGCGCGCGAGGTGCTGCGTCAGTGCCAGCGCCTGGAAGGGCGGGCGCTGGGCCTGGTGCGCGGCGAGGAGGTGCGCCTGCGCCTGGCCCAGGACGAGGCCATGCCCTATCAGCCGGTGCTGGACAGCCTGGTGGCGCTGGCCCAGGCCTTTCCGCTGCTGGAGGTGCAACTGGCCAGCGGCGCCCAGGGCGATGTGGCGCGCAAGCTGCTGGAGCGCCGCGCCGACCTCGGCCTGCTGTTCCACCATGAGCAGATGCCCGATGCCCTGGAGCGCCAGCGCCTGGGCACCATCGAGATGGTCACTGTGTGTGGCGCCAGCCACGCCCTGGCCGGCGCCGGGCATGTCGATCGGCGCGAACTGGCGCGCCATCGCCAGCTGCTGATGGCGCCGCAGGACAGCCATTATCCCGGCGGCGAGCAGCTCAGCCCCTCGGTATGGCGCACCGACAGCTTCTACGCCATGGCCGAACTGCTGATGCGCAACCTTGGTTGGGCCTGGCTGCCGCGCCATGTGGTGCAGTACCCGACCTATCAGAGCCAGCTGGTGGAGCTGAGCAGCGACTGGACGCCGCCGCCACTGGTGGTCGAACTGGTCTGCCGCCGCGACGAGGCATTGGGCCCGGCCGCGTTGTGGCTGGCGGAGTGCTTTGCCAAGCACCTGCAGGCCATCGGCTGATCGCTGGCGGCCTCTCTGTTAAGCTGCGCGCCCATGAATAGAAGCCTCTATACCCTGCTGTTTTATCTCGGCCTGCCGCTGGTCGCCGGGCGTCTGGCCTGGCGCGCCTGGCAGGCGCCGGCTTATGCCAAGCGTATCGGCGAGCGTTTCGCGCTCGGCCTGCCGCCGCTCAAGCCCGGCGGTATCTGGCTGCATGCGGTGTCGGTGGGCGAGAGCATCGCCGCCGCGCCCTTGGTACGCGAGCTTCTGGCGCGTTACCCGCAGCTGCCGATCACCATAACGTGCATGACTCCGACCGGCTCCGAACGCATCCAAGCCCTATTCGGTGGCGCCGAATATGCCGGGCGGGTGCAGCATTGCTACCTGCCCTATGACCTGCCCTGGGCGGCGGCGCGCTTTCTCGAGCGGGTGCAGCCACGGCTGGCGGTAATCATGGAAACCGAGCTGTGGCCCAACCATATCCACCAGTGCGGCAAGCGCGGGATTCCCGTGGCGCTGGCCAATGCGCGGCTGTCCGAGCGTTCGGCCCGAGGCTATGCACGCTTCGCCAAACTGACCGCGCCCATGCTCGCCGAGTTGGACCTGATCGCGGTGCAGACCAGCACGGAGGCCGAGCGTTTTCGTAGCCTGGGTGGGCGTGCCGAGTGCGTCGAGGTGACCGGCTCGATCAAGTTCGACCTGCATATAGATCCCGAACTGCTTGGCCGCGCCGAAGCCTTGCGCAAGCAGTGGCAGGCGCAGGCGCGGCCGATCTGGATAGCCGCCAGCACCCACGCCGGCGAAGATGAAATAGTCCTGGCGGCGCACCGCGAGCTGCTCAAGCGGTGGCCCGCGGCGCTGCTGATTCTGGTGCCGCGTCATCCCGAGCGCTTCAATGCGGTGTTCGAGCTGTGCCAGCGCCAGGGCTTTAGCACGCGTCGGCGCTCCAGCGGTGAGCCGGTGGAGGCGGGCGATCAGCTGCTGCTGGGCGACACCATGGGCGAGCTGCTGTTTCTCTACGCCTTGGCCGATACGGCTTTTGTCGGCGGCAGCCTGGTGGCCAATGGTGGGCACAACCTGCTGGAGCCGGCGGCGCTGGGCAAACCGGTGCTGAGCGGCCCGCACCTGTTCAACTTTCTCGAGATCGCCGCG
>NZ_JAUYNP010000293.1 GCF_030696055.1 Pseudomonas sp. | reverse complement strand
TTTCCCTTCATCATGGCGGTAAAAGGCAGCAACCGGCATCAGATCCTCGCGGCGTTCGAAACGCGCATTCACAATTCGGCGGATACCGAATTCAAATGCGCGCTGGCGGAGATTAACAAGATCGCCCTGTTCCGTTTACTGACTCTCTAGCAAGCTTGGCCCGAGAAACCTCTAGAACGCTTGCGTTTCCCAGGGCCCTGCAAGCATCCCAAGCCAACTTATTAAAGGCAGACAAGAAGAATGAAAGCTTACGCCGTACCGTTCGAGAAGTTCGTCAACCTGGCCGACGCCCGCCTGGGCACCAAAATCATCTCGGTCACCGATGACTGGTTCGCAGACGCCAACCGTCTGTTCCAACCGACCCCGGCCGTATGGAAGGAGGGCGTGTTCGATGACAACGGCAAGTGGATGGATGGCTGGGAATCGCGCCGCAAGCGTTTCGAAGGCTACGACAGCGCGGTGATCCGCCTGGGCGTACCGGGTTCGATCAAAGGCGTGGACATCGACACCAGCTTCTTCACCGGCAACTTCCCGCCGTCGGCCTCCCTGGAAGGCTGCTTCGTCGCCGCAGGTGACCCGAGCGACGCCACCCAGTGGACCGAAGTGCTGGGCGCCGTCGAGCTGCAAGGCAACAGCCACCACTACCACGAAATCAACAACGCCCAGGCCTTCACCCACCTGCGCTTCAACATCTACCCGGACGGCGGCGTCGCTCGCCTGCGCGTCTACGGCGTACCGTTCCGCGACTGGAGCAACGTCGGCGACAACGAGCAGATCGACCTGGCTTCCGCGCTGAATGGCGGCCGCGCCCTGGCCTGCTCGGACGAACACTTCGGCCGCATGAGCAACATCCTCAACCCGGGCCGCGGCATCAACATGGGCGACGGCTGGGAAACTGCACGTCGTCGCACGCCGGGTAACGACTGGGTCATCGTCGCGCTGGGTCATGCCGGCGAGATCGAAAAAGTCATCGTCGACACCCTGCACTTCAAGGGCAACTACCCGGACACGTGCTCGATCCAGGGCGCGTTCGTGAAGGGCGGCACCGACAGCCAGATCGAAACCCAATCGCTGTTCTGGCGTGAACTGCTGCCGGCGCAGAAACTGGAAATGCACGCCGAACACACCTTCGCCGAACAGATCAAGGCCCTGGGCCCGATCACCCACATCCGCCTGAACGTGTTCCCGGATGGGGGCGTGAGCCGCCTGCGGGTATTGGGCAAGGTCGCTAAATAAGCGGCGCGCCCTTCGCGGGCAAGCCTCGCGCCTACAGGCATCACCGACCGTAGGAGCGAGGCTTGCCCGCGAAGACGCCAGAACAAACAACATTGAATTCGGAAAAGAAGACCAGCATGCGCACATTGACGATTGAACCGCTGACCAAAGAAGCCTTCGCCCCTTTCGGTGACGTGATCGAAACCGACGGCAGCGATCACTTCATG
>NZ_JAUYNP010000289.1 GCF_030696055.1 Pseudomonas sp. | reverse complement strand
GGGAGTGAGCCGCATGGATGCGGCGAGAGGCGTAAAGGGCCAGGGACGGCCCTTGTACGCCGGCCCCTGGAGCAATGATGGAGTGAGGGGAGTTTCGCGCAGCGAAACCCGGATGTCCGGGGCGTGTTTCTTTTGCTTACTTTTCTTTGCACGAGCAAAGAAAAGTGAGGCGCCCGAGGGGGCGCAACCCGCTCGACCAAACACCACCGATGCGGCGGTCAACCACCACTCCTGAACACAACAACTTTGGGGGCGTTTGCCAAAAGTGAGCCGCCCACTATCGGCCGCCAGGTTCGCAGTCATTCAAGCATCGGCAAGCGAGTCTCTTAGGACAACCCTGCCTTATGCTCGCGCAGCCATTGCTCCACCTGCTCGAGCAATTCGCTCGCCCGAGCCACAGCCTCTTGCGCCATTGCGGCGCTGACCGGCTCTCCAGAATAGTCCGCGACATTGCGCTGCTTACGCAGACTGTCGAGTACCACCATAACCTTGCTATCCAAGCCGATGGTACGTGGCAAGCTCTGAATCATGGTCTGGTGGTGGCCCGGCGTACTGGTCAGCGTCCGGAAGCCATTGGCCTGGAGCGCCGCATTCGCCGATTGCATGATGCACTTATAGGCCATGTCGAAACGGCCTTCGCTACTCATTTCGGCCAGTTTGGCGTCCGCCAAGCTGCGTTTGGCGGCCTCGAGCAGGCGCACGACATTCGCGTCATCCGGCTCGATGCGCTCCAGCAAACGACCCAGCAAATTTTCCAGTGTCATCCCCGCTCCTTGGGCTCGATCAAGTCATGCTCCGTGCCAATCACGAATAGTTTGGGCCTTTCCAGTATCTGCCTTGCAAACGCCCCCCGCCCGGCCATCAGTTGCAGCCACTCGGGTTTGGGGTACACCTTGGGGTTGATCTCACGGCCCAGGATTTCCTGCAGCGGGTAGAGTTCAGTCACCAGCTCGCTAAAGCCCACATCGCCGATGACCAGCAAATCGACATCGCTCGCGGCGTTCGCCTTGCCACTGGCCATCGAACCGAATACGAAAGCTACTTCGATCTGTCCCGCGAGTGGTTCTAACCCGTCCGCCAATACATCTGCCAAACCACTGGTCTTGCGCAGGATGCTAGCAAGCTCTTCAAAAATGGGGCAATCACGATTGGCGCGGTAATGCATTTGGTTGCCGACCGGCACTTTCAACAGCAGACCTGCCTCTACCATCTTGGTCAGCTCGCGACTCAACGTACCGGAGAGCGTACCGGTAAGCCGGGCGATTTCCCGCTGGTGGTATTGCCGGTCCGCATGCAAGAGCAGAAGCGTCAGCACCTTTCGCCGATATTCGCTGAATAGCAGTGTGGCTAGCGACACAAGAACACCAATACGCTGCTTTAAAGGCAGCAATTGAAGCCTAAAAAGCAGCAAGACGCCAGTCCAACCGCAATCGATGATCGGAACAGTAGGGGCGCACTAGATTTCCCCTCAGAACTACAAGCTGGACGGTAAATAGCCTGAAAACCGCCCAGCGGAATACGCTTCGCGCGTTTTGATCGCCATTTTGTGGAGGGGCAAAACGAAAGGTAAAAGCATCGCGGCCATGGGCCGCTACTACGATAACCGACTAATTCCAGAAACTCGGCCGCCTCCGCTGCCGGGTGAAAAGAATAATTCATCGAATCAGGGCTCTAGCCTTCTTCATCACCTCATCACCGGGCACAGCCTGAACCGAGCCACTATCAAGCTCTTCTGCTCGCCGTCGTGCTTCAAGCAACCAGTCTGATCGAAGCTCTTCTTCTGAGGGGGCTTCCAGACTCAAGACCAAACGCTGGATCAGCTGTGCCCGCTCTTTCTTGGGAAGGTGCAGGGCTTCATCCTCAATTTTCTGCAGATCCATGGCATAACCTCTCGCTTATCTACCGGCAAATCTTGGCACGGATGGCTAGCGGGTGCCATGGCTAGATACTGCGCTTTACAAAGGGCAACCCAACTGGATATCCACATCGCACGGGCAGCACGAAGCCTGCCCAAGCCCCGCAGAGGGGCAGTTATATCAGCCGGCCAACAGCGTACACCGCCCTCCCGGCACCGCCATAACCCAATCCCGCACCGCCTGAATGGTCGGGTCGTTCTTACGGTTTTCCGGATACACCAGAAAGAACGGTTTGCCTTCCAGCTCCGGACCGAAAGGCTGTACCAGCCGCCCTTCCCTCAGCTCATCCTCGATCAGTTGGCGGCTCATCAGCGCCACGCCCTGCACACCGAGGGCAGCCGAGACGGCATGGGTCTCGTCGGAGAAGACCAGCCCAGCGCCGACATCCAGCCCCGGCACCTGGGCCTTCTTCTGCCACACGGCCCAATCGATGGGCGAAGAAACAGCGGCCTGATTGCGGAAGTGGATCAGTGAATGTTTTGCCAGCTCGGCCGCATCGTGCAAACCGAGCAGCGGGCTGCAGACCGGGATAAAGGTGTTGTCGAACAGCTTCTCAGCCACCAGCCCCGGCCAGCGGCCGTCACCATAGCGAATGGCGATATCCGCGGTGACGCCATCCAGCGCGACCGGCTCATGCGAGGCGTGGATGCGCAGGTCAATATCCGGATGGGCATCGCGCAGCAGGCATACCCAGGACAGCAGCCAGCGCACCGCCACGGCAGGCGTGGTGCTAAGCGTAATGGCCTGGCGACAGGGCACCGCGCTGAGACGTACCGCCGTTGCGCTGATGCTGTCGAACGCGGTTTCCAGCACCTGCTGCAGCTCGCGCCCCTGGGCGGTCAATTCGAGCTGGCGCGGCTTGCGCAGAAACAGCGCGACGCCGAGGGACTCTTCCAGTGCACGAATCTGGTGACTGATCGCCGTAGCGGTAACCGAGAGTTCTTCTGCGGCCTGCTTGGCGCTCTCGTGGCGAGCGGCCGCCTCAAAGGCCCGCAGGGCAGAAAGCGAAGGTAACCAGCGCTGCGCCATACATGAGCTTCTCTCATTCGTATCGGAAAATAATCGTCGGTTGTCGCCCTTGAGGGCTGAATCTAGCCTGAGTCTGCTGCGAATAACAGATGAATTCAACTTCGAAAAGGAGACTCGACATGCCACACATCCTGCACCTGGATACCAGCGCCCGCCCCGGCCTCGCTGGCAAGGACCAACACGGCTCGCACAGTCGCAACCTCAGTCACCGGTTTGTCAGCCAATGGCTGGCCCGCCGTGCGCAGGACAGCCTCACCTACCGCGACATCGGCCAGAACCCGCCGTCCTTCATCAGCCATGACTGGATCGCGTCCTCCTTTACCCCGGAGGAACAGCGTGAGCCATGGATGCAGGAAACGCTGGCAGAGAGCGACCAACTGGTCGATGAATTGATTGCGGCGGACGTGCTGGTGCTTGGCACGCCGCTCTACAACTTCGGCATGCCGGCCGCGCTCAAGGCGTGGATCGACCAGATTGTGCGCCCTGGCAGAACCGTGGACATCGATGAAAGCAACCCGCTCGACCCTTACGTGGCGAAGCTGGCCGACCGGCCACGGCATGCCGTCATCCTCACGGCCAGAGGCGGTATCGGCTTTGGCGTCGGTGGCGAGATGGCCCATATGAACCATCTGGAACCGAACCTGATCACCGCCCTCGGCTTTATCGGCATTACCCAGGTGCACCAGATTGCGATCGAGGGTCAGGAAATGGGGGGTGAGCTGCTTGCCGAGTCGGTGGCTCAGGGCCTGAACAAGGTCGATGCATTGGTGGCGGAGCTGCAGCGGGCGCTGCAGGTAAATCGGACGCCAGAGCCGGCCTGAAAACCGGCGGCCTGCGCCGTGCGGTTTCCACCCTGCAAGGCGCAGCAAGCGAATAGCCCGAACATCCCCGGTGGAAAACGCTTCGCGGTTTTCCACCCTACCCTTACGCGCTAAATCTTTACACAGGCGAATAGAGCATTCCCGGAAGCACCGTTCCACGGGATGATCTTTTCGTAATCATGCTCAAGTATATGAACCTCGAAGTACGGCTGCAGCAGCGCCTGTAACTCGGCGAAGCTCACCGCCACCATGGGATGTTCGTCGTGCCACAGCTGGCGGTCACCTGCTGTCGTTCTTTCAATACGAAGCTTCAGCGATTGCTGCTCACCACTACCGCAGTAGCTCCAGCCTGAGCTGAAGCTGAACAGGCCGTCATCGTGCCTGGCGGTGTGCGACACGAATAAATCGTTGTCGATCTTGTTCTTATCGACGGAGTTAAAGCAGAACACCCCATTGGCAGCCAGCGCAGCATGCACACTGGCGATGCACGCTTTCAGCCGCTCAATTGCGCCGCTGTAATGAATGGAATAGAGGAAGCAGGTAATCAGGTCCTGCGGCTCACTCACCGTGAAATTGCACATATCCTGCAACGAGAAGCGCGCTTGCGGACAGCGAATAGCGGCCTTGTCCAACATGGGCTGATTAATATCGAGCCCA
The DNA here is from genome assembly GCF_030696055.1 of Pseudomonas sp. Classification (GTDB taxonomy): domain Bacteria; phylum Pseudomonadota; class Gammaproteobacteria; order Pseudomonadales; family Pseudomonadaceae; genus Aquipseudomonas. Next base: position 51,620 of record NZ_JAUYNP010000289.1, on the reverse strand, counting down.
CTGCTTGTGTAGCCAAAATCGATGAAATAGCGCACATGTGGCCCAGTCCCACAGGCCAAATCGAGGTGCCGGGTGCCAGCGTTACCAAAAAGCTTCTGCAGCCTGTGGATACAGTGGCTTTGTGCCTGATAGTCGATATCAGCACACATCAGATCGTAATAATCGGACAGGTCGGTATAGAGGGCATTAACGGACATAGTGACCTGATGATTTTCAATCGGTTTTTGGGGGTGGCGCATCATATCCGAACCCATCCTACGCAACTGCCCTGCTCGATGCGGCCGCTGATTAATCCCACCCGAGGCACTTCACCCAACCAAAAGCCCACGCGATCAACGGCGGCAGCCTGCATCATCCCCAGAGTGGTCGACTGCTAGACTGTTGCGGGCAATGCGGATCATCCAGAGTCTTTACGGAGTTCTTGCCATGCCTAAATATGTGATCGAACGCAACATCCCCGGCGCAGGAAAACTCAGTGCCGCCGAACTGCACGCCATCTCCCAGAAGTCCTGCTCGGTGTTGAGCACTATGGCTCCGAAGGTGCAGTGGCAACACAGCTATGTCACGGACGACAAGGTGTACTGCGTCTACATCGCCGACAATGAACAGCTGGTGCGCGAGCACGCTGAGCGCGGCGGTTTCCCGGTAGACCGGGTATCGGCGGTCAAAGCCATCATTGACCCGACGACCGCCGAGTAACGCGACAGCTGCATCGCCCCGGTGGAACGCAACGACTATTGCCGCCGGGGGCGATGCACACACCCTTCGACCAGCCTGCCCCGCCGACGCAGCTCGTAGCCTTGTAGCGCGCGCCGTAAAGGCGCAACCCATAGATCAGGCAAGCCAATTGCCAGGCTGGAAATCGCACTCAAGCACAAGCCTTGCGGCCCGCCTCAGTGCGGCCGCGGGTTGATCAGGTACGTCAGCAACTCCGGCTCGTCGGCATCCGCCAACTGCTGCACCGAGCGAAACGGCAACTCGCTCAACATCGCCTGCCAGAACGGCGCGGCCAGCGGGTCCTGCGGGTACAGGCTAACCACCCAGGGCTGCTGGCTGGCGAGGATCACCTGCTCGACCAGCGCCCGACCGATACCCTGCCGGCGGTACTTCTTGAGAATAAACAGATCGGCGAACTCCAGCGCATCCACCCCTGGGATTTCGCTGCGCTCGATCAACAGGAAACCCGCGATAAAGCCCTCCACCAGAATCAGCTGCGCACTCCAGTCCGGGCGCTGCCAGTACAACGCCAGATACGGCTCGTGCACATAGAAACGCCCGTCGAGCTCGACATCTTCCTGCTCCCAGTCCGACGACTCGTAGGCATAGAACTGATAAAGGTTGCGAATCAGCGGCAACTGCTCGGGGGTGGCGGAAACTAACTGGATTGGCATGGCGCGCTCAGCAGCATAGAGACAGGCTTGCAGTTTAAAGCCCGAGGGCAACCTCGTCGCCCTGCACAAACCACTGGGCTGGATAACGGCGCAAGCCCGCCGTGGCAAACGCCGCATCAGGAGGCCGAATGGAATCCTTGACCAATAGGCCAGAAAGCCGTTTTTTCAGTTAACGTCCGCTAGCAAGCGGCGTATCGTAGAAATTACATCCCCCTGTGGAGGAGTCGTTATGTTCCAAGTAATGCGAAACGGCGAGAACCGCGTCGACGTAGAATTTGCCGGAAAACTCGACAGCAATGGCATGAAAATCGCGATTGATGAGCTGCGCCTAAAATCCGAAGGCATCGAGCATGGCCGAATGCTTTATCGAGTCGGCGATTTCTCGCTCCCTACGCTGGGCGCAATAGCCGTCGAGTTGTCGCACATCCCGCAACTGTTCAGGGTTGCTCGCCACTTCGACCGCATGGCAGTCGTTGCCGGCAAAGGATGGGTGAGAAAAACCAGCGAGGTCGAGGGCGCGCTGATTCCGGGTCTGCAGATCAAGTCATTCGATCTGAGCCAGGAAGCGGAAGCCGAAGCCTGGTTGCAACATTAGTCACTTGCAAAAATGGTGAGGGATTTATCTTCAGCCACCCATAAGATCTGCTCATTTATCACTGGGCTGTCGCGCTTGATTGGTTCCACCTACGCGGCAGAGGGGCTTTTTGTGTCCAGCCCGCATAAAGCCGCTTAAGGCGCGCCGAACACGGCCGTCCAGTAAATCCCCGCATCGCTCTTGGGGTCCGTCGCATAGGCCGCGCCCAGCTCACTGAACTGCGGGTTCATCAGGTTGGCGCAATGGCCAGGGCTGGCCAGCCAGCCGTCGAGCACCTTACTTGCCGTATCCAGCCCGGCGGCGATGTTTTCGCCGATCCGCTGGCCGCTGTAGCCGGCCAGTTCCGCCCGGTCGCCGGGGGTGCGGCCGTCACGGTCCTGGTGGGCAAAGAAGTTGCCGTTGGCCATGGCCCGGCTGTGGGTTTCGGCGGTCGTGCCCAGCGTGACATTCCACGCCAGTGGCGCTGCCGCGGCGAAAGATTGAGTGCCGCACTGGCGCGCTTGCCCACGCATGGCATTGACCTGTTCCAGCAGCTTCTGCCCTTCCGCCTGCCAGTCGCCCAGGCGGCCGGCCAGCAACGGCCGCGCCAGCACGATGCGCCACTCACGGTCCTGCCGATTCACGCCAATATCGACGAACTGCGGGTCCAGCACGACCTTGCAGAAACTCTCCCGCAGCACCTTCAGCGCCGCCAAGGCATCGCGCGGACCGGACAGGCTGATCGCCTGCACATTGACCATGGGATAGCCCACCGCACTCAGCGCCTGCTGCAAATCCCCCGCCCTACCGACCGGCAGCACCAGCCGCGGGTCAGCCGCGAGCGGCGGCAACTCCTCGGAGGTCTGTCCCTCACAACTGGCCGGGGCCAGGCGATAGTCGTTGATCAGGCTGGTCAGCGCGCTGCTGTCGTCGGCTTGCGCCGTACCGGCAACGGCCATGCCAGCCAGCAGCAACGTCCATGCAGCCAGACGGCTGCGGCCTTGTGGCTGGGTGGGTTTAACCAAGGCAACGCGGGCTGCTTTCATGCTTTCTCTTATCCATTTCACGAGCCGGGATATCCTTCAGGCGGACGGTAGACAACGGCACTCGCGAAAATGCCTCAATGCCCATTCTAGCCCGCAGAATACTAGCCACTGTTTCACCCGGATATAAGCCGTGGCCCGCCCACTGTTGCGCGCCACACTGGCCTCGCTATCACCGACTGGTTGAGCCCTTATCTCGTTGCGCCCGGCATGGAGCCCAGACCGGTTGAACGCCGGTGCGGCGGGCAAGCCCTTATAGCCAAACGCCAGCACCCGTTCGTCTTGCCGCCTGGTTTGTCGGATGGACGGCACGCTCTATGCGAAATTGCGCTCCATACTCTTTTTCCTCATGCGCAGCTCGCTGTGCGCATGAGCTTAACCACATGGATAACAATCCAAGGGCGACGTACCGCAGCAGTGCAGTAGCTCGCGCAGTGAGAAGTTTTACGGGCAGGGTGCGCCCCTTGTTGAATAGGAGTGTTCAGCAATGTCTCACCTGCCTGAAAGTTCGAAAATCCCCCCCATGCCCGACCTGCTCCCGCCCGCTGTGGAAGATGGACCCGGCATCGGTAGCGCCACCCTCAACAGCGCCAACGCGACATTCAACCCCGACCTGCAGTTGCAGCCCGGGAGGTTTGTCTTCCCGCAGCTGCGCAGCTTGCGCGCCGGTTGTTGGCTGCTCAACTACAAGCCCAGTGGCGCGCCGTTGGTGTCTTATGACGGCACGCTACGGGTCGAGTCGCACAGCGAAGGGCGCACGGCCAGTGGTGACCTCTACCAGCGCCCGGTGATTTTCCTACCCATACCCGTCGTTTCGCCCTTCCCGCTGCTGCAGAGCAAACTCGGCGCCAGCCGCAACCTGGCGTTGAAGCCCATCCTGCTGGCGGGACCGAGCCCGGCGGCGGGCATCCCGATCCTGTCGCGTTCGCGCTATCGCTACTACGTGCGGGTCACCTCGTTGCCGGAGTATTTCTACCTGGGCAGCAGTTTCAGTCTGGGCTTTCAGCTGTACCGCTTCACGGCGCTCAACAGCTGGGTGCTGGACAACACGCTGACCGCGCAGATGGTGCGCATGGCCGGGCCGGCGGGCTATCCGTCGCCATCGAACTATGCCGAAGGCGATGTGAAAAACGCCGCCAATGTGGTGGTCGGGCGCCTGAGCATGGGCTGGCTATCCACCTACCTGCGCCGCTGCACGGTGGAGATCGACACGGTCAACGGCTCCGAGCGGCCCACCAACAGTGGTGTCGGCCATACCTGGACCAGCCTGATGGATGCGGTGGGCTGGCAAACCACGGTGCACCTCAGCGACACCAATGTCGCCGAACCGAGCGGCAACTCCTGGTCCAACGCGGAAATGCACGCGGCCATGCTGGCCCGGCGCGCGGTGGTCAACCTCGACAGCGAGTGGCGTTATCACATACTGGCGGTGAAGAATATCGACTCGACGCCGCGCGGGATCATGTACGACAACGGTGGCACGGACTCCAACAACGTGCCGCGCGAGGGCGTCGGCATCTCCTCGCACTGGATCATCGACCCCGGCTGGGGCACGGTCAGCGGACAGCGCTTCGGCACGGCGGCGGCGCCGTATTTCCGCACCGCGGTGCACGAGCTGGGGCATGCCCTGGGCCTGTACCACAACTCGGCGGACTTCGGCTTTATGTGCACCAGCGACGTGATCGCCGCCGGCGCCACGCCAGCCACGCCGTTCCCGAGCAATATCCAGTGGTCCTTCCACCCGGATAACCTCAAGCAGCTGCGCCACTATCCAGACCCCTTCGTACGTCCGGGTTCGGTGGCCTTCGGCGGTGCCTCCAACGCCGTCCCGAACATCGCCCCGACCGACCTGGAAGCGGAAGTGCTCGGCCTGGCTCTGGAGGTCACCCCGCTGCTCGGCGAACTGCCGTTGGGCGCACCGGTGCGGATCGGCGTCACCCTGCGCAACAACGGTGAACAGCCGTTGCTGGTGCCGGCCAGCCTGAGCCTGAAGAGCGAATGTGTCAGCGGCAGCGTGAGCGACCCGGCGGGCACCGTGCGCAGCTTCCGCACCATCATCCACTGCATCGAAGACTCGCCGTTCAAGGTGCTCGAACCGGGCGCGCAGATCGAGGAGTCGATGACCCTGATGCGCGGTGCCGAAGGTGCGCTGTTCGGCGTATCGGGCATCCACGAGGTGCGGGTCGAGGTGCATTGGGAAATTGAGGGCATGGTCGCCCATCTCGATGGTCGCACCAGCGTGATGGTCACCGCCGCCGTCGATGCCAGCCACGCGGAAGCCGCGCACAGGGTGCTCTCCACTCCGGATGCGCACCTGGTGCTGGCCATCGGCGGGGATCACCTGACCGATGGCATAGCCGCGATCCAGGCTGCGCTGGACTCACCGGTGCTCAAACCGCACTTCGCCGCGATCGAGACCAAGCGCCTGGCCAGCCGCTTTATGAAGCGCAAGCCAGACGCCAAGGCGGCTACGGCACTGCTCGATTACGACACTGTGATGAGCAGCAGTGAGCACAGCAAGCTCGAGCGGTTGATCGGCGATGCCGGCGGTAGCCTGCCTAAGGTGAACAAGGCCAAGGCCAAGCCCTCTCGCCTGACCAGCGCCAAGTAGGCAGTAGCTGTAACGGAATGCGCGGGGCAGATAGCCCCGCGCGCTCCGCAGCCACTCTGCCAAGGAGAGTCAGGATGACACTGCATGATGCGCAACTGCCGGGCAATTGGCACAAGAACGGTCAGGAACAATGCGCGGCGGGCTATGCCGCGCACCTGCGTTTCGAAACCCATGGCCTGTACGTCGGCGGCACCGAGCCGCCCGGCGCTTTCACCTGGTGGGACCAAGGCACCTGGGCGCTGCAAGCACCCGGGCAGCTGGCCCTGTCCACCGCCAATGACGAAGTCGTCACCTATGCCTACAGCCTCAGCGGCGACACCCTGACGTTCACCGACCCCGCGGGATGTCGCTTCAGCTATCGCCGTGATGCCTGAGCGACCTCGCTGACCACCTTTACCGTTGCACAGCACTGCGGGCTCCGCGCTATGCCTGTGGCCTAGACATTGCCCACTAGGCGGCCCGCCGAGCGTCGTCCGCAGTGTTTTTAACCTTATGTCCTGGCTGGCTACTAGCGCGCCAGACGCGGATTGCAGCTCTCGCTCCCGCAGGCTTACCCGAGCGAGCCGTGCACGCGCGCGACAGCTGGCGGGGTCTGGCCTTTTCGGCGCCTGCAAGGAGGCAACATGCCTGGCTCAATTGTTCCCACCACGGTCTTCTTCGATCTGGGCGACACCCTGATTTTTACCGGCCCGGGTGGCGTGCGCTTGCGCTACGCCGACTGCCTGGACTGCCTGCAGGTGCTCAAGGCCCGCGGTTATCGCCTGGGCCTGCTGTCCAACCAGACGGCCGCCACGACCCTGGCCGATGTGCTGGCGCTACTCGCGCCGCTGCACCTGGCGCGCTATATCGAGCCGGCGTTGATCTGCCTGTCCAGCGAGGTGCCGGGCAATCTCGGCAAGCCGGCGCAACCGATCTTCGACCTGGCGCTGAGCAAGGCGCAGCACGGCGCCGCCAGCGAACGGGCGATCTTCGTCACTGAAACCCTGGCCCATGTGCAGGCGGCGCGCGGCTATGACTGGCGCGCCATTCTCAAGCGCAATGCCGGCGCCTGCCTGGCAAGCGACGGCGAATGCGTGAGCGGCCTGGCTGGGCTGCTGGCGAGCCTGCCGCCATTGGCCACGCCGAATGGCAGCCTGGCGCTGGCGCCGCCGCCCAAGCTGGTCGATGGCCTGTGGGCGGTGCCCATGGATATAGTGCGGATCGACGCCAGCCTGCTGTTCGACGCCGCCACGCAGCAGATCAGCGGCGACGCCAGCCTGGAATTTCGCCTCGGCCAACATGCCGGCTGCCCGATCTTCGACCTGCGCCAGACGGTGACCGGCGTCTGGCTGGATGGCGCGGCGCTGACCGTGGCCGATGTCGCCAGCCACGACTTCGGTGGCGGCGCCAACGCCAACCTGCGGGTGCTCAACCGGGTGCTGGACGCCGGCAGCAGCCACAGCCTGCGCCTGACCTACTCGGTCGGCGTGCCGCAGGCCTCCATGGCCGGCTCCTACCTGCCGCAGATCGTCTGGAGCGCGGGGCCGCGGCTGGCCTTCAATTTCGGCTTCACCGACCTGGGTGCCGGGCGCTACCTGGAGGCTTTCGTACCGGCCAACCTGATCTTTGATCAGTTCGAGCTGAGCCTGCAGCTGCAACTGACGGGCACCGCCGTGGCGCATACGCCGATCAGCAATGGCAGCATCAGCGTGCTGGGTAGCAACCACTGGCGCATTGATTTTCCGGCGCGCTTCAGCGCGCTGTCGCCGCTGCTGGAACTGCGCGCCACGGACAGTTTGCAGAGCACGACGGTCAACAGCGTGCTGCCGGTGTCCGGCAGCAATGTGGCGATCACCACCTGGAAGCTGACCAGCAACGCCGCCAATCTGGTCAACCAGGCCAATGCCATCGCCGGTTTCCTCGCCGACAACGAAAACAGTTCCGGCCGCTATATCCACGGCAACCGCTTCACCGCCTTTATCCACCAGGGCGGCATGGAGTACGAGGGCGGCACCACCAGCGGCACCGGGCCGCTGCGCCACGAGACCTTCCACAGCTGGTGGGCGCGTGGGCTGAAGCCGGCCAGTCAGGCGGACGCCTGGTTCGACGAGGCCTGGACCACCTACCACGACAACGGCGCGGCGGGCGTGCTGCCGTTCAACTTCACCGAGGCGGCCCTGGCGCTGTGCCCGCGCAATCCCTGGGTGCGGGTCACCCACGGTTCCTCCTACGGCGCCGGCGAACGTTTCTGGAAGGGCATGGCCGCGCTGCTCGGCGCCGCGCCATTGGGCGATCTGATGCGCAGCTTCTACCTGGCGCGCACCCCGCGCCCGATCAAGACCGAGGAGCTGGAGTGCTTTCTGCTGGCCCGTGGCGGCAACCCGACCTGTGTGGACGCCTTCCACCGCTTCGTCTACGGCCTGGCCGACCCGGCGCCGTTGCCCGACGTGTGGCTGCGCGACGATGCCGCGGACCCCGGCGCCAACGACTGGGCCGGGCGCTTCTGGGATTCACCGGACCTGTGGATTCGCAACCGCGACGACGATGGCCTGGAGCACCAGAACCTCGAATTCGGCCAGGACAACTGGATCCACGCCCGCGTGCGCAACCGCAGCGCCACGGCCACCGCACGGCATCTGCTGGTCAGCTTCAACGTCAAGCAGTACGCCGGCAGCCAGTTCATCTACCCGGCCGACTTCCTCCCGGCGGTCACGGCGGCGGCGGACTTCGACCTGGGCCCGGGCGAGACGCGTATCGTCAAGGCGCGCCTGCCGCGTAGCGCGATACCGCCAGTGGGCAGCCATCCCTGCCTGTTGGCGGCCGTATTCAGCCGCTTCGACCACCCGCAGGCCGGGCGCCATGTGTGGCAGCAGAACAACCTGGCGCAGAAGAACCTCAGCGTGGTCGATCTGGCGCCGAATCGGTGGATAGTGCTGCCATTTCTGGCGGTCAACCTGCGGGCGCGGCTGTCGCGCACAATGCAGTTCGAGTTGCTGCGCCCTGCTGGCTGGGAGGCTGTTCAGGCCAGCCTGCTGCTGGATAAACGCGCTGTGCCGAGCAAGCTCAAGGCCAATGCTCTGGTGTTGCCGGAATTGACAGACGCCACAGCGGCCGTGGCGCAGCCAGTGACGGCTGAGCAACTGGACTGCGCCTGCCATGCCCAGGCGGCCCTGCCGCCGACCGATCAGCTGCTGACCAGCACGGCGCCGGAGCGGCTCAACGCCGCTTTTCCCGGCGCTCTGGAGCTGGCCTTCGCCCAGGGTAAACAGGCGCAGCTGCCGATCCGCTTGCAGCCGCTGGAGTCGCAGCGGCTGGGGTTGCGCGTGACGGTGCCGGCGCAGGCCAAACCCGGCAGCAGCTTTACCCTCGATCTGGTGCAACGGGAGAACGGCAAGATAGTCGGCGGGGTGGCGCTGCGCATCAATGTGCGCTAAGCGCGGCAGCAGCGCCGCGCGTCCTCGGGTCTAAACAGCCTGAACCAACTTGGCACCCTAGGGCGTCAAGCTGGCTCAGGGGACAGACGCTGCGCGCTAACCCAGCTGGTCGACCATCACCGCGTTGGTGTAGATCAAACTGCCGTCGCTGGCCCGGTGCCCGACCAGATGGAATTGGCCGCGCTGGTCCTGGTTCAAATAGACGCGGTAGCGGCAATCGGCCAAGGGTCCGCACTCCTGCGGCGTGATCAACTCCATCTCGCTCATATCGAGCTCGACCATCAGTTCGGGCGCATGGGTCTTCTGCAGCTGCTCCTCGGCCTGTTCCAGGCGCAGATGGTCGCTCTCACTGACGTGGAAATGGATATTCCCCAGGGGAGTGGATTTTTTCTCGGCGCCGGCTTTGCACCAACCGCCTATGGTCAAGGTGTTCATGGCAGACCTCCTGAAGTGGGCTTCTGGATAGCGTCATTCCCTCATAGCCAATTTTAGACAATGCCCCAAGGGAAGGTTAATCCGTTGCCCCCGCGCGGGGACAGGTCGGCCCTTGCTAGCCGTGTCGGCCACGCCTGAGCATTGCGCGAGGGGGGCGTGCGCCAGTACTGCTCTCTCGTGCGGCGACAAGCTCGCTTAATATAGGTCCACCGTCCTAGGAGGCTGTCCGAGAATGCGGATTTTTGTAGGTTGGGCTGAGCTCCGCGAAGCCCAACATGCTGACCTTGTTGGGCTTCGTTCCTCAGCGCCAACCTACAATTTGCAGCCAATTGCTATTCTCGGACAGTCTCCTAGACCATGGCCCGCACAAGGATCATCGCCAATATGCCCTCTCCCGCCGCTCCGACCCTCGACGACCTGATCAGCCGTGCCGGCCCGATTACCGCCGAACGCGGCCTCCAGTACTTTGCCGAGGGCTTGGTCAGCAACCTGGACATCCGTGCAGACAGCGCCCGGGCGCAAGTACGGGGCAGCACCCGCTATCAGGTCGAGTTGCGCGGCCTGGGGGAGCAGTTCGACTTCAGCTGCACCTGCCCCCATGCCATTCAGGGCAACCTCTGCAAGCATGTGGTAGCCGTCGGTCTGGCCTGGCTCGATGCGCTGGAGCCGGAGCGAGCAGAGGCCGCGATAGATCCCGACCAGGAACTTCGTACCTGGCTGAACCAGCAACCCCAGTCCGTATTGGCGGACCTGCTGTTCGACATCGCGATGCGCGACGACGCGCTCCAGCGCAGCCTACGGCTCAAGCTCGACCTCGGTAAACGCAGCGACGACCCAACCGACAACGCCGAGGCCTGGTACCAGGCCATCGACGAGGCGACCGAGGTCGAGGACTTTCTCGATTGGCGACAAGCTTCAAGCTTCGCCGCCGACCTGGGTGAACTGGCCGATGCCCTCGAACAGTTGCTGACCCCCGAGCGCGCGGCGCTGCTTATCGAGCTGAGCGAATATGCCATCCCCCGCGTCGAGTACGCGTTACAACAGATCGACGACTCCAGCGGGGAGCTGGGGGAAGTGCTGGATCGCCTGAATCAGCTTCATCTGCAGGCCTGCGCCCTGGCCAAACCCGACCCTATAGCGCTCGCCGAACGCTTGTTTGACCTGGAAATGAACGCAAGCTTCGACAGCTTTTACGATTCTGCCCTGCACTACCGGAACGTGCTCGGCAACACCGGCCTGCAGCATTTCCAGACCTTGGCCCTGGCCGAATGGAGCCAGCTGCCGAGGCTAACCGCTAAAGATCAGCGCTCGAATCTCGACAGTAAACGCTCATGCATCACCCGCATCATGGCCACCCTGGCCAAGCTCAGCGGCGATCTAGAAGCCCTGGTCGCCATCAAGGCCCGCGACCTGTCGGCGGCCTACCGCTATTTGAACATCGCCGAACTCTACCAAGAGGCCGGCGCTACAGACATGGCGCTGCACTGGGCCGAGCAAGGTCTGGCGGCCTTCCCCCATAGAACCGACAACCGCTTGCGCGACTTCCTGGCGCAGCAATACCTGCACTGCGGTCGTACTGAACAGGCCTTGCAGCTGACCTGGCTGCAGTTCGACGAAGCCCCCTCGCTGAGCAGCTACCAGAAGCTACTAGGCCTGGCGCAACGCCTGCACTGCGCGCCCGAACAACGCCTGCGAGCACTGGCGCGGCTGGCTAGCGTGCCCGGCGACCGCTCGCTGTTACTGGCCAACGCGCGCTCGTTGCGCCTGGAGATTGCCCTCTGGGAGGAGGATTTCGAGGCGGCCTGGCTGGTCAGCCAACAGGGGGACTGCCCAGAGGCGTTGCTGCAGCAATTGGCTCTCAGGCTGGAAAGTCCACGCCCGATCGACGCCATCGGCCTGTACCGGCGAATGCTGGAGCCGATTATCCAACAGACCAACAATCAGGCCTATCAAAGAGCCATCAACCTGATCCGGCGAATGGGTGAACTGATGCGCGCTCAGCAGCTCGACAGTGCCTTCGCCGCCGAACTGCTCAGGTTGCATCAGCGCTACAAAGCCAAACGCAACTTTATCAAGCTGCTCGATAACCTACTGCGCGGCTGAAGTCCTGCCCGCATCGGGTGCCGGTCTGGCCAAGATTTCACCTCGCGGTCAGGGCGCCCACAGGCAAAGCCTAAGCTCAGAACGTTAGGGAGAATACGACTGCGCCCCCACAGGCAGGCTGAAGGGGCGCAAAGAATGGAGGTGATGGGCAAGCAAGACAGGGCCTGCTGCCGAGGGGTATGGGTTTATACCGCGCGCAGTTGTTGCTCGGCGAGGAAGTCGGCGTGCAGCAAGGCATCCTGCCCTGGCATGTCCATGGCCTCGTTAGCCGGCAACGGCGTGGCGCGTTTGCTACGCAGTTTGCCGAACTGGTGACTCAGGGCGTGGCTGAGTTTCTCGATGGCGCCTTCGATGGCCTGCTCCAGCGACTCGGCCTTGTGGGTTACGGAAATAGGTTGCAGCCCTTTGGGCCGCGCTTCGATCTGGCAGCGCTTGTCCTGGGCGCCGGCCTTCTGGCCATTTTCGTCATTGAGGTGGACGACGATCCGGGTCACCTCCTCGTCGAAGCGTTCCAGCTTGCTGGCAACACTGGCACTCACCCATTCAGCCAGGCGTGCACTGCCTTCGATGTGGTTATCGCTGTGAACTTGGATTTGCATAAAGCTTTCCTTCTTCAACTGTTCGCGAATAGCGTCGCCTCCCACGGCGACGACACCAGCCTACGCCACCTATCCCCCCCTTAGGCAAGCCCTAAAACGCTGGTCTCAGGCAGAAATGCTGGACGCCCTGAAGCACCTGGCGTACAGCGCCATAGGCCGAGCGCCAGCCTGCAGACCATGGCTGCGCGGCCCTCAAGCCCTGCTGCACCAGGCGCAGAGCCGCGGCTTACTGGCCGAGGTAGGTGGCTTTCAGCCGACGAAATTCGGCGGTGCGTTTGAAGGCGCGCAAGGCCGCGTCGAATGCCGCCACCTTGTCGGTCGCCTTGCCCGCATGGGGAAAGGTGACATAGGCCGGGGTCACGTTGAGCGCCGGGCGCAGCAGCTGCGCCTCCTGCAACCGGCCCAGGCCGCGCAGGGTGTAAACGGCGGTGAGGTCATTTTCGATGGCCGCATCGAAGCGCCCGGCGAGCAGCTTCTCGATGTTCTGCACCGGGGTGTTGGCCAGGTCGACCCGCGCCCAAGCGGCGCGGCGCAGGCGTTCGAAGTCGTTATCCACCGCCTTGTCGCGGTACAGGCCAATCGAGTGTTGGCGCATAAAGGCTTCCAGGTCGCCGTTATAGGCGATGCCCTGGTCACGCCGCACCACCAGCACATTGGTCTGATCGAGGATCGGCGTCTGCGGGAAGACCATATAGCTTTCATAGTCGTCGCGACGCAGCACGGTGAGCATCAGGTCGCACTTGCCCTGCTGGGCGTCGGCGACCACGCGCATCCAGGGCATATAGTCGATGCGCAGCCGCCAGTGCAGACGCGTCGCCACCGCCTGGAGGATCTTCACCGCGTAGCCATCGGGCCTGCCCTGCACATCCTGCATGGTTTGCGGGGGCAATGGCAGGCTGCAGGCACGCAAGGCTGGCCCCTCGGCCTGGGCAACGCTGCTCAGTGCCAGGCCCAGCAAGAGGCTAAGCATTGTGCGCAGCGCGCCTGGGGGCCAGCGGCAGCTGTGGGCAGCAATTCGCAGTAGCGGTCGCAAGTGACGCACGGGCATGTAGCGGGCTCCTGTTGCAAATGCTCAAGGTAAGGGCGGCGGCATCGCGCTGGTGGCGCTGGCTCGCGAAATGGGTTGAACGAAGCGCTGGGCATACGGCTGCAGATCGGTGCGGCGTTCGGCCGCAGACCTTAACCTGCCGCCCGCGTATTTGCATGCCCTGCTGAAGTCGTCCTGTGACGCAGCCCGACTCCGCGCGGTAACAACCGCCGGCTGAGGGGCGCGCCAGGCAGGTGCGCCGCGCCGAACGCCCTGGCCATTCTCGGCGACAATCTGGCCGGATCAACCTTGTACTGACGTGCCAATTTAACGCTAGGATGGCGCTCCCTACGAAATGGGAGTCCATTGCCATGCGCCTCGCCCTGCTTGCCCTGTGCACCGTGCTGCTGACGGCCTGTCAGTCGCCCGAGCTGCACTATGAGTTCGCCAACGCCGCCCCACAGCCCGCTGCCGAGCAGAGCGCTGCGTTGCTCGGCGCCGCGGTGGAGGTGGATATCACCCCGCCGCCGGGCTTGCCCAAGGACGGGTTTGCCATCTGGTCGGCCTATGGCGATGGCTTTCGCACACGGCTGAAAGCGCGGGTGTTCTACCTGCGCCCCAAGGGCGGCGAACCCTTGGTGCTGGTGCAGAGCGACTTGCTGGCCGGCTCGGAGATTCTCCATGCGGCCCTCAGCCAGCGGCTGGCGGCAGTCAGCGAGATAGCGCCGCAGAACCTGGTGCTGGCCGCCAACCACACCCATGCCGCGCCGGGGCAGTACTTCGGCAACGACTTCTACAACCAGCGCGCCAGCAATGCTGCCGGCTTCGATCAGCGTTGGTTCAACTTTCTCGCCCAGCGCATCGAAGGCGCGATTCTGCAAGCCCGCGGCCAGCTGCGCCCGGCCAAGCTGGCGGTGGGACAGAGCGATATCTGGGGACAGACACGCAACCGCGCGCTGGAACCCTACCTGAACAACCCCGAAGTGACCGACAAGGACGCCAGCCCGGCGCGGGTGTTCCAGGCCATCAACCCGACCCTGACCCTGGTGCGCATCGATCTGCAGGATGACGATGGCCAGTACCGGCCGCGGGGGGTGTTTTCCAGCTTCTCCATCCACGGCACCGGCATCGGCTCGGACACCGCCTTCTACCACGCCGATGTCTGGGCCTATATCGCCAATGAGCTGGCCTGGCGCGTGCAGCAGCAATACGGCTTGCACGAAAAACCCATCCACGGCGCCTTCGAGGCGACCCACGGCGATGTGGCGCCCAACGTCAAGTTCGAGCACCTCAGTTATGTCCAGGCCCGGCGCGTCGGCAGCAATATCGGCGCCCAGGCCTTTGCCCTGTTCCGCCAGCTGGATGGCCAATTGCATGAACGGGTCGAGCTGCACAGCGCCCTGCGCGAGGTGGATGTGCTGCAGCAGCCGAGCATCGGCAGCGCCAGCCTGTGTCAGCCGGGCATAGGTGCCGCACTGGCCGCAGGCCCCATAGAGCACCATTCCCCGCTGATCTGGCGGCTGCCCTTTATCCATCCGGGGCAGCCGAAAATCTGGTTCGCCGATGACTGCCAGGGCGCCAAGCACTGGCTCGGCACCCACTGGCTGCAGCCGCTGATTGCGCCGACTGAGGAGTTTCCCCATCGCCTGCTGATCCAGACCCTGCAGATAGACAACAGCTACTGGGCCATGCTGCCGTTTGAAGTGACGGTGATGAGCGGCCAGCTGATCGCCGAGCAGATGCAGCAACGCCTCGCCCAAGCCGGGCGGCCAGCGGCGCCGGTGGTGGTCAGCAGCGTGGCCAACGGCTACACCGGCTGCGTCACCACGCCGGGCGAATACGCGCTGCAGTATTACGAAGGTGGGCATACCCTCTATGGCCCGCAGACCGCGCCGTTTCTGGCGCAGCACAGCGGCCGGCTGCTCGGCGAGATGCTCGAGCGCGGCAACTTCGCCGAGTTACCCGCCAGCCGTGATTTCGACCTCGACAGCGGCAACTTCTGGCCCGCGTCGGCGCCACAGGAGCCAACACGCCAGCTGTTGCAGCAGCCCCAACTGATCAATACGGAAGAAGAGCCCTACTGGCGTGTGCGCTGGCAAGACCAGCCCAGCGCCGCCATGGCCTTCGACCAGCCGCTGTTGCAGGTTGAAACCCTCCAGCACGGCGCCTGGCAGCCGCTCGTTCGCGAGGGGCGCCGTGAGGACGACCAGGGCTTCGATCTGGCCGTGCGTTGGCTGGGCGGCAACCACTATGAAGCGCGCTGGTACAACCCGGCTGCCGCGAGCCAGCCCTACCGCCTGCGCATCGCGCCCCGGGCCGGGCAGGCGGCGCTGTTGGTCGAGTTGAAGACCAGTGCCGAGTAAGCCGTGCAACCCCGCCATAGCCAGCCGGCGTTTGACTCGCCGGTCGATTACGGTAGGCTTTAGCGCTTCTTTGAAAGGAGTAATCCCCATGGCCCGCGCCACTGCCCGTCACCTCCTGGTTGCCACTGAAGCCAAGTGCAACGAACTGAAAGCCGCTATCGAAGGCGGCGCCGACTTCGCCCAAGTCGCCAAAGACAACTCCACCTGCCCATCCAGCCGCAGCGGTGGCGACCTCGGCTCCTTCGGCCCGGGCCAGATGGTCAAGGAATTCGACAGCGTGGTGTTCAGCGCCCCGCTCAACGTGGTGCAAGGCCCGGTGAAAACCCAGTTCGGTTACCACCTGCTGGAAGTCACCAGCCGCCAGGACTGATTCTGTCCAAAGCTGCATGAACGCTTTAACGAAAAAGGCGGGCTGATTGCGATCGGCCCGCCTTTTTACTGTTTATCCGCCGGCCCCTTGGCTTTGTCCACCGGGGTTTTCGACACCTCCTTCCAGCCCACGTCCCAGGGGCTGTTGAGCCAGGTCTTAAGCCGGCCGATAAAACCGGGTGCAGCGGCGGGCGGCGTATCCGCATGCGCTACCGCCAACGGGCTGGCGCTGGCGGGCAAGACGGATGCCGGCGCCCGCGGAGCCGCTTCGCTGGCGGCTGCAGGTTCGGCTGCGGCGGGTGCAGCTGTAGCCGGTGCAGCAGTGGCGCCCGGCTGATCCCCGGCGACCTCGATAGACTCGATCGGCATGGGCAAGTCGCTCAGGCTCCGCCCCGCCTCGATGTGCGCCAGATCGGCGGCCAGGGCCTGGTCCATTTCGCGATAAAACTGCCGCTGGCTCTCGACACAGGCGGGATTGCCGAGTATCAGCGCCAGGTCGTTGCGCATGCCGCCGATATGCCGCACCAGGGCCTGGCTGATGCTCTGCTCCTTCTGCTCGACCCCGGCCAGGCGCTGCTCGATTTCGTTGCGCGGTAACTCGAACTGCAGCGGCGGCAAACTACGGCCGCGGCGCGCCAGCAGTACCCGCATGGCAATCGAGGTACGGGCGAGGCGATTGAATTCGTGAAGATGAGGATTGATCTGCTCAAGATCGAGCAAAGAGGCATGGGCATCGTCCACCAGCTGCAAGGCCAGCTGGCTGATTTCCGCCAGGCCATGGTGCACCCGCTGGTCGAGGTGCTGGATACCGTTTTGCATCTCGGCAACGCTGAGGCCGGCTACCCGTTTACGAATTTTCTCGAACGAGCGCATATCGGCCAACGACAGCTGGATATGGCCGCCGGTGCCCAACTGCAGTACGCCTTGCAGCGCGATACGCAGCTGATCCAAGGCCTCGGTCAGGCGAATCAGGCCGAGCAGCACCGCACGTTTTTTCTCCAGCAGGGCCACCTGCTGGTTGAATGTGAGGGAATTATCCACGCCGTGCCCTTGCCTCCACACCCGCCAAGCGAAGCTATAGGGGTCTTGGCAGCCCAGAGCTACAGGCAACCTTGGCCCCTCCTATTGCCCATTCTGCAGCAAAGCCGCCGGCCTCGAAACCGGCATGGATGCGGGGCGCCAGCAAACGCCTCAGGGCAACGTACCACAGCGCAGCAGAGCCACGGGGCTAAGGCATAGCCGGCGCCGTATCGGCATTCGACTCATCCCAGGCGCGGCGGATCAGGCCCTGGGCAGCGAGCTCGCGCAGGGCCTGGTCGACCTTGGGCAGCAGGGCGGCATGCTTGTGATGCAGGAAGGTATGCAGCGGCACCTGATCGATCAGCCCGAGGGCATGCAATCCAGCCGGCAGTGCGCCGCGCGCGGCCAGTTCGCGCAGCGCCAGGCGCGCCGAATTCTTCTCCAGAATCGCCACCTCGATACGCCCGGCCTCGAGCATCAGAAACAGTTGCTCGGCCTTGGCGGTAAAGCTGATCTGCATGCCCCGGGTGTGGTACTCGACGTGTTTGACGCCCATTTCCCCGCCCAGGCGGTAGGGCGCCAAAGACGACCAGCCAGCCAACGGCAGCGGCTGCTGGGCAAAAGCATAAAACTCCACCGCACCGACCGGGGTGGGCACCGGTTCGAGGTTGGGGAACTCCGCGGCGACGGCCATCACGCGAAACAGCTCGCCGTCATAGGCGCCAGCATTGGCCTGGGCCAAACCACGACGCCATGGCAGGCGCACCACCTGCAGGCGATAGCCAAGCCGCGCATAGGCCTGGGTCATGATGTGGTCGACCACCAGGGTGGTCTGGTCGTGGGTCTCGCCCGTGGTCAGGGTGATGATGGGTCGCTCAGCGGCCAGGGCAGGCAGCAGCACGGCGGCCAGCAGCCACACATAGCAGCGGCTGCGCATTACTCGCCAGCCGCGGCCCTGTTCAACGCCCATAGCGATAAACCTTGCGGATAAAGTTAGCGCTAAGCGTGGTCGCAACTACGCCAAAGCGCCACTTGCCGCGACAAGCGCCGGAGTACGATCAACGGAGGTGGCGCGGCCCAATATCCCGCTATACTCGCGCCCCACTTTATTCTCTCGGCCGCCGCGGACCCACCATGACCAGCACGCAATCGCCTGACACCTCCCCCACCGCTCAGGCTGCCGACCTTGAACCCGGCAACGCTGTCGCCAGCGAGCCGACCGCGGCCAAAAAGGCGGGCTTTGCCTCGCTGTTTTCCGCGGCCAAGACGGCCTCAGGCCAGCAGGACGACCAACCCTGGCACCAGAAGGGCAATAAATCCGCCCACGAGAAGAAGATCGGTCCGGCGCCCAATGGCACCCGACGCTCCATGGGCAAGCGCTAAGAACCTGTCCACGATCTGCTGCGCGTCGGCCGGACTGCGTTAAAACTGGCCTCGGGATGCTCATTTACAGCTCGTAAACTCCGCTCCCTCAACCACTTTTGCCTTGCCCGGCTCTAGCTCGCGAGACCGTGAACAGATTCTAAGTTCTAGCCTATCGGACCAGGCGCAAGCGCAGGAGGCCGTATAACCAGCCGCCACCGACATTCAGCAACAAGCCCAGCATTACCAGCAGCGCACCGAGCAGTTGCCAGCGACTCAGCTGCTCGTCCAGCAGCAGTGCCGCAGAGCTCAGCCCCACCACCGGCACCAGCAACGAGAAGGGTGCCACCTGGCTGGCCGGGTAGCGCGACAGCAGCCGACTCCACAGGCCATAGCCCAGCAGAGTGGCGCCGAACGCCAGGTAGAGCAGCACCAGTATCGAATCCAGGTTAATGCCACGCAGCGCGCTGGCCATCACCTGCGGCCCGTCCAGCAGCCAGGACAAGCCGAGAAAGGGCAACGGCGGGATCAGGCTGCCCCATACCACCAGGCCAACCAGGTTAACCTTGCCGAGCTTGCGCGTGACTATATTGCCCTGCGCCCACATGGCCGCCGCGCAGAGGGTCAGGACGAAACCACCCAGGGTCATGCTGTGCCCGCCCTGCAGGCCGATCAGCGACAAGCCCGCCGCCGCCACCAACAAGCCGAACAGGTTGGCCAACTGCAGGCGCTCACCGAGCAACAGCACGGCGAAGCCCAGGGTGAAGAACGCCTGGGCTTGCAGCACCAGCGAGGCCAGGCCAGCCGGCATGCCCAGCGCCATGGCGGAGAAGAGAAAGGCGAACTGCCCCAGCGAGATGCTCAGCCCGTAGGCCAGCAACCAGCGCAGCGGTATCTGTGGGCGCCGGATAAACAGAACCGCCGGAAAGGCCGCCAGGATAAAGCGCAGCGCTCCCAGCAGCATCGGCGGCATGTCGTGCAGGCCGACCTTGATCACCACGAAGTTCAGGCCCCAGACGATGATCACCACCAGGGCCAGCACTAAATCCTTGGGCGACATGGCGGCCCCCTCAGCGACAGACGTGCCTAGATTAAAGCCGTCCACGGCGCTTAGCGGCCTATACAGTGGCCGGACAAATCGGCCATACAGCGGGCCTTGCTCCGGAAATTCCCACTCAATTAGCCGCCTGCTCGGCGCTGCAGGTGCCGCAGGCGCCTCGAAGGGCTAGAATCGCAACCTTGATCACCCATCTATTAACCTGCAACGACGAGATGACCCATGGGCGCCCAGTGGAAAGCCAAACCTAAAGAAGCCGCCGCCAACGCCAGAGGCAAGATTTTCGGCCGGCTGGTCAAGGAAATCATGATCGCCGCCCGTAACGGCGCCGATCCGGACATGAACCCCAAGTTGCGTTTGGCCGTGCACCAGGCGAAGAAAGCCTCGATGCCCAAGGAAACCCTGGAGCGCGCGATCAAGAAGGGCGCGGGCCTGACCGGCGAAACCGTGCACTTCGAGCGCACCACCTATGAAGGCTTCGCGCCCCATCAGGTGCCGGTGATAGTCGAGTGCCTGACCGATAACATCAACCGCACCGTGGCCGAAATCCGCGTGCTGTTCCGCAAGGGTCAACTGGGCGCATCCGGCTCGGTGACCTGGGACTTCGACCATGTCGGCCTGATCGAAGCCTCCTCGGACAGCGGCGCCGACCCGGAACTGGCGGCGATCGAAGCCGGCGCCCAGGACTTCGAGCCGGCCGATGAAGGCAACACCCTGTTTATCAGCGAACTCACCGACCTCGACGCCGTCTGCCGCGCCCTGCCCGAACAAGGCTTTACCGTGAACTCGGCGCAGTTGGGCTATCGGCCGAAGAACCCGGTGACCAACCTGAGCGCCGCGCAACTGGAAGAAGTCGAAGCCTTCCTCGAAGCCATAGACGCCCACGATGACGTGCAGAACGTCTACGTCGGGCTCTCCGGCTAACAGGCGGCGCCCGCAGCCCCCAGGCCAACGCCCGGGGGCCCTTTAATGGTTATGGGTTGCGCGCAAAGGACATTGATCACAGCCTGCAGTCAGCAAAACGAGTAGAATCGCCGCCCGCCGCGCCTCCAGCGCCCAGCGTGGACACAAGGACGTTGTCACACAGGAGTTTTACCGTGCACAAATTTCTCACCCTGGCTGCCTGCTGCTTGCTCGCAGCCTGCGCCAGCGATCCGCAGGCGCTTTACCAGGAGTCGGTCAAGGCCGGCAACAGCCCGATGGCCAAGAGCACCCTGGAGGCCATCCATAACACCCAGGCCATCCCCCTGCCGCTGAGCCCGGGGCTGCTGGCAGAGCAATGGCCGATCGGCGCCGACGAACCGCGCCTGGACTTCGGCAGCTCGATTTCCAATTACCGGGTGTTTTCCCTGGAACTGAAAAAGGGCGAACGCTACACCCTCAACGTCGACTCGCTATGCAATAAACCCTGCATAAGCTTCAACAAGCTGGCGCTCAAGCCCCGCGCGCTGCTGCTCGATGCCTACGGCACGGTGATCGCCCACAAGCCCTCGCGCGCCTCAGCCGTGGTCGGCCAGATCAGCCTGAGCTGGGATGGCGAAGCCCCGGAAGATGGCACCTACTACCTGCTGGTGGCGGCGGACAACGACAACCTCGGCGAAACCATAGTGATAGACGACGTGTGGGTGAACAACTCGCCGCTGATGGCGGTGCCAGTCGGCATGCAGAGCTCGCCCTTCGGCAAGATCAGCGCCTTCGCCACGCCGAAGAAGGACTGATCCCGGACAACCCGCACGGCAATAGCCTCACAGCCGCGCAGCCCCAGCTGACCGCCCGCTGCGCCCCCCTGCGCGGCAGCCAAGCGCCTGGCGGCGATCACGGCCAACGCCAAGCATGGCCCCACCGTCAACTAACCTTTAACCCCAGCATCTCCCTACATACCCTGTGGCCACGAAGATATCTGCGTGAAAACCCATTCCGTCCGCTACCTGCTCTGCGCGCTGCTGATGGTGCTGACTCAGGATGGCGCGGCGCAGGAGCCGCTGACCATCAAGATTGCCTTCGAAGACTGGCCCCCCTGGATGATCGCCACGCCAGAGGGAGGGCTGCCCGGCGGTGCGGCCGTGGACTTGCTCAACGAAGCCATGCAGCAGATGGGTATCCAAGGGCATTACATCAACCTGCCCTTTGTTCGCGCACTCAAGGAGCTGGATAAGGGCTCAATCGACTTGCTGATGCTGGTCGCCCGCAGCCCCGATCGGGATAGCTATATGGTGTTTTCCGATGCGGTACTGAACCAGCGCACCCTCTTCTGCTACTCCAACCAGCGCAGTGCCGGCTTTAGCTGGAGCCGCCTGGAGGATCTGGCGCGATACAAGGTCGGCATCACCCGTGGCTACACCTATAGCGGGCGGCGCGCGGCCATTTTCCGCCACGCCAAGAGCGTCGAGGACAGCGTATCGGACGAACAGAGCCTGATCAGGCTGATGGCTGGGCGAGTGGATGTCGCGGTGTTCTTCGAGAGCACGCTGCCCGCCTTTCTAACCAAGTACCCGCAGGCCAAGCAGGAGCTGCGCTGCCACGCCAAAGCCTTGATGGAAACCCAACTGCACTTCGGCATTTCCAAGAAATCCGCGCTGCTCGCCAAGCTGCCCAGGTTCAATCGAGTGATTGAGCAGATCAACGCACGCCACTCACTGCTCGAACGCATCAGCCCCAAGCACTGAGCAGCCGCCGAGCGCCTGCCGCAGGTCAGCTAAGCCGCTAACGGGTAAGCTACCCAGGCACCTATAACAAGAATTCGGATCACCCATGCTGCCTAAGCTGCTTACCGGCCTGCTCGTCGCCACCCTCTACTGTACTCAGGTGCCGCTGCTGCAGGCCGCTCCAGCCGCCCAGCAGGCGCCTATCCGCGTGGGCTATATCGAGTTTCCGCCCTACTCCTACACCGATGCGCAGGGCCAGCCGGCCGGGCACTTGCTCGAGTTCTTCCGCCTGGCGGCGCAACGAGCCGGCTATCAGACGCAATTTACCGCCTACCCCAGCTATCGCCTGTTCAAGTCGATGGAAACCGGCCTGATCGAGATGAGCCCTTCGCTGGTCCGCCATCCGGTGATGTCGCAGTACACGGTGCGCAGCCGCTATTTGGTCGCCCGGGTGCTGCTCAATCTGTACTACAAGGATCGGCCGCCACCGGCGCAGTTGGAGCAGTTGCGCAATATCCGCCTGCTGCACATCCAGGGCCTGGTCTACCCCGGCTCGCCGCTGGCGGCCCTGGCCCAGGACCCGGGCAACGGCATAGTGCAGATAACCGCCCCCACCCACCTGGCGGCGGTGCAAATGATGCAGTTGCAGCGCGCCGACTACCTGCTCGATTACCAGGACCCGGCCGAAACTGCATTCAAGGCCAGCCATCTGCCACCGCTGCCGCATGTCACCCTGCTGCAGCAGGACTTCACCATCGCCTACTCCCTGGAATCGCCGCGCGCCCAGCAGCTGCGCGACGAGCTGGACCGGGCCATCGAGGCGCTACAGGCGCAGGACGGATTGCCGCCGCAGTACCGCCAGATATTTCCCTACGCCAGCGAGACCGCCAACCCGCTGTAACTGCCCACCGATTGATTGATCCTGAGCAAGATGCCCCGCGCGCCGGGCCTTAGCCTGTGACGACCAGTTCCACGGGCTCAGCCCCCGTCGTCATCCATGAGGTCTCTATGAGCATTACCTCCGCCAGCATCTGCGCGGCCGCCGACCGGCTGCAGGGTTTCGTCGGTTACAACCGCAAGACCTCGCAATATATTCTGCGTTTTTCCGAAGACGCCTTTGGCCTCGACGTGCCGCAGCAGAGCATCATCCCCAGCTGCGAGTTCGTCTGGCAGGCCTTCGATGGCGACTTGATGCGGCTTGAGCGTAGCCGCCTGCAACTGCTGTTCGCGCAGAATATCGATGAGCGCCTGAATATCAGTGAACCCTTGCGCCTGTATATGCGCCGCCAGGACCTGCCGGAGATTACCGCCCAGCGCAGCCTGCTCAAGGGCCGAGAGCAGGCCGAGACCTTGTAGCAATAGACGCTGAGGACGCTTAACTAGCCTGCGCAGCCCGCTGCAGGCGCGCTGAGGGCAAGCCCGAGAGTCAAGCAGCCAACCCGGCCAGCAGCTGACGGCTGCGCTCGAACCAGGCCAGGAGGAAATCCGCCAGTACCTGGGTGCGCTTGGGCAGCCCGCCTTGGTAGGGGTGCACCAGAAACACCGGGGTGCTGCGTGTCTGGTAGTCGCGCAACAGCCAGCGCAAACGACCGTCGCCCAACTCCTCATGCAGCATATAGGACGGCAGCCGGGCGATGCCGGCTCCCGCCAACGCCGCCTTTTTCAGCAGGCCGTACTGGTTGCAGGCCAAGGGCCCGGCGACCCTGACCCGGCTGAGCGCATGCTGACGGTGGTACAGCCACTCCTCGGGATCGCTGTAGTGGCTGTTGATCAAGCAGCTGTGCGCAGCCAACTCGGCCGGCAGCCCGGGCTCGCCATGCTGCGCCAGGTAAGCCGGGCTGGCGCAGGTCAGCTCCTGCATGGCGAATAGCGGTTTGGCCACCAGGCGCTCATCGCTCTCGACGGTGGAGCGGATCGCCAGGTCGAAGCCATCGCGCACCAGATCGCGCCGGCCGTTATTCAACTCCAGCTCCAGGCGCACCTGCGGGTAGCGGCGGGCGAACTCCAGCAGCAAGGGCTCGAAAAAGGTTTCCCCCAGGGAGACCGGCACCGTCAGGCGCACCAAACCGGCCGCCGTCTCCTGCAGGCGCAGCACGCTCTGCCGCGCGCGCTCGGCCTGCGCTTGCAGCGCCTGGGCCTCAGGCAGCAACACCGCGCCGGCGGCGGTCAAGCTCAGGCGGCGCGTGGTGCGGTGCAGCAGGCTGATGCCCAGGCGCTCTTCGAGCAGGCGAATGCGCTTGGATAACTGGCCCTTGCTGCAGCCCAGACGATCCGCTGCCAGGGTGAAGCTGCCGGCCTCGATCAGGATGGCGAAGGCCGACAGGTCATCCATCTCGCTCATTATTGTTTCCCCATGAAAACCAAAGCTTTCCAATTAGCACGCTTATCAACTTGAATCATCGCTTTAGACTGGCCCCACAACAACCCACCCCAGAGGAACCAACAGATGAAAATTCTCTTAGTAGGCGCCAGCGGCACCATAGGCAGGGCCATCGACCAGGAACTCAGCCAGCGCCATGAGGTTGTGCGCATCGGCCGCAGCAGCGGCGATTTGCACGTGGATATCCGCGACAGCGCCTCGATCCGCGCCTTGTTCAAGCAAACCGGCGCCTTCGATGCGCTGGTCAGCGCCGCCGGCAACCTGCACTTCGGCGCCCTGGCCGAGATGAGCGCGGAGCACTACGCGATTGGCCTGAACGATAAGCTGATGGGCCAGGTCAACCTGCTGTTGATCGGGCGCGAGTACGCCAATGACGGAGCCTCCTTCACCCTGACCTCGGGCGTGCTCAGCGACGACCCGATCCGCTACGGCAGTTCGGCCAGCATGGTCAACGCCGCCCTCGACGGCTTCGTGCGGGGCGCGGCCATCGAGATGCCGCGCGGCATGCGCGTCAATGCGATCAGCCCGACCCTGCTGGAGGAATCCGTGGCGAGCTTCGGCCCCTACTTCCGCGGCTTCAAGCCGGTGCCGGCGGCCAGCGTGGCGCTGGCCTACGCCAAGAGTGTGGAGGGCGCGCAGAACGGCCAGGTCTATCGAGTGCTGTAAGACGAAGCGCCGCCAGCCAGGTGCAAAACGGGCTGACGGCGCATAGTCAGAACAGCGTGGCCACCGCCACGGCTGTGGCGGTCAACAGCAACAGCACAGCCAAGCCCAGCAGCAGCCACTTGCTCGGCCGCGCTGGCGGCGCGGCGCCAGGCGCGGGAGTGAGCAGCGGGTTGGCCTTGGCGGCGCTGCGCAGCGGATTGGCCGTACTGGCCGCCGAGCTGCTCACGGCCGCTGGCTTGAGCGGCTTGGGCAGGTCGATGGCGCGCATAAACAGCGTGGCGTCTTCGTCCTCAGTTTGCGCGACTTCGACCTTGGGCCCGATCACCAGCAGGGTCACCGAGCCCATCTTCAATTGATCGCCCGGTTGCAGCACGGCCGTGGCGACTTTCTGCTGGTTGACCAAAATACCGTTGGCCGAGGCCAGGTCTTTGACTTCCAGCACATCGTCCTTGAGGAAAAACTCGCAGTGGCGGCGCGACAGTTCCTGGTCGCTGAAACACAGCTCGCACTTGACCGAGCGACCGAAGGTCATGGAGCCGTTGATATGGAATTTCTTGCCCTCATGCTCGCCCTGGATCACCTGGAGGAACCAGCGCGCGGCATTCTCGACCTTGACCTGGCTCTTGGCCGGATCGACGAACAGCAACTCGACCGCGCCCAGGCGCACGCGGTCGCCGGCGCGGATCTGGAAGCGCGCGCCGATGCGTTCATCGTTGACGAAGGTGCCGGCCGTGCCGGAGAAATCGGTGAGGTAGTAGAAGCCGTGGTCCTGGCGGATTTCCGCATGAAAGGGACCGATGCCGGCGTCCGTCAGCACCAGGCTGTTGCGGCTGTCCTGGCCGATGGTGAAGCGTTCGTCGACCAGCCAGATCGGCGCCTGACGATTGTCGCTGAAGTGAATCCTGAGCATATTCGACTCGTACCTCGAAGCAGTGGCGCAAAGACTAGCAGCCGACCAGGCAGGTTGTGTGAAAACTACTGCGCTCGGTTATGCGGCGTTAAAAACAGGCTCAAAATGCTCATTTACAGCTCGTAAACTGCGCTTTTTCGCCTGTTTTTGCCTTGCCTAACCTTCGCTCGCTACGTTTTTACACAGCCTGCAGGGCGCGGCTTAATTATTGAAAATATTGTTCCACAGACGCTTGATCGGGTTCTGCGTCGCCGGCTTCTGCTGTGCCGACGGCGCACTGCGCGGCGTGGCGCTACGGGGCTTGGCGACGCTTCTCGGGGTCTGCGCCGCGCGCACCCGCCGCGCGTGATCGGCGGCCATTTTCAACAGCTGCGCATTGCCCGGTTCGACTTCCAGGCCCTGCTGGATCGCCTCCAGCGCCCGGGTAAACTCGCGGCGCTTGTAGGCCTGCTCGCTGTGCTCGATAAAGCGCTGGGCGATGTGCTTGAGCCCGGCCAAAGCCAGTAGATTCTCCGGTTCCCAGGCCAGCACCTGGCGGAAATAGAAGGTCGCGCTGTCGTCCTCGGGCAACAGCAGTTTCTCCTCCTGCAGACGCTGCTCGGCCTGCGCCAGGTAGCGGCCGATGCGCGCCTGCAATACCCGGCTCAGGCCGTCCAGGGCCTGGGCGTTGTCCGGGTCGAGCAACAGCGCCTGGCGGAACAGGTAGTCGGCGTTGTCCTGCACCGGCTCGAGCAACTGGCCCTCGCCCAGGCGCTGCTCGGCCTGGGCCAGCAGGTTGTTGATCTGCAGCTGCTGGTAAGCGTAATAGCCCCCGCCTGCGACGCCGCCGAGCAGCAGCATGCCAAGCACGAGCCATAACCAGAGCGGCCTGGGCTTGGCCGCCCGGGGTTTGCCCAGCTGCAACGCCGGGGCGATGCGGGTGTTGTCCAGGTCCTGCGCATTGAGTTCATCCAGGCTGGCCAGCAGCACCTTGCAGTCGGCAAAACGCTCGTCAGGGTCCTTGGCCAGCATGCGTTCGAGCAGCCACTGATAGTTCTGCAAATGCGCCGGCAGAATCGGCACGTCCATCTGCACATGGTTCATCACGGTTTGCGGGTAGCTGGCGCCGCGGAAGGGATTCGCGCCGCTGAGCATCTCCAGCAGGATCACCCCCAGGCTGTATATGTCGGTGCGCGCATCCAGGGGCTGGCACTGCGCCTGCTCCGGGCTGCTGTAGGCCGGGCTGCCGACGGCGATGCCGAACTGGGTGAGGTCGTGGTCCAGCTCCATTGCCTTGGCCACGCCAAAGTCGGTGATCACCGCGGTGCCGTCCGCGCGAAAGAGGATATTCGCCGGCTTGATATCGCGGTGCACCAGGCCCTTGTCATGCACCACCGCTAGGCCGCTGGCGATCTGCCGGACGATGCGCAGGGCGCGCTGCGGCTCGAACACCTCGCCCTTGCGCTGCGCCAGGTCACCGCCGGGCACGAATTCCATGGCCAGGTAATAACGGCCATCGGCCAGCTGGTCGATGTCATAAATGGTGATGATCGAGGGATGATGCAGGGAGGCGACTATATGGCCTTCCTTGATAAAGCGCTGGCTGAAGGCCTGGTCGTCGGCGCTCAGCAGCACCTTGACCGCCACCTTGCGGTGCAGCGATTCCTGGGTGGCCAGGTACACCTCGGCCATACCGCCTTTGCCCAGGCGGCCGTGCACCTGGTAGCCGGGTATCTCGATCAAGGATTCAGTCATGGCAGTCAGCGCACATCTAGTGATTAGGGTTTGCGGGGGTTGAACAGGCGGCTGAGAAAGCCGCGCGGCCTGGGTTCGACGCTGGGCGGGGCGACGCCACGGCCGAGCACGATACAGGAGATATTGTCCTTGCCGCCCATTCGGTTGGCCTGGGCAATCAGCTCGGCCACCAGTTCATCGAGAGTATGGGCGTTGCTACACAGTTGCTGGATCTGCTCATCCCGAAGCTCGCCCGTCAGGCCATCGCTGCACAACAGCAGCAACTCATGGGCGCCCAGGCTACCGTGCAACACCCCCACGTCCAGCTGCTGATCGTCGCGGCCCAGGCACTGCAGTATGACGTTGCGCTGCGGATGGCTGCGCGCGGCTTCCGCACTCAGCTGGCCGGCATCGATCATGGCTTGCACCCAACTGTGGTCGCGGGTCAGGCGCTCGATATGCTCGGCACTGATGCGATAGGCGCGACTGTCGCCGACCCAGGCGATGACAAAATCGGCCGCGTTGAACTGCGCCGCCACCAAGGTGGTGCCCATGCCACGGCCCTCGCCTGGGCTCGCTGCGACGGCCAGCACCGCGCGGTTGGCGACATGCACCGCCTCGACCAGTTCGACACCGGCGGCGCAGGCCTCATGCAGGCTTTGCAGGGCCAGCGCGCTGGCCACTTCGCCGCACTGATGCCCGCCCATGCCGTCGGCTATGGCCCACAGATTCAATTCGGGGCAACACAACAACGCATCTTCGTTATGCCCACGCACTTGGCCGGTGACGCTTTGCCCGGCATATATCAGTGGTTCGTCGTTCAAACTCATCTAGGGCGCGTTCTCAATGGGTTCCCTGATTGCGTTGCCGCTGGGCAATAGCGGCCATGATGCGACCAGCGCCGCGCGCTGTCACCGGCCGCGTCTGAGATTGCCGAGGAACTGTTAACCAGTCGAACAGTCCGCAACCAGCGTCTGGGCCTCTGACTGAAGCGCCCCTGCTATTCTCAAGCCATGGGCGTAGACTGCACATGAGCCCGACTCATGCCACGGCGGAGGTGACGATGCAAAAAAACGCAACTATCACCGCATCACTCAAGCGCTAACTAGACCGAGGTGAAGATCATGAGCAAAGGTATGGATTCCAAGAAGCAAGACAAGAAAAAGCCGCTGAAAAGCGCCCAAGAAAAGCGTTCGGCGAAAAAAGCTAAGCATGTCGACAAAGGCCTGCTTGGCAGCCACAGCTGATCCGATCCAGGTCTACGCAGGCTAACGGCCTGCGCAGACCTGGACCACGCACCCGTCCAACGCCCATGCCCGAACTACAACTGCGCGCCCTGCCCGCCCCTCTCAAACCCCTCGCGGACAGGTTCTACCGAGCCCAACGCAGCCCCATGCGCGCCAGTCAGGCAGACCAACTGTGGGTCGCCCAGCGAGGCGAGATAGTCGCCGCCCTGTGCTTGCGCCCGGTTGCCGAAGGACACTGGTTGACCAGCCTATTGGTGGCCCCGGCCCAGCGCCGCCAGGGTGTGGCGCGGCAACTGATCGAGCGGGCGTTGACCGGCGCCAATGCACCAACCTGGCTATTCTGTCATCCACAGTTGAGTGATTTTTATCAACGCCTGGGCTTTAGCCCCTGCACTAGCTTGCCGGCACAACTGGCCGAGCGCCTGGCGCGCTACCAACGCACTAAGAGCCTGCTGGCGCTGGTGCGCCCAGCCGAGGATATGCCTGAAAAACCGCCCAGCGCTCGGCAGATAGCCGCAGATACTGGCACATTGCTCGATTTTACTGTTGCCATACCCGGGTAAAGCTCTGCATGCTTGCCCCATAACAACCACAAGAATGGCCCTAGACATGCGTATATCGCGGCTGCTCAGGCGTCTGCGTAACGACTTCCAGCTTTCCATCATTACCCTGATGGGCCTGTTCGGCGTCCTGGGGATCTCCCCCTATGCCGTCTACCGCCTGGCCACGGGCAACTATCTGGTGGGCGCAGCCGATACCACCATAGTCCTGTCGACCCTGTTTGCCGTGCTCTATGCCTGGCGTACCGGCGATACGGTCAAACCCGGCGTCTACCTGGCCGCCGTCTTCTCGGTCGGCTCCACCCTGATCGCCATCAATCTCGGGGTGAATGGACTGTTCTGGATCTACCCGCTGATCCTCTTCAACTTCTTTATGGTGCCACCCGGCAAAGCCCTGCTGGCCACCACCCTGGTCCTGGCCACGCTGGTCGGCTACGCACGGCTGGTGCCTGGCACCGTGTTTGAAAGCAACTACCAGATGCTGTCCTTCCTGGTCACCGGCATGATGGCCAGCACCCTGACCTTTATCTTCGCCTACCGCACCCGCAGCCAGCGCGAGCGCCTGCAGCAACTGGCCATCCAGGACCCGCTGACCGGCGCGCGCAACCGCCGGGCGATGAACGAGGAACTGCGCATCGCCGCCTCCATTCGCCGCCGTCACGGCAACAGCTATGGCGTGCTGGTGATGGACCTGGATCACTTCAAGCAGATCAACGACAGCTATGGTCATCAGGCCGGCGACCAGGTGCTGGTGGACTTCGTCGAGCTGATCAAGCGCGCCTCACGCCAGGAAGATCGGCTGTTCCGCTTCGGCGGCGAGGAGTTTCTCCTGCTCCTGCCCAACACCGAAAAAGCCGGCCTGCAGGCTGCCGCGCAACATTTGCAGAAGCAGATCGCCGAGCACCTGCACGGCCCCGGCGGCGCCGTGACCATGTCGATAGGCGGGGCCATACTGCGCAACGCGGAACACTGGGAGGCCATGCTGAAACGCGCCGACCAGCGCCTGTACCGCGCCAAAAGCGCCGGGCGCAATTGCATCATCATCGATGATGACGATGCGCAGAAGGCGCAAAACCCACTGTCGGTCGGCTAAACCGCGCACGCTCTCGCAACTGAAAAGGCCACTGATCCTCGGCAGGCTTGTAACAACGCGGGCGCGCCTCAGTCTATTGAGCAGATCACCGCGAAGAGAACTGCCATGAACAGACGTTCCTTACTCAAGGGGCTGGCCCTGCTGCCCACCCTGCCCTGGCTCGGCCATGCACCGCGTGGCCTGGCGGACTCCAGCGCCAGCACCGTGCAAGCCCTGGACAAACCCCACAGCGCCTGGCGCGAACTGCTCTCGCCGCAAGCCTATGCGGTGCTGTTCGAGGAAGACACCGAACGCCCCGGCAGCAGCCCACTGAATACAGAAAAACGCACCGGCACCTATGTCTGCGCCGCCTGCTACCTGCCGCTGTTCGACAGCCAGCACAAATACGACAGTGGCACCGGCTGGCCGAGCTTTACCCAGCCGATTGCCGGCCATATGGGGCAGCGGCGCGACTTCAGCCTGTTCTTCCCACGCATCGAATACCACTGCGCACGCTGCGGCGGGCATCAGGGCCATGTCTTCGATGACGGCCCCAAACCCCGGGGCGAGCGCTGGTGCAATAACGGCGTGGCCTTGCGCTTTATCCCCACGGGCGAAGCCTTGCCCGAACTGCGGAGCTAAACGGCATGAACACTCTCACCTCAGCCTGGCGTCAGCCTTTGTTGAATGCCACCACCCTGCTGCTGACCAGCCTGCTGGCGGCCTGCGGACCCAGCGGCGCCGCGCCAGCACCACCGCCCGCCAGCCAAACCAGCAGCACTGGCACGCCAGCCAATGTCGGCGTTGCCGTGTTTGCCGGAGGCTGCTTCTGGTGCACCGAGTCCGATTTCGACAAGATGCCGGGCGTGCTGGAAACCACCTCCGGCTATATCGCCGGACATCTCGACAACCCCAGCTACGAGCAGGTGTCGGCGGGCAACAGCGGCCATGTCGAAGCGGTGCAGGTGCGTTTCGATCCCAGCAAGACCAGCTACGCCAAGCTGCTGGAAGCCTTCTGGCCGACCATCGACCCGGTAACGCCCAACGCCCAGTTCTGCGATCACGGCTCGCAATACCGCAGTGCGATCTTCTACGCCAATGCCGAGGAGCAAGCCCTGGCCGAAGCCTCCAAGGCCGCCCTGCAAGCCTCCGGCAAGCTGCCTGCGCCAGTGGTCACGGAAATCCTCCCCGCCACCCGCTTTTACCCGGCCGAGGATTACCACCAGAACTACCACCAGCGTAACCCGCTGCGTTACGCCTACTACCGCAACGGCTGCGGCCGCGACAATCGCCTGGAACAGTTGTGGGGCAAAAAGAACGGATAACAGGCCGTTGAAAAACGTAGGCGAGGCAGGCAAGACAAGGCAAAAACGGCCGAAAAAGCGGAGTTTACATGTTGTAAATGAGCATTTTGAGGCCGGTTTTAACGCAGTATTGCCAACGCAGGTAGTTTTTCAACGGCCTGATAAGGCGCGAGGTTTGCCGGCCTGCTGCCAGGACCATGGGACCTGCTGAAATAGCGATTCTGGCGCCGCTAGCGCCGGGGTAGGCGCTTAGAGCCTGTTTACGATCTCGCGAGCTAGAGCCATGCAAGGCAAAAACAGGCGAGGAAGCGGAGTTTACGAGTTGTAAATGAGCATTCCGAGCCTGTTTTTAACGCAGCAGGGCCGACGCGCAGCAGATCGTAAACAGGCTCTTAAGGCCTGCGCTCATAGGACTCAGTGCCCTGCCATTGCTCCACCCTGAGGCCGCCTGGGTATTCGATGCTCTGCCGAATAGCCCCGCGGCTCTCCACCGACTGGCTGCCGTAGTGGCTTTGATCCTGGCGCAGGCCATCTCCCGGCAGTCGCTGGCCGCCATACAGGTCGTAACGCTCGACCTGCTGCGAACTGCCGATACTGCCGCTGGCACCTGGGCTGATATAGCTCTTGGGGATCACCCGAATGCTTTGCGGTGCCAGGGGATCGGCATGCAGCGCAGTCGCCAGCAGCAGCCCCAGCAGGGATACAGCACATCTGAGTCCAGGCATGGCAACCTCTGCGCGACGTGAAAAGCTGGTGCCGTTGAGAGGAATCGAACCCCCGACCCCATCATTACGAATGACGTGCTCTACCAACTGAGCTACAACGGCGCCTTGGCATTATTCAATGGAGTCCGCGGACGCTCAAGCGGGTTTTGCCCCGAGGACCGTCGCGCCCGCGCAGGAACCGACGGCGCCCAGGTGCCGGCCTACTTGCCGACCAACTCGATGCGGTCGTCGTGGATCAGGATGCGACCCTGCTTGTACAGGCCGCCGATGGCCTTCTTGAAGTTGCCCTTGCTGACGCGAAACAGCGCGGTGATGGCCTCGGGCGAACTCTTGTCGTTGAGCA
This sequence comes from Pseudomonas sp., assembly GCF_030696055.1. Taxonomy (GTDB): domain Bacteria; phylum Pseudomonadota; class Gammaproteobacteria; order Pseudomonadales; family Pseudomonadaceae; genus Aquipseudomonas. The sequence continues at coordinate 18,688 of NZ_JAUYNP010000289.1, read as the reverse complement.
TCAGTACGCCATCGTGTTCGCGCAACTTGGCCAGAATCTGTTCGGCAAGACCCGTCACGGCCTCCTGGCCGACTGGCTGCAGACTCAGGCTGATCTTGCCGTCGGCTCGCACTTCCTTGATAAAGCCTTTTTCCTGCATACCGCTGCGCAGGAACTTGAACATCTCGTTCTTGTGGATCAGGCCCCAATGCTGGCCATTGATGATCGCCTTGAAACCCATATCGGTGGACTCGACCACCAGCAAATCGACTTCCTGGCCGGCCTTGTAGTTCACCGGCAGATTGTCCAGGTAGCGATCCAGACGGGCTGTGGCCGTGATGCGCCTGCTGCGTTTGTCGAGGAAGACATGCACCACGCAATAATCGCCCACTTGTAACGGTCGCTTTTCTTCGGAGTGCGGCAATAACAGATCTTTCGGCAAACCCCAATTCAGAAATAAACCGACGCGGTTGATATCCACCACTTTCAGGCTGGCAAATTCACCCACCTGAACTTTGGGTTTTTCCGTGGTGGCAATCAACTTGTCTTCACTGTCCAAATAAACGAAGACATTCAACCAGTCTTCTACTTCACTCGGCGTGTCGTTCGGTATATAGCGCTTGGGCAACAATATTTCGCCATCTGCGCCGCCATCCAGATACAGGCCGAAGTCGGTGTGCTTCACGACCTGCAAAGAATTCATTCGTCCAATTACCGCCATGATGCCCTACCCTCGTTGCCAGGCCGGCAGTCTACCCGAGTTGCGCCCGGCTTTCTCCGCCCGCGAGCGCGGAGGCGGCGAGCAGGGCGACGGCCGGGGCCAGCCGAGCGAGGCAGAATCGGCGCGTGCAGGACTCGTTCCCGGCAATTTAATTCGACGGGAATATTTCTTATAAAACAATAACCTACTCAGCTTTACCGGAAGCTATCAGCGCATTGTGCGAAATACTTCAGCCGGCCCAACTACTCTTCCCGGCTTTATTTATCAAGCAATTGTCAAGCGCTTCTGGTACCATGCTCGGCCAAATTAATTTTTAAATAGGTTAATGGCCGCCATGCGCGTAAAAGCATCCAATAGCAAACCCAAGGCGGCTCCCGCCGTTGAAACCAGCGCTTCGATCGACGCGCAAATCGCGGCCTTCCTCAAGGCCGGCGGCGAAATCCAGCAAATCGCCAAAGGCGTCAGCGGTCAGGTGTACGGCACCACCAAGCAGATCACCATCGGCAAGAAATAGCCCGCAGCTTTCTGGCCATGCAGCGCTTTGCTCGCAACGACAAGGCGCCGGCCAGTGCATAGCCATCTGCCATTCGCGGCACTCCCGTCGGTTATTCCAAGCATTTGTGCGTCACCCTCTGGCGCTTAGCACAACCTTGTTTCAGAATCATGTCAGCCCGCATTCTGCGGCTGACCTGGCATTGCCGTTGATGACCGCTGGCAGTCGCCTCAGGAGTATCCGTGCGCTTTTCCCTCAGTTGGCTGCGGCACCCCTCTAGTTCCTTACTTTCCCTGGGTTTGTTGCTGATTGCTGTGCCGCTGGCCAGCCGTTACGCGCTGGGTTGGTCCCATCTTTATGGCTATCTGTCGGACCTGGCGATTGGCAGCCTGCTGCTGATCGCCCTGCATCGACGCTCCTGGCTGCTGGGTGTGCCCCTGCTGCTGGTCTGGTGCCTGTTCACCCTGGGCAGCGCCGAGCTGGTCAATGCGGTGGGCCGCATGCCGGAACCGGCCGACCTGCACTACCTAAGCGATGCGCAATTCGTCAGCCGTTCGACCCAGGGCGGCGGGCTCAGCCACCCCATCCTGGCCTTGGCCCTGGGCCTCAATCTGGCCCTCTACCTCGGCCTGATCGGCTGGCAAGCCAAATCCCGCGCGCCTGCACTCGCGCGCAAATGGCTGCTGCTGCCGCTGGCGTTGTTCGCCGCCCACGCGACCTACCAGCAACTCAGCCCCAGCGAGGCCGATCAGTGGCTGCAGTTCAACCTGCCGCACAAGCTGCTCGCCGAAGGCCTCAATACTGGCCAACAACGGCTGGCTGACTGGCTGGACGGCGATGAGCCGAGCAGCCCGCCCGATATCCGCGGCCTGGCCCAACTCGATCTCAACGGCACCCCCTTGCTCAAGCAGGCCGGCAGCGCGCGCAACGTGCTGATCATCACCCTCGAAGGGGTGACCGGCGCCTATATCGAGGCCAGCCGCAAAGCCATCCACAGCAGCTATCACGAAAACCCCATGCCGCGCCTGAGCCAATGGGCCGAGCGCGGCATGCTCACCTACGATTACGTGCTGCATGGCCACCAGACCATTCGCGGCCTCTACGCCATGCTCTGTGGCGACTACAACAAACTCGACTCCGGCACGCCCAAGGGTGTCGAACTGCTCAGCAACCCGGCGCGCAGCGAACAGTGCCTGCCGGCGCAACTGCGCGAGCGCGGCCTCAGCACCCATTACCTGCAAGGCGCCGGGCTGCGCTTTATGGCCAAAGACCAGATCATGCCGCGGATGGGCTTCGACAAGACCCTGGGCCGCAACTGGTTCAAGAACAAGCCTTACCTGGAATTCCCCTGGGGCATGGACGACAAGGCCTACTTCGAAGGCGCCTTGAGCTACGTGAAGCAACTGCGCAAGCAGCGCCAGCCCTGGATGCTGACCCTGTTGACGGTAGGCACCCACCAACCCTATTCGGCTCCCCCGGAGTATCTGGCGCGTTATGCCACCCCCAAACTCGCCGCCATCGCCTACCTCGATGACGCCGTCGCCGACTTTCTCGATGGGCTGGAAAAACAGGGCGTGCTCAAGGACACCCTGGTGATAGTCACCTCGGATGAGTCCCATGGTCTGGAGAATGTTCGCCTGGCCTCGGCCTGGGGTTTCAACCTGTTGTTGGCGCCTGAGCAGGCGCAACTGCCCGCGCTGAAACAGGGGGTCTATGGCCACGTGGACTTGACCGCCTCGGTGCTCGACTACTTTGCCTTCCCCGTGCCGAGCAACATCTCCGGCCGTTCGCTGCTGCGCGACTATGCCCACGGTCGAGAAATCATGTCCTACACCAACGGCCTGCTGCGCCAGCATGACGGCAAAGACACCCTGAGCGAATGCGACTTCCAGGGCGTTTGCCGGCGCTACGCCAGCCCGGGCTTTATCCGCGACAGCGCCAACTACCTGGGCCGCTTTAGCGGCAAGCCGGCCCGCCTGATCAGCCAACGCGCCCGTCTGCTGGATCAATCCCTGCGCAGCAGCCAGGCCGAACAGCACTACCAGTTTGCCAACAGCGAGCGGATCAAGCTGAAACCCACGAAAAGCGATGACTGGGCGGACAACCTGGTCGGCGCCCAGTACCTGGAGCTGGCCAAAGGCACGCAGACCACTGTCACCCTGAAGATTCGCGCGGTGCGCATGGACAAGCAGGGCGCCCGACTGCAACTGAAGACCAAGGAATACGACCGCGACGTGGCCCTGCCGATACCCGAACTGCCGCTGCTCACGAACGACAAACCGGTCGAGGTCAGCTTTGCCTTCGACAACCCGGCGACGCGCAAGGCCTTCTCCTTCCACCTGTTGGGTCAGGGCACAGGTGCCATCGAGATCCTCGATTTCAGCGTGACTAGCAAACCCTTGGCAGCCAAGTTGCTGGCCGCCCGGCACAACCGCGACAACGCCTTGCCCCACTAGACCAGCCCGCTTGCTGCGCCTGCACATCCAGGCGCAGCAACTGGCCATCGGCCGCATCCGTCAGCATATAGAGATAGCCATCCGTGCCCCTGCCACAGGTGTGGACAGCTCGCCTGTGGGGTTCAGCCCGCGCAGCCGCCCCGGCCGCTCGGTAAGCAGCAGGCCCTGCTGATCCGGCAGAAAGGCCCGGCTCCAGCCCAGAACACTCCGAGCACCGCCAGGCCTTCGGCCCCGTGTCCGCCTGCAGCTGGCAGCTCGAGCGCAGGCGTCGTTATTCAATGCATGGCGTAACGGCGCTCGATGGTCTTGTACTCACCGCTGGCACGAATGGCCGCCAGGCCCTGATTGAAAGCAGCGCAGTGACTTTGCTGGGTACAGCCCAGCTTGTAGCCCGTGGCGGCGAAAATCGGATAGATCGCCAGCGGTTGGCTGACGTCCACCTGGGTATACACCTCGCGGTTGAAGTAACGCAGGATGCGCATATCGGAAACCACCACATCCACCCGCCGGCTATAGAGCAGGCGATTGCGCGCAATCTGGTAAGGCTCCTCGCGATAATGCGGATTGGCCTCGGCCATTTGCTGGAACTCCTGGCCGAGCAAGAAACGCGCGTGCTGGAAGGCGCTGACCGAATAGCGAGCGAGATCGCTGACCCGCTGGATGTCCAACTGCCGTGCACTCAGGGCCACCGCGACATTCTGGTAGTAGATATAGGCATCCGAGTAGAAGGCGCTGACGCCACTCAGCTCATTGGTGGTGGCGATGGCATCGACCTGGCCATGGCGCAACATCAGGTGCAGGCGCTCCATCGGTGCGTACTGCACCTGTACCTGCAAGCCGCCACGCTGCGCGGCTGCCACCACTATGTCGTACTCGAGCCCGCGAGCCTCGTCTTCGAACACATAGGGCGGCTTGTGCGTACCGAAGCCCAGACGCAGCGTTTGCGCCGATACCGGCAGGCTCAACGACAACCAGCAGAGGGCCCACAGCAGCTTCATGGCGATACCTTGTGCGGATCAGCGCACAGCATAGCTGGCTATGCCCTCCTAGGCTAAAGCTCCACCGCATGGGCATCACCGAAATCGATTGGGTCGAATTAGTCGCCACGGTGCCGCTGCGGTCTAGACTTGCCCCACCTGCGTCAGGCGTTCCTCAACTGGAGAATCTTTATGCTTAAAGCCGAATACCCAAGCCGCGGCCCGGTGCCGCAAGAGGTCATCAGTGCCGTCGCCTTGCATCTGCCGGCCCCAGCCACAGGCCAGGTGCGGATCAAGGTGCTGGCGGCGCCGATCAACCCCTCCGATGTCCTCACCCTGACCGGTGAATACGGCATGCTGCCGCCGCTGCCGGCGATTGGCGGCAATGAAGGGGTCGGCCGGGTGGAGGAACTCGGACCGGAGGTGAGCAACCTGAAAGTCGGCCAGATGGTGTTGCTGCCGGTCGGTTGCGGCACCTGGGTCAGCCACCTGAATGCCGCGGCGAATAAGCTGATCCCGCTGCCCGAGGCCGACCCGCAGCAACTGGCGATGCTGACGGTCAACCCGCCGACCGCATCCTTGATGCTCAGCGAGTTCGTCGAGCTCAAGCCGGGCGACTGGGTGATTCAGAACGCGGCCAACTCGGGCGTCGGCAGTTACCTGATACAGCTGGCCAAGCTGCGCGGTTTCAAGACCATCAACGTGGTGCGCCGCGAGTCGGCGGTGGCCGGCGTGCAGGCCGAGGGCGGTGATCTGGTGCTGGTCGACGGCCCCGATCTGCCCAAGCGCGTACGCGAAGCCACGGGCGGCGCGGCGGTGCGCCTGGGCATAGACGCGGTGGGCGGTGAGGCCACCGATCACCTGGCGGCCAGCCTCAGCGAAGGCGGCGTGCTGGTCAACTACGGCATGATGAGCCGCCAGCCCTGCCAAGTCTCGCCGGCCTCCTTCGTCTTTCGTGACGTCAGCCTGCGCGGCTTCTGGCTGGCCAAGTGGTTCCAGACCGCCAGCCAGGCCGAGCAGATGAAGGTATTCGGGGAGCTGGTGCAACTGATCGCCAGCGGCAAACTGCACACCCGCGTCGCCGCCACCTATGACGTCAGCCAGATCAAGCAAGCCGTGGCCGCAGCCGCCGGCGGCGAGCGCGACGGCAAGATACTGATAGTGCCGAAATAGGTCCCAAGTAAACAAAACGCCCGCCTGCACAGGGCTGTGCAGGCGGGCGTTTTGCATCTAGCCGCTATAGAGCCAAGAACCTGTTTACGGTCTCGCGAGCTAGAGCCAGACAAGGCAAAAACAGCCGAGGAAGCGCAGTTTACTGGCTGTAAATGAGCATTCCGAGGCTGTTTTTAACGCCGCATGGCCGACGCGCAGCAGATCGTAAACAGGTTCTAAGCGCTTACTCAGCCGCCGGCGCACGCCGCTTAAGCGGCGCCAAACCGTCCTGACTGACCAGCACAGGCGCATCGACCTTGGGCTTGTTGATGGTATTGCGCTTGCTCGGCGCCTTGGCTGTCGGCTTTTTCGCGGCGAGCTTCTTGCCGGTCTTCGGATCGATCTTTTTCTTCTTCGGCCCTACCGCCTTACCCGACGCCTTGAGGTTTTTCGGGCCCTGGTAGATACCCTTGAGGTCCTTGATATTGCGCCGTTCGAAACGCTGCTTGAGGTAGCGTTCGATGCTCGACATCAGCGCCCAGTCGTTGTGGCAGATCAGCGAGATCGCCAGGCCTTCGGCGCCGGCACGACCGGTACGGCCGATGCGGTGTACGTACTCATCGCCAGAACGCGGCATGTCGAAGTTGATCACCAGATCCAGGCCGTCGACGTCCAGGCCGCGGGCGGCCACGTCGGTGGCTACCAGTATCTTCACCGCGCCCTGCTTGAGGCGGTCGATGGCCAGCTTGCGATCCTTCTGGTCTTTCTCGCCATGCAGGACGAAGACTTTGTACTCTTTGGCCACCAGCTTGCCGTACAGGCGATCGGCCTGCACCCGGGTGTTGGTGAAGATGATCGCCTTATCAAAGGTTTCGTTGGCCAGCAGCCAGTCGACCAGACGCTCTTTGTGATGGTTATGGTCGGCGGTGATGATCTGCTGGCGGGTGCCTTCGTTAAGCTGGCTGACGCGGTTGAGCTGCAAGTGCTCGGGGTCTTTCAGCACCTTGCCGACTATCTCGCGCAAGCCCGCGCCGCCACTGGTGGCGGAGAACAGCAGGGTCTGGCGCTCGGCATTGCACAGTTCAGACAGACGCTGCACGTCCTCGGCAAAGCCCATGTCGAGCATGCGGTCGGCTTCGTCGAGCACCAGCACCTCGACCTCATCGAGCAGCAGATTGCCGGCGTTGGCGTGTTCGATCAGACGGCCTGGGGTGCCGATCAGGATATCCACCTTGCGCAGCATGGCGGCCTGCACCTTGAAGTCTTCACCGCCGGTGATCAACCCGGCCTTGAGGAAGGTGAACTGGGCGAAACGCTCGACTTCCTTGAGGGTTTGCTGGGCCAGTTCGCGGGTCGGCAGCAGGATCATCGCGCGCACGCTCATGCGCGGCGAGGAGGCGCCATCGCCCAGCAGGCGGTTAAGCATCGGCAGGACGAAGGCCGCGGTCTTGCCGCTGCCGGTCTGCGCGGTTACCCGCAGGTCTCTTCCTTGCAGCGCCAGCGGAATGGCCGCTAGCTGCACCGGGGTGGGCTCGACAAAGTTCAGCGCAGCCACGGCTTTAAGCAGGCGTTCATGCAGGGCGAATTGGGAAAACACGGGAGTAACCTCGACGAAAAACAAAAAATCAGCCGCATAGCCTAACGCTTTCCGGCGTTGCGGCCGAGTTTCTTTGCACTTGCCGGCCAACAAAGCGACGGCCGCCCTTGAATAAAGCCTCGTACAGGCGTTCAAATTGGGCAAATCACTCGCCATTGATGGCTCTGGAGAATGCTATGCGCAGCCCTACTCACTCCCTCCTGCTCTGCTCGGGCCTGGCGCTGACACTGGCCGCGCAGAGCGTCCTGGCAGCCCCCAAATACGACCACCCGGGCAAGCAGGGCGGCGGACAACACAGCGACCTCAGCGTCAGCATCCAGGGCCCCTCTATTGATATTGGCCGGGTGCGCCTAGTGCTGGGCGAGAACCGCGACCTGATTGGCCCCACCAGCGCCCTGCCGCCGGGCATCGCCAAGAACCTGGCCCGCGGCAAACCGCTGCCACCGGGCATCGCGAAGAACTTCGACAGCCGGGTGACCGGCCAACTGCCGCGCTATGAGGGCTATGAGTGGAAGCAGATAGGCACCGACGTGGTGCTGGTGACCATCGCCACCGGCATAGTCTACGAGGTGCTAAGAAACGTGCTGGACTGATCCGCCCACGGGGCCTGGCCTTTATAGACCATGTCCCAATTACGTGTTGCACGCAGCTTTCGTAGGGTGGGTTAGTGGCGCAAAGGCGGGTCGGCAAAGTAACTGCGGAATGGGTGCGCCACGTAACCCACCAAACGCGACGAAGCCCAACAAGACATGCCCCTGCCTGTTGGGCTTCGCTGCGCTCAGCACCAACCTACCTGCTGGCATTGCGCTGCTGCTTGATCAGCACCCGCGCGCTGTCCCAGCCGACCAGCAGCACCGCCGACCAGATCGGCAGATAAGTCAGCCACTGCGCGGCGTTGAAACGCTCGCCGAGAAACAGCAGCGCCACCAGAAACAGCAGCACCGGCTCGACATAACTCAGAATGCCGAACAGGCCCATCGGCAATAGGCGGCTGGAGGCCATCATCGCGGCAAACGCCAACGCGCTGAGCAAGCCCAGCCCCGGCAGCAGCCACCAGAGTTGCGGCGCCTGGGTAAACAGCTGCGGCGGGCCCCAGGCCACAATCATCCAGATCGCCACCGGGGCCATAAACAGCATTTCCAGGACGAAACCGGACAAGGCATCCAGGCGCATCCAGCGGCGCAACATAAAGTAAGGCGGGTAACCCAGCACCGTGACCATCACCACCCAGGAGAACGCCTGGGTCAGCCATAACTCATGGGCCACCCCGAGCAGCGCGCAGATCACCGCCAGGCGCTGCAGCGGGCGCAAGCGCTCGCCGTAGAACACCCGCCCGGCCAGCACCATGGCCAGCGGCAAGAGAAAGTAGCCGAGCGACACCTCGAGCATGCGCCCGGCCAGCGGCGCCCAGACGAACAGCGCCCACTGGATGCCCATCAACAGCGCCGCCAAGGGCAAGGTGGCCAACAGCCAAGGCTCGCGGCGCAAACGGGCGCAGGCCAGCCCCAGCACCGGCCATTGCCGCGACAGGGTAACCAGCAATAACACCGCGGGAATCGACCAGATGACCCGCTGGGCAAACACCTGGCCGCCATCCAGGGGCGCGAGCTGCCGCACATAGCCGGGCACCATGGCAAACAGCATCGAGGCGATAACCGACAGCGCCACGCCACGTCCAGACAATTGCATCACGCCACCTTGGTTGTATGCGCCCTGGGCGCGTCGGTAATAGAAAGCCCTACCACAGCCTGGCGCAGCAACCGCCTGCCCAGCGCGCGGCGGCACCAGCGGTGCCTTATCTCACCAGTAAAGACCAAGAGCAGACGCCGCTGGGCCGAGCCAGGCCAATAGACGCCATGGGGACGCAGATAAGTGACTGGGCGACGCGGCAGGGCGGCGACCTTAGCCTGCCGCACTCCGGCAAACAATCGTCAATTCGGCCTGGCGCGGTCGCATGCCGTGCATAAAAAAGCCCGACCCACTACTCGCGTAGTCGGTCGGGCAGCGGCGTCCAGGAGCGAAGGACGCCAGGAGACGGGTTTAAGTAGACAACTCAGGCGACCAGGGCGAGTTGCGCCTTGGCTTGGTTGAGGCCTTTTTCCAGGGCAGCGTCGCCCAGGTTGAGGCCTTCTGCATGGATAAAGCTGACATCCTGGATCCCGATAAAGGCCAGCGCCTGGCGCAGGTAGGGTTCCTGATGGTCCATGCCACTGCCGGCATAAATGCCGCCACGGGCGGTCAACACGAAGGCACGCTTGCCGCTGAGCAGGCCTTGCGGGCCGGTTTCAGTGTATTTGAAGGTCACCCCGGCGCGTAGCACATGGTCCAGCCAGGCTTTCAGGGTGCTGGGGATGGTGAAGTTGTACATGGGCGCGGCCAGCACCAGCACATCGGCGGCCAACAGTTCATCGGTCAAGGTATTGGACAGCGCCAGCGCGGCTTGCTCGGCTTCGCTCTGCTGCTCGGCCGGGGTCATCCAGCCGCCCAACAGGTTGGCGTCCAGGTGCGGCACCTGGTCTACCGCCAGGTCACGCACCTTGATCCGATCGGCCGGATTGGCCGCTTGCCAGTTGGCGATAAATTGCTCGGTGAGCTGACGCGATACCGAACCTTGCTGGCGGGCGCTGCTTTCAATGACCAGAATCTGCGACATAATTTTTGCTCCATCGAGGGGTTGTTGAGCGTCGATGGGGCAAGAATAGGCGCACAAAGATCGATAAAAAAGCGCAAAAAATCGCATCTACCTATCGATAAAGTTGATTTATACACATCTCAGGATTAGGCTCTCAAGCACAGCCTGCTGGCTATTCGAGGCCGCAGGTCAGCTGCACGCGAAGCCTGATGATGCTGCGGGTGAACTTCACCGTCATATTGCTGTTTTCCCCCGCCGCCAGTTTGACCTTGCGGGTGCGTGGGGCTTCCGGACCATTACGGAACACCGCCGTGCACCGCGCCGCACTGCGGCCATAGTTGTAGAGCAGCACGGCGCCCATATTGTGATCGACTTCCTGGGTGCTGGCCGAGACTTCGGCCCCATTGAGCTGTTTATCCACCTCGATCGGGTAGGCGAAAGCGCTTAACGGCAAGCAGGCCAGTAATGCGCAGCAGAGTTTTTGCATCAGGGCAGTCTCCAGCCAAAGGAGGCCAGTTTAGGTTGAGTCGGTCAGTATTTGCACCTTAGAGGCTGTTTACGATCTCGCGAGCTAGAGCCAGACAAGGCGCTACGTAGTAACAGCCAGAGGCTGGTCAAACGGCCGAGGGAGCGGAGTTTACGAGTTATAAATGAGCAGCCGAAGCCAGTTTTAACGCGGTATGGCCGACGCGCAGCAGATCGTAGACAGGTTCTTACACTGCGCTTGAGTACAGGATCTAAAGATGAGAGCTCCCCGCGTAACCCTGGATCAGTGGCGTACCCTGCAAGCCGTGGTCGATCAGGGCGGCTTTGCCCAGGCCGCCGAAGTGCTGCACCGTTCGCAGTCATCGGTCAGCTACACGGTGGCGCGCATGCAGGAGCAGCTCGGCGTGCCGCTGCTGCGCATCGACGGACGCAAGGCGGTGCTCACCGAAGCCGGTGACGTGCTGCTGCGCCGCTCGCGGCAGCTGGTCAAACAGGCCAGCCAGCTGGAAGACCTGGCCTACAACATGGATCAGGGCTGGGAAGCCGAGGTGCGCCTGGTGGTCGATGCGGCCTACCCCACCGAACGCCTGATCAATGCGCTGGCCGCCTTTATCCCGCAAAGCCGCGGCTGCCGGGTGCGCTTGCGCGAGGAGGTGCTGTCCGGGGTCGAGGAAGTGCTGCTAGAGGGCACCGCCGACCTGGCCATCAGCAGCCTGGATCTGGTCGGCTATCTGGGCCATGAACTGCATGCCGTGGAATTTGTCGCGGTCGCCCATCCCCAGCACAGCCTGCACCAGATGCAGCGCCAACTGACCTTCGAAGACCTGCAACAGCAACTGCAGGTGGTGATTCGCGATTCCGGCCGCAGCAAGCCGCGGGACGTCGGCTGGCTCGGCGCGGAACAGCGCTGGACCGTCAGCAGCCTGTCCACCGCGGCCCGATTCGTCAGCAGTGGCCTGGGCTTCGCCTGGCTGCCACGGCACCTGATCGGCCGCGAGCTGGCCGAAGGCAGCCTGCTGCCCCTGCCGCTGGAAAAGGGCGGCAACAAGCACCCGCGCTTTACCCTGTACAGTCACAAGGATAAAACCCTGGGACCGGCCAGCCAGATTCTGGTCGAGCTGCTGAGAAAATTCGATGCGCTGCCAGCCACCGCTGCCGGCACAGCCCCGCCCACCGAGCACTGACAGGACGCGCCCATGTCTTACTTCGATCACGCTGGTTGTCGCTTGCACTATGAGGACGTCGGTCGCGGCGCTCCCGTGCTGCTGGTCCATGGCCTGGGCTCCAGCACCCTCGACTGGGAATACCAGATCCCCGACCTGGCCGCGCACTACCGGGTGATAGCCCTGGATATCCGCGGCCATGGCCGTTCCGACAAACCCCGCGAGCGCTACAGCATGGCCGGCTTTGCCGCGGACGTGGCCGCCCTGATCGCGCACCTGCAGCTGCCGCAGGTGCACCTGGTGGGCATCTCCATGGGCGGCATGATCGGCTTTCAACTGGGCGTGGATCGCCCCGAGCTGCTGAAAAGCCTGTGCATAGTCAACAGCGGCCCGGAAGTGAAGGCGAAAAGCCCGCGCGACTATCTGGAAATCGCCAAGCGCTGGAGTCTGTCGCGTCTGCTCAGCCTGGATACCATCGCCAAGGGCCTGGGCCGGCTGCTGTTTCCCAAGCCCGAACAAGGCGAGTTACGCCGCAAGATCGAAGAACGCTGGCCACAGAATGACAAACGCGCCTACCTCGCCAGCCTGGATGCCATCATCGGCTGGGGCGTGCGCGAGCAGCTGGCGCGTATCAGCTGCCCGACCCTGGTGGTCAGCGCCGACCGCGACTACACCCCGGTGGCGCAGAAGGCGGCCTACGTCAAGGAGCTAGCCAATGCCCGCCTGCTGGTGATAGAAAATTCGCGCCACGCTACCCCGCTGGATCAACCCGAACTGTTCAACAGCAGCCTGCTGGCCTTCCTCGGCGAAGTCGAGCGGTCTGCCCCTACTGCCCCATAAGGACCCCTACGCATGTTGAAGAACCTGACCCTCGCCGCCTGCTCCCTGTTGTTCGCCACCGGCCTGATGGCCGCGGACAACCCGAAAGTGCTGCTGACCACCAGCCTCGGCGAAATCGAGCTCGAACTGGAGGGCGAAAACGCCCCGATCAGCACCGCCAACTTCCTCAGCTATGTGGACAGCGGCTACTACGCCGGCACCCAGTTCCACCGGGTGATTCCGGGCTTTATGGTGCAAGGCGGTGGCTTCGATGCCGAGCTGCAACAGAAGGACACCCAGGCGCCGATCAAGAACGAAGCCGACAACGGCCTGCATAACCTGCGCGGCACCCTGGCCATGGCCCGCACCCAGGTGCGCGACTCGGCCACCAGCCAGTTCTTTATCAACCACAAGGACAACGACTTCCTCGACCACGGTTCCCGCGACTTCGGTTACGCGGTATTCGGCAAGGTGGTGCGCGGCATGGAGGTGGTCGACAAGATCGCCCAGGTGCCGACCGGCAACCGTGGCGGCCAGCAGAATGTGCCCAACGAGCCGGTGCTGATTCTCGAAGCCAAACGCCTGTAAAGCAGCCCGTCTGGCTGGAACCAGCCGATATCCAGCCAGTTGCTAGCGCCTGTGTTTATGCACAAGGCCTGGAATCCTAGGGCGGACATGCCGCAAGGCTGGTCCTCCATCCGGGCCGCAAGGGGTGGACAAGGCTCCGCCATGTCCACCCTACAAAAGCGCAACTCCCTAGCCCCTGTCTCAGTTGCGCGCGTGGGCCATCTGGAACTTCACCACCCCTTCCAGTTGCGCCAGCTCATCGGCCATATCGCTGATCCGCGCACTCTTCTGCCCATCCACAGCCACGGCGACAAAGCGCCACTCCAACTGGCCCTGATCGAAGCTCACGGCAAAAGAACCACCGGCGATCACATAGCCGCGCTCGCGGGCGATCTGGCGCAACTTTGCCTCATGGGGACGGACAAAACCGGGGGCGAAGCGCAGCACTATGGCGATCGCCGGGCGTGACGGCAGGCGCGACTCCAGCCTGGCCCCCCACATCATCAAGCCGGCGGAGATCAGGCTGAGCAACACGGCCGCGCCATAGAAACCCACCCCCACCAATACGCCTATAGCCGAGGACGCCCAGATCGACGCCGCCGTGGTCAGGCCGCTGATGCTCATGCCGTCCTTCATGATCAGCCCGGCGCCGAGAAAGCCAATGCCGGTGACTATGCCCTGGATCACCCGGGTCGGGTCGACGCCGGCCGGCGTGTGCTCGCCCAGCCAATACTGCGGATAGATGCACAACACCGTCAGCGCGCAGGACGCCATACAGACCATGCCATAGGTGCGCATGCCGGCGGCGCGGCCGTGGTAGGAGCGCTCATAGCCAACCAGCAGACCCAGCAGCAGGGCGCCGAGCATATTGAGCACCAGGGTGATATTGACCGCCACCCCCGGCAGGTGCCAGACCTCATCGACAATAGAAAATGCACTCAAGGCGAACCTCATCGCAGCTGGTGGAACAGCCGGCACAGTGCAATCAGCGTAGTTGGCCGCGCCGCGCTGCGCCGCCTGCTTACTGCCGATAGGGCAAGAGCGCGCTGGCCTGTTCGGCATAAGTGCGCACGCCCCCGCGCTCCTGCTCGAGAAAGTCCGCCACGGCCGCACGCAGGCCGGGGTGGCAGAGGTAATGCCAGGAATGGGTCAGCACCGGCTCGAAGCCACGGATCAGCTTGTGCTCGCCCTGGGCACCGGCGTCGAAACGCTGCAGACCCTGGGCGATCGCATAGTCCATGCCCTGGTAGAAACAGGTCTCGAAATGCAGGCGGTCGAACTCCGCCAGACAACCCCAGTAACGCCCATACAGGCTGTCGCCACCGACCAGGCTGAAGGCCATGGCCACCGGCCTACCGGCCTGATGCGCCAGCACCACGCGGATCATCTGCGGCAGGCGTTCGGCCAGCAGGCTGAAAAACAGCCGGGTCAGATAAGGCATCTGGCCGCGCACCCGGTAGGTGTTGGCGTAGCACAGGTAGACGAAATCCCACTCGGCCTCGCTCAGCTGCTGGCCTTCGCGCCAGTCGAACTTGATGCCCTGCCCCGCTACCTGCTCGCGTTCCTTGCGCATCTGCTTGCGCTTGCGCGAGCTTAAGGCCTCGAGGAAATCCTGGAAATCCCGGTAGCCGCGGTTGCGCCAGTGATACTGGCAACCCAGGCGCTGCAGCCAGCCCTCGCGGCCCTGCAGCAGGGCATCGTCGGCCGGGCTGGTGAAGTTGATATGCAGGCTGGACAGCCCTTGCTCGGCCAGGCTTGCCGTCAGCAGATCGAGCAGCTGCGCGGCGGCAGCGGGGTCGCCCAGCAGGCGCTGGCCGGTCACAGGCGAAAAAGGAATGGCGCCGAGCAGCTTGGGGTAATAGTCGATACCGGCGCGCTGGCAGGCATCGGCCCAGCCATGGTCGAACACATACTCGCCATAGGAATGACTCTTCACATAGGCCGGCAACGCGGCCAGGGGCTGGCCCTGGGCATCTCGCCACAGCTGGTGGGCGGCCTGCCAACCGCTGCGTCCGCCAACGCTGCCGCTGTCTTCCAGAGCAGATAGGAAGGCGTGCTGCAAGAAGGGTTGCGCCTCGCTCAGCAGGGCATTCCATTGACTCGCGGCAATGCCGTCCAGGGAAGTCAGGCGGGTCAGGGACATCGGCGGCTCGGGTGATGGGGCGAAGCTGCACTATAGCCGCAAGCGCAACGCCAGCTAAATGGCCAAAGCGGCTCCGGGACTGGCCTGGACGCGCACCCATCCGCTCAGGCCAGGGTTGGCGAACCGACATCTAACGGTCATCAAGTTGTCACCAAGCCCAGCGAAACTCGCTTGCCAACTTCCTTGGGAGGGAATTCGATGTCCGTAAAGAAACTGTTCAAACCTGCATCCATAGCCTTGTTGGCTGCTTGCGTGACGGCCTGCAGCAACTATTCCACAGCACCCTCTGCCGCCACGGCCGAAGCCAGCCTGAATAACGAAGACTGGTACCAGGTGCGCACCGAAGAAAAACTCTTTCTGTTCGATGACTACCAGGTCTACCGCGACTTTCTGCACAGCGGCAACGCGCCCCACCTGAAAGACCTGGGTGAGAAGGACAAGTATGGCCAAGCCATAGTCCTGGGCCTGCGCGCCGAGGATCAAGGCAAGGCGCTCGACGGGATTGCCGCCTACCGCTTTCTGCGGCAGAGCCAGGCACCTGCCGGCAAGTTCTATGGCGAGATCCGCCAGGACGGGATCATCTTCGTCGCCCAGCGTTACGGCGATATGGTCGATGTGAACAAACTCGGCGAACCCATCTTCCGCCACACGGAAGTGGCCAGCGGCCCCAACGGCGAACGCGTGGTCTATCTGCTGCAAAAGGAAGAGAAGAAGCCGGTCGCGCTGATCAAGCAGTTCCAAACCAACTACGGCATCACGCCGGCCAGCTGATGCTGACTGAGCTGGCAGCGGGCAATCCGCTGCCAGACTTCAGCCCCCCTGCTTGCCCCCCAAGCCTTAGCCTGTGGCTAAGCAGCTGATCGATATACCCCCGCCTACTCCCTAGCCATACGCCAAAGACTCCGCGAGCGCCTTGGGCACCCCTGAGCGGCTAACGTCAATCGTGCGTCAACACCGGCGCGAAGCCCCGACTCCGCTATCCTTCGAGTGCCACACCGGCAAGCAGTCGCTGAATCCCACTGAGCCAGCCTGGGTGCTGCCTGCATGTGGCAGAGTGCGCAATGCCAACGGCCAAACTCAGTCCGATCTCCTCGCCAAGCCGGCTAAACACCAAGCTATGGGCCAATTACATGGGGCGGTAGGCTGGGCTGAGCTGCGCGAAGCCCAACAGGGCGCAAAGCGACAAGGGTTGCGCATAAACCATCGCCAGCGGGCCTAGTCACCGCGCTGCACCACGCCTATGACTGCGGCCTGAACGGCAAGCAGCACCGCAAACCAACCCGCTGGATATAGGAAGTAGCCCTAACAGGCCGTTGAAAAATGTAGGCGAGGCAGCCGAGACAAGGCAAAAACAGGCGAGGAAGAGGAGTTTACGAGCTGTAAATGAGCATTCCGAGCCTGTTTTTAACGCCGTATCGGCAACGCAGGTAGTTTTTCAACGGCCTGCTAAGCAGTCGCGATAAGCCGGCACAGATCACAGGGGTTGGATGCTCCAAAGGAAAGGCAGCAGTAAACACCGCCGCCCTCCCGGCAAAGTCGCAAGGCCTGCAGGCGCAGGATTACCCCGCACCGGGCAATCCTTTAGCACTACACGCCATCGGCCGCAGTCGCTCGACAGATAAAAAAAGCCCCGCACAAGGCGGGGCTAGTAAGGGAGCAGTTAGAGCGGTATTGCGACCAATTAGAAGACGTACTGGGCGCGCATGGTGATGGCCTGGCCATCGTCATCGTCGTTGCCGGCAGCGAAGCGACCGTTCTGCAGGCGGACGGTCTCGTCGTCGGTATTGGTCATCAGGTAGTTGAGCGACAGCTTGACGGCTTCGTTGGCATACCAGTTCACACCCAGGGTGTGCACCTTGGCTTCGCTTTCGTCGATGGCCAGGCCACCGACGGTCGCCATGGTGGCGTCGTCTTCCACGCTCAGGTGGTCATAGCGGTAGAAGACTTCCCAGGCACCGTACTGCTTGTCCACCGGTTTGATGGCGTCGAACTTGGCGCCGTCCAGCTTGTAGATGCGCGACTCGCCGGTGAGGGTATAGGCCAGCATCGCGTTGTAGCCGGTGGCTTCGCGATCAGCGTTGCTAGCGTAACCGCTCAGGTCGCGCTTGAGGTACTCACTCTGTACGGAGAACGGGCCTTGCATATAGGCGAACTCCAGACCCACGACTTCGTCATCCTCGAAGCCACCGGTGGCGCCAGCATCAGCCGGAGCCAGGACCAGCTGAGCCGAGTTGGTCTGGTTTTCGGAAACGCCACGTACGCCCAGACGGGAGTTGATAGCACCGCCGAACTTGGTGCCGTCACGCTCGTTGCCGTAGCTGCGAGTGGCGTAGTCCAGACCGAAGTGCAGCACCTGGGTTTCGCTGACGATCGGCGCGATCACGCCACGGGCGAAGAAGCTGTTGACGTCCTTGCCGTCTTCGTCTTCCAGATAAACACCGGAATCCTGCTGCTGGATGCTGGCGGAGCCGTAGAACATGCCGGCGGTGGTGCCGTTGACCTGGATGCCCATGCCGTTTTCATGGTCGGTGGTCCAGGACGCCAGGTCCAGAATGGCCGAACGCTCTTTGGTGGTGACCCACTTGGAGCTGGTGGCTTTTTCCAGGCTGTAGTCGGGGTCGAAGCGACCGACCTTGATGTTGATCGGCGAGAAACCGGTATAGGTGATGGTGGCTTCGTCGAACTTGTTTTCGTTACTGCGGTTGTCGCCGAAGTCGTAGTTGATCTGGTAACGCCAGTCTTTGTAGTTGCCGCCGAACTCCAGCTGGGCGCGACGGAAGAAGGCTTCGTTGGCGGCTTCGTTGTTGGTGGTGTAGAAGCCGTCGAAGTGATCGAAGTCGGCCTGGATACGACCGCCCAGCTTGAAGCTGTACTGCTTGTCGGAGGTAGCGACTTCCAGACCGCTCTTGGTCTTGATAATGATGTCAGTACCGTCGGTGGTGACGGTACCAGCGAAAGCCTGGGCGGAAACGGCCAGAGCCAGGGCGCTGGCGGCGAAACCGGCGAAGTGCTTACGGATCATCGAAGATTCCTCTAATGGACTTTAAGTGTTGGAAAACACCCGAGCACTGGGGGCTCGTTCGTGCTGGAGGGAATCTTGGCGGCGAGATATTTCAGCGCGGTTGCTGATATATAAACATTTGATGACAAAGGAACTTTTTCCCTTCGATGGTCTATAAGCAGCGCCGGCTGAGCCCATAGGCGCAGCCGCTTGAGGTTTTGCGGGCGAAAAAAAGCCCCGATGTGCCGGGGCTGGAAGAGTGACGCGCCGTTTTGCGGCGCACACGGAAAAGCGGGGGATCAGACCAGCGAGGTCAGAGCATCGCGGCTGAACGGCAGGATGTCCTGCTCGCGACCGTCACGCACCTTCAACGCCCAATCCGGGTCGACCAGCAGGGCGCGGCCCACGGCCACCAGATCGAACTCCTGGTTGTTCAGGCGCTCCAGCAGGTTTTCCAGGCTGGCCGGCTCGGCCACCTTGTCGGTGTTGACCATAAACTGCA
>NZ_JAUYNP010000287.1 GCF_030696055.1 Pseudomonas sp. | reverse complement strand
CGGGGGTGCGCGACGAGACGCAGATCCACACCCATATGTGCTACAGCGAGTTCAACGATGTGCTCGAAGCCATAGCCGCCATGGATGCCGATGTCATCACCATCGAAACCTCGCGCTCAGATATGCAGCTGCTGGACGCCTTCGAGGCCTTTGCCTATCCCAACGATATCGGCCCCGGGGTCTACGACATCCACTCGCCGCGGGTGCCGGACACCGCTGCTATGGTCAAGCTGCTGCGCCAGGCCGCTAAGCGCATTCCCGCCGAGCGCCTGTGGGTCAACCCGGACTGCGGCCTGAAAACCCGCGCCTGGCCGGAGACCGAAGCGGCGCTGGTCAATATGGTGGCGGCGGCGCGGCAGCTGCGGGCGGAGGTTGAGGCGTAGCGGTTTTCGGATAATCCCGGCTACTGGCGTTCCATCAGGAACACGCCCTGGTTGTTCACGCTCGGCTGGTCGCTCTGGTACAGGTTGTAGCCGGCGGCGAAGCGGTCGCCGGGCGCCACGAAGATGCCGTTGATATTGCCCGAGACGCAGTTGGCACAGTTGACGCTGCCGCTGATGGTGCCGTTATTGACCCGCATAAAGGCGTGGGCATCGGCGTAAACGCCATTGAACTGGGCGCTCCAATTCTGGTTCGCCGTCGACAAGGACAGCGAGCCGTTGGAGACGGCCCCCGTCGTGAAGTCGACCGTGAAGGCGCCGCCCATGGCTTGCACGGCGCCATCGCTGCCGCTACCGAGGAACTGCGGCGTGGCGCCCATCTGGAAGCGCTGAGTGCCGGTCAAGGCCGTCGTATTGGCCGCCTCGGCTGCCAACCAGTAACCGGACTGCTCCCTGAACTCGGTGATGGTCTCGGGCGTATCGATATCGCCATAGATATGGATCGGGTTGCTGGCCGAGGCTGCCCAGCGGCCCCAGCTGATATTGCTGCGGCCATCCACCGCCGGATTGTAATCCTGCAGCAGCGAAGCGCCCTGGCGCCCGACTCCTAGCGCGGCGGTCGGGGAGTTGGAGGTGCTGGAGCCAGAGGCCGTAGGCGGATTCGGGGCGAGGAATGCGGAGGGTTTGCCGTCCTGCCCGAAGACGACCAAGGCACGCCTGGCATCGCCAGGGCTATGGCCGAAGGCGAAGGAGTCGGCAACCAGTCCGCCCAGGGCGTTCGCCACATCCAGGGGCTGGGCGCTACTGGCCGAGTAATCGAAGTTGCTCAGCTTGAATTGCAGATCAGGATTGGCGTTCGCCGTGAAGAACTCCAGGTGGCCCGGATTCAGGGTCGACTCGCGTACCCCGACCGGGGCGCCGGCCGCGCTCAGGTCCTCCTGGATATCGCCGATCACGGCATTCAAGTTGGGGTGGTTCTTATCGAGTTGCACCAGCACCATGCCGCCTGGCGGCGCGTTGGAGCCGTCTTCGATCGCATAGTGCAGCTCGAAGCTGACCGGGCCGTTGGCGGCGAAGTCGTAGAGCGACGGCGCGTCGGGCGAGATAAGCGTCGCCAGTATGACCTCGTGGTCGTCCGCAACTATCACCGCCTGCTGCTTCGCGGGCTCCTTCAACTGGTCGAATTCGGCGATATAGAGGCGCGGTTCCGTCAGCGCCTTGGTCGTCCAGGGATCGACTGGTACAGGAGGGGGCGTCAGTTCCTCCTGTAACTGCTGATTGGTATCGGTGAGATTCAGCGAGTCGTCCAGCGGGGCATCGAGCGTGACCAGTATCTCCTCTTGGCTCGGGGACAGCGCCGGCTCTTCCTGGTCGGCGGCCTCAGTTGTGGTGGCCTGCGCAGCGAAAATGGCCGTCTCCTCCGAGTCTTCCGCCGGCTCTGCGCCTGCTTCCTTTGCGCCGTCTGCCGCGGCGCCATCGTCCGGGCTGGCGTTGTCGCTCTCCGCCACCTCTTCAGCGCTCTCGGGCTGGGCCTGGGTCGCGGCCGGTCCCTGTTGGAAGGCCGGCGGTGGTTCGAGCAGACCGGCCGGCGCTTGTCCGGTTTCGACCCGTGAATAGCTGAAGTCCAGATCCGGCCCCAGGTTCAGGCTGCCGTTTGCGTTGCTGAGGTGAATACCGCCATCCCAGACAGCCACCACTATGGCGTTCGGCGATTCCTGCACGACTTCGTAGTGGGTACCGCGAATGCCGATGCTGGCGGCCCCGGTGGTGACTCGGTAGGAGTCCTGCGAGCCCTTGCCGATGCTGCCGGTGATGGTGCGGAAACCGCCCTCGACCAGATGCATCAGCACCTGGCCGCCGCCGTCGGTCGGCGGTGTGTAGGTTTCGATGCGGAACTGGCTGTTCTCGCGCAAGGTGAGCAAAGCCTTGTCGACGAAGCGCACCTGCAGCATGGCGTTACCCGCGGTGCTCAGGGTGTCGCCGACGAATACCCGATCGCGCCGAGCCAGGGTGCGCAGCGCGCCGTCTGCGCCGAGCGCCTGGGCGCCATGAGCGAGAATCACCTGGGCGGCCTCCTCGGCGGCCTGGGCGGGCAATAGCCCCAGCATCAGCACCAGCCAGAGAGCGGCGGATGGCCAGAATAACCTCTGCATATTCCCTCCCTGAACGCTCTAGAACACTCGCTGCAATCGCGCTTCCAGCTGCCAGCGGTGGTACTCGTACAAACTCAGATTGCTCTGGTTATCGGTGTAGCTGGTCTCCAGACTGAGGTTCAGACTTTCGGCCAAGCGGCGGCTCACCCCGACGGAGAGCCGATAGGCGTCGTCTTCCCGGCGCTCGCCAAATACCGGGTGGTGCGCCTTGTAACGGCCGTTGAAGGCGGACACGCCGGCATAGGGCTGCCACAGTTCGGACGCTTGCCACAGGAGCTGGTAGCCGCCGAAGCGGAAGTCCTTGGCCAGGTGCCGGCCGCTCGACAAACGCGGATTCTCGCTGCCGCCGCCCAGGGAGAACTGATGAAGGAGGTTGCCGCTAAGGATCTGCAATTGCCCACTGACAATGGGCTGCCAGACATCCAGCTCGTCGAGCTGGAAGGAGTGTTTGTCGAACAGGCCCGAGTACAGGGTAGTGGCGACCTGGGTACCCCAAAGATGTCGCCACTGGCCGAAGATGCCGCTGGCGCGCTGGTAAGCCTGCCCGTCCAGCCAGGTGTGCTGGTACTGTAGGCCGGCCTGGAACTGCTCGGCGCCACGCTGGTGCACCCAGGCACTGCTCAGTCCCAGGCTGTCCAGGTCGAAATCGCTGTTCAGGCTGTTGTGTTTGTGGTCGCTCTGCAGTTGCACGAAGGCGCGATTGCGTTGGGAAAACGGCCAGTGATATTTGACCAGGCTGTGCGCCGCGAGATAGGGGCTGTCCATTGCCATGGCGCTGTCCGGTAGTTCGAACAGGCCGACGACCGGATCGCCGGTGGCGTTGTTGATATTGCTGTCGTAGCCGGCGCCGAGCTCGACGAAGCCTTCCCAGCGTTTGTTCACCTCGTCTCGTGCGCTGCTGACGCGCTCGATAAACCGCTCGATATTGCTAACGACCGCCGCCGGTGGGTTGTGCTCCAGCACCAGACGAAATTGCTGCTCCGCCTCCGCGTAGCGCTTGATCTGGTAGAGCGCGCGGGCGTATTCCAGGCGGAAGCGGTCGTTCTCCGGAGATAGCGCCACCAGGCGCTCGAACACGAAGCTGGCTTCTTGCGCCCGGCCGTTCTCGAGCGCGGCCAGGCCGTAATAGAAATCGAAGTCGGGATCGCCTTCCTCGCGGCTCAGGTGTTGCGTCGCCAATGCGTACGCCGCCTCATGTTGTTGGCGCCGCAGCAGCTCGGTTAGCTGGCGCGCGGTTGAACTACGCTGGAGTGGCGGGGATGAGTCGTCGGCCATGGCGCAAGCGCTCCACAGGCCAAGCAGGGTGAGGGTAAGCGCAACCCAAAGGCGAGCATTGGCTGGCAGAGCTAAAGCGCTGATCACTGGCTATCCGATGCTCCCTGCAGGGCCAAGATGCGAAGGTTGTGTTGCCAGTCTAGGAGTCAGTTTTGCAATTACCACTATTGGCATTGCTGTCAGGGACTAGAGATTGAGACTGTCCGCCGCAAAACTGCCGTCGGCACTCCTGAGTCGCCTGCGCAGGCAATGGCTGCACGGGGTCGGTTTATTGCTGCTGGGCCTGGTGATCGCCTTGCAGCTATCCGCCCAGGTGGCCGATCGCAGCCTGCTCAACCGCCTGGATTTCATCTGGTACGACTGGCGCATGTGGCTGAGCGCCCGTTACGAGTCGTTGCCCCAGGCGACGCCTATCGTCATCGCCGATATCGACGAGCAATCCCTCAAGCGCGAAGGCCGCTGGCCCTGGAGCCGCGACAAGCTGGCGCTGCTCACCGAGCAACTGACGCAAGCGGGGGCCACGGTGATCGCCTTCGACGTGGTGTTCGCCGAGCCGCAAGAGTCGGCCTTTATCGCCTGGCTTGGCCAGCAGTCTGGCAGCGGGTTGTCGAAGCCGCAGATCGAGGCGCTAGGTGAGCAGTGGAACCCGGATCGACGCTTCGCCGAGGCGTTGCAAGGCACGGACACGGTGCTGGGGTTCTTCTTTCAGGACCGCGGCGAGCACCGCTCGGGGCAGCTGCCGCCCGCGGTCGCCAGCCTGGCGACGGCCGCCGCTCCCACGGGCGGGCGGGGCACTCCGGTGATGCTCAGCCAAGCCGGTTTCACCGCCAATATCCCGCTGCTCGCCCACAGCGCCGGCAGCGGCGGCTTCGTCACCACCTTTGCCGATGCCGATGGGGTGATCCGCCGCACGCCGCTGCTGATGGCCCACGAAGGCCGGGTCTACCCCTCGCTGGCCCTGGCCGCGGCCATGAGCTTTATGCTGGTGGAGCAACTGGATGTGCGCTTCGCCGCCATCGGCGAGGTGCTGGCGGTGTCTGCCGTGCAGCTCAGCGACAGGCCGATCTACACCGACGGCTTGGGCCGGGTGCTGGTGCCTTACCATGGCAAGTCCGCCCCCGTGCGTTATTTGCCGGCCTGGCAGATCCTGCGTGAAACGCCCGAACGGCTCGGCCTGGAAGGCGCCATAGTGCTGGTGGGCGGTTCCGCCATCGGCCTGTTCGATCTGGTCAACACGCCACTGGCCACAGCGTTTCCTGGCGTGGAAGTGCACGCCAATGTGATCCATGGCCTGCTCAGCAGCCGTTTTCCCTACCGCCCGGCCTGGGAACCGGGGGTCACCTTCAGCCAGTTGTTGCTGACCGGGTTGCTATTGATCCTGCTGATGCCGCGCCGCTCGCCCTGGCTGCAGGCGGGCCTGAGCCTGGGCGCCCTGGCCGGCTGGACCGGGCTGAACCTGCTGCTGTGGCTGCGCAGTGGCCTGGACCTGCCGCTGGCCAGCACCTACCTGCTGGTGCTGGCCCTGGCCGGCTGGTTTATGTTCGCAGGCTTCGTCCGCGAAAGCCGCGCGCGCCAGGCGGTCACCAGCATGTTCGGGCAATACGTGCCGGCCGCCCATATCCAGCAGATGCTGAACTCGCCGGAAAGCTATTCGATGGACGGCCAGAGCCGGGAAATGACCGTGCTGTTTTCCGACATCCGCAACTTCACCGGTATCTCGGAAAGCCTCAGCGCCGCCGAATTGAAGGCGCTGCTGAACTACTACTTCACCCCCATCACCGAAGTCATCTTTCGTCACGGCGGCACCATCGATAAATACGTCGGCGACATGGTCATGGCCTTCTGGGGCGCGCCATTGGCCGACCCGCAGCACCGCCGCAACGCGGTCTTGGCGGCGCTGGAGATGGTCGCGGTCACCGAACGCCTGGGTGGCGAGCTGCGTGCGCGCAATATGCCGCAGATCAGTATCGGCATAGGTCTGAATAGCGGCTTGATGAACGTCGGCGACATGGGCTCCGAATACCGCAAGGCCTACACCGTGCTGGGCGATGCGGTGAACCTCGGCTCGCGCCTGGAAGGCCTGACCAAGTTCTACGGTGTGCATATCCTGGTCGGCGCCAACACCGCCAACGCATGCGCGGACATCGCTTTTCGCTTCGTCGATCGCCTGCTGGTGAAGGGCAAGAACGAACCGATCGACGCCTTCGAGCCGCTGGGCCTGGCCGCGGAACTGACGGCGCCGCGGCGCAGCGAACTGGACGACTATGCCGCTGCCCTGGAGCATTACCGCGCACGCCGCTGGGATCAGGCCGAACAGGGCTTGCGCCAACTGCAAGCCGAGCATGCCCACAGCAAGCTGTACCGTATCTATCTAGAGCGCATTCAAGCGCTGCGCGACCAGGAATTGCCCGCCGATTGGGACGGCACCTTCCGCCATACCAGCAAATAAGCGCTTTGGCGACAGGCTAGCCATAGCGGCTGAAGTCACAAAAGCAGCGACCGTTCGTCCTCCTTCATCAAATTGTCACCATAGTGTGGCAGCGCGCTCGCACGGCTTTCACCACACTCGCGCCTTAATGGGGGGCTGCGTATTGCTGTCCCGTGCTTGGGTGATGCTATGCGTGCGCTACTTTTCCTGGCCGCACTTCTGTGTGGCTTGTCTGCTTTGGCTGCCG
This sequence comes from Pseudomonas sp., assembly GCF_030696055.1. GTDB lineage: Bacteria > Pseudomonadota > Gammaproteobacteria > Pseudomonadales > Pseudomonadaceae > Aquipseudomonas. The sequence goes on along the minus strand of NZ_JAUYNP010000287.1, from coordinate 28,971 downwards.
AGCGCTGCGCTGTCCGGGTGCCGACCGAACGGGTCGTGCTGGGCGAGGTGCAACTGGCCTATCAGAGCATCGGCCGCGCCAGCGATCCGGCGCTGCTGATGGTTATGGGCCTGGGTGGGCAGCTGATCCACTGGCCCGATGAGGTGGTTGCGCGCCTGTGCCTGCAAGGGTTTCGGGTTATTCGCTTCGATAATCGCGATGTCGGCCTGAGCACCTGGAGCCAGGCTGCGCCCGCCGTCAATCTGAACTATGAGGCGCTGCGTTATCGCCTGGGGCTGTCAGTTGCCGCGCCTTATGGGCTGCGCGATATGGCCGGCGACGCCCTGGGTTTGCTGGACGCTCTGGGCGTGGGACAGTTCCATGTGCTGGGTGCGAGCATGGGCGGGATGATTGCCCAGCACCTGGCCGACCTGGCTCCCGAGCGGGTGCAGAGCCTGACCCTGATAATGACCAGTTCCGGCGCCCAGGGCCTGCCTGCGCCCAGCGCGGCCCTGCTGGAACTGTTGGCCAAGCGTGAAGCGCCGAGCCGTGACATCGCCCTGCAGCAGCAGGCCGACCTGCTCGCCGCCCTGGGTAGCCCGGCAGTCAGGGATGACCGCGAGTCGCTCGTGGAGCAAGCCGAAATCGCCTACGACCGCGCCTTCAATCCGGAGGGGGTGCAGCGCCAGTTACTGGCGATACTCGCCGAGCCGAGCCGGGTGGAGTTGCTCAATCGCCTGCGCGTGCCGACCCTGGTGGTGCACGGCACCGCCGACCCGCTGCTGCCGGTGATGCACGGCGTGCATGTGGCGGCGCATATCAAGGGCAGCGCGCTGAAGCTGATCCCGGGCCTGGCTCACCGTTTTCAGGAGGCCTTCAAGGAGCCGCTATTGGCCGCGGTGTTGCCGCATCTCAAGGCGCATCAACTGAGTGGACCTCGGCTCGCCCGGCTGCCTGTCTCCGAGTGGTCTTACATTCAATAGGCCGGTCGCGCCAGAGCGGCCAACGCTCAAGCCAGCCTGTGTGGTGATCAACGCCAGCCAGCCGCTGTAGCTCAAGGCAGTCGGCTGGGCCTAGGCGCGCGGCGTATTCGTCCAGCAGACTGGGCGGCACCACCCGATCCTCGGTTCCGACCAAATGGCGTTGCGGCAATGCGCTCAGGCGTTCGGCAAAGTCCAGCGGTTCCAGCGAGCCTTGCAGTGGAGCCAAGTCGAGCAGTGCGGCCCAGCGGCGCGGGAATAGGTTGCCGGCCAGGGTTTGCACCTGGGCGATATCGTGACGCCGAGCAGCCAGCAATAAGGCCAGGGTGCCACCACCCGAGTAGCCGATCAGCTCGAAGTCGCGGTTTCCATAGCGTTGCTTGATCTGGTCCAGGGCTTGGTCCAGGCTGCCGAGCACTTCGTTGGAGAAGCGTGCGCCGGTCCAATAGCGTGTCGCGCAAGCGGGCGAGCTCAGGTACTGGCAGGGGCGCGCCAGGTAGATGCTGGGCTGTGGATCTTGCATGGCCAGCCGCGCCAGTAGCGGGTCACGTGGTGTCGGGTCCAGGCTGGGTTGGGTTGGCGTGATCCAGGCGCGGCCGTCGCCCTCCAGGTAGACCCGGAGCCGACTGGCCGGCTGCGGCGCATTCGGTAGGGCAACGCGCAAATCGAACTGGGCAGTGTGCAGGGTGGCCAGTAGGTGGTTTTGCTGGCGGGCCAGCTCTTCCAGCCGGGCACCAGGGGAGGTACAGCCTGTCAAGACAGCGGCCGAGCCGAGCAGGAAAAGAAAGGCCCGCGCAAGCGGGCCTGGGTGCGGGCAGGTCATATCAGAAATCGTAGCGGACTCGGGCTTGCACCGTGTCGGCGGAGTAATCCGCCTTGGTCAGGTAGTCGTAGCTGACCCCGAGGCTGACCGCGCCGAGGTGGTAAGTCAGCCCCAGGCTGGCCTCATAACTGTCGCGCGCCGGCTTGGCGCCGCTGGTGACGAAGGGGGTGCCACCGACCACGAAGGCGCTGGTGCTGCTGGCCTGGTCGGCGATGAAGTCGTGATAGGCCATCAGCTTGGCTTCCGGCTCCAGACTGCCCTGGCCGGCGTCGAAGTTGCCGGCCAAGCGCACGCCGGCGCCCAACTCGCCCACCTCGTAACGCTGGCTACCGACGGCCAGCGCGGCCGACGAGCCCTTCTCGCGGAAGCCGTCGATCTGCACCTTGCTGTAGCGCGCGGCCACGCGTGGCTCCAGCAGCAGGCCCTGGCCCAGGTCGAAGCCGTAGCCGCCCAGCAGGCTGAGGCCCCAGAGGTCGCTGTCGTAATCGCCCTCGGCCCGGGTGCCGGCGATATAGCGCTTGCTCTGGTTGTCGCTGCGACCGTAGGTCAGGCTGGCATCGGCGAACCAGGCACCTTGCTCGAAGCCGCTATAGAGAGTCAGGGCATGACCTTCGATATCGGTCTGGTTGCCGCTCTGGCTGTGCACGTCGCTGCTCAGGTAGCTGTAGGCCAGGCCCAGGGTGGTCTGCGCATTCAATTTGCCGTCGGCACCCACCGCAATGCCCTGGCTGTCGGCGTCATAGCCGGCAATGCCGTTGCGCTCGCCCTGGTCGGCATCGCTATTCAGCACCTGTACCCAGGCGCCGGTCTGGCTCAGACCATCGCCGGAGGACAGGCCCTGGCGCAGGCTGGCGCTGCGGTTTTGCAGGGTGTTGCCGAGCAGGTTGTGATTGCTGGCGGCGGTCTGGCCGCTGGCGCCGTTGACTTCGGGGGCGAGCTGCTGCGCCAGGCGCACCAGCTCCTCATCGTTGCTGTGGATGGTGGCGTCGAACAGCGGGTCCTGGTCGTCCAGATTACCCAGCGTATTGCCGTAGAAGGCGCTAAAGGCGGGCAGCAGATGAGACTGGGCGCCATGCTGGCGTAAGTAGTCGCCGACTTGCTCTGTGGACATGCTTTTGACTACGGCGGTGACCTGGGTGTCGGTGATCTCGTAGCGTTCTATCTGCAGCAGATCGGAGAGGCTGGTGACCTGCAGGCCGGCATTGAAAGCGGCACCCCAAACTTCAATCTGCGCGGCGGAAATCAGCACATACTCGCTTAGCGGCAGCCCGCGGAAATCTGCCGAGGCAGGTTTCAGGCGAATCTGAGTGTCATAGCCGAACTGTGCGTTTCCGCTGACGTCCAGGATCGGGCGGCGGTGGTCGGTTTGTGTGTGAAGGTTAAGGTCTAGTTTACCCGGCCCTACCAAATACAAGTCACCTTCCAGGCGGGTATGAGGCTGACCCAGTTCGAGAGAGTAAACATCAAGGGTGGGGCTCTGGATCAGCTTGCCATTGAACAGGGCTCCATTGTCGGCAGACATATCCCCTAGCCCAAGTAGATCACCGCGAACCTCGCCGCCCCATAGATGGAATTCTACATTTCCCTTGCCTTGGATGGCCGCCTGTCCACCCTCGATCACTCCTCCAGCTTCTAGCCCGACACCAACCCAGCCGTATGGCTCGACTGCATAGGCTGGCGCTTCGGCTACATCGATAGCTACTCCTTCGGCTCGAATCGTGCCGAGATTGGAGAGCCAAAAAGTCCAAGGGTAGCGCGGTGGGTCATTCGGCTCGCCATTGCCTATCACTATGGCGCGACTGCCAATCCCCATCGCGAGGATTTCTCCACTATTCTCGATGAGGCCGAGGTTATTAGGATGGTCGATAAAGACTCCGACGCTTTCTCGACCATTGACCCGAATAGAGCCGTCGTTTTGCAGAGTGGAAGAGCCGTATTCAGCTCTGCCCGGCGCAATAGACAGACCACGACTGTAATCGCCAGTGGCACTGATCAGGCCGTCGGCCTTATTTACAATCTCGTCAGCTCTGCTACCTGCTTCAAGGCTGATGGCTCTGCTGGATTCCCCACTAACCTCAATGCCGCCACTGTTTGCCAAGGGAGAATGGAGGCGTGAGCTACTCAGCGAAATGCCTTTGGCCTGTAAGCCAGTTGCCTGGATCGTGCCGCTGTTGTTTAGCCCAGTGAGTATCCTGAAGTCCTCTGAAATCACGATCCCTGCTGCTCGCGCTCCACTGGCACTAATGTTTCCGGAGTTATTTAGATTCCCGACGTTCCCATTACTGAGCCGAATAGCCGCTGAACCATCTCCTCTGGTTTTGATAGTCGCCGCATTGTTCAGATCAGCAAATATGTTTATCTCACCTACCACGGAAATTCCGCTTGTATTGCTACCGTCCGCGTTGATCTGCCCTTCGTTAGTCAGGTTGCCGAATACATAACCTGGGGGAGCGTTGAAAGCGCTAAGCCCCAGTGCTCGGGAGCCATCTCCTGAGGTGCTCAGGCTGGCCCTGTTGGTGATATCCCATAAGGAGCTGCCGAACTCGGTTTCGATATCGACCGCATACCCGCTGCCAATGGCTTGCCCGGTTAGGAGCAACGGTTCATTCCAATCGATTGAATAATCGGCAGGGGTGAGCCTGACCTGTGACCCAGTCAGATTGACTGTCTCGGCCAGCAGCGGTTGGGAAGTGGCAATCGCCAGGGCGAGTAGGGTCTTGCGGAAGTACGGACGGGCCACGGTCTATTCCTTTAGTCGGCCTTTGAGGGGGGTATAAGGCGCTTTCAGACGACCGCGAAGATGGTCGCCAGGCTTCCTTGCCGAACGCATCTTAATGGCTAATGGGCATCATGCAACTGTTAAGTTGTCAGGCAAGGTAGCGGCGCGGGGTAACAGTCGCGGGCTTGTTTATAGGGCGAGCAGGCTGAGGGGAGCCCCTTAGCCTGCTCGGTCGCGTCCATCGCTGGGGTCAAACCAGGTTCTTAGCGCAACCTCGGGTACTTAACGGGTGCCGAGGAAATCGCGCTTGCCGATGGCCACGCCGTTATGGCGCAGGATGGCGTAGGCGGTGGTGAGGTGGAAATAGAAGTTCGGCAGTACGTGATCGAGCAGGAAGGCCTGGCCCTGGAAATGGGTTTCCTTGTCGCGGCGCTTGAGGCTCAGGGTACGCTCCTCGCTGCCGTCGATCTGCGCGGCGCTGATGCCTTGCAGGAAGGTCAGGGTCTTGGCGATGCGCGCCTGTAGTTCGGCGAAACTGCTTTCGTCGTCGGCGTGGCTGGGCGCTTCGATCTCGGCCAGCAGTGCGGCGCCACCCTTGGCGCTATCGCAGGCGATCTGCACCTGGCGGCTCAGGGCGAACATATCGGGCGCCAGGCGGGCATTGAGAAACACGCTTTGCTCGATCTTCTTCTCTTCGGCGTGGGCGGCGGCGATGCCGAGGATGTTCGAGAGGTTGTTGAGCTGGCGGATAAACACCGGGATGGATGCTTGGTACATGGACAGGGACATGGAATTCTCCAGTAAAGCTGCGGCGGGTGTGTAGATAGGGTGAAGCGGGGCGGGTCCAGCCCGCCACACTCGAAATCGCGCTGAGCGGGCCTGTTGCGGCTCGACTCAGAGTAGACGCCTTAGCCGATACGGATAGGCGGCAGCTGGGTCAGTTCCACGGTCTGCTGCTTGCGCGGGGCGAGGATTTCCGCTTCGCCGTCGACCACCAGTTCGTCGTTCTGGTTGAACACCCGGGTGGCCACACGTACGCGGAATTTCGGCAGCTTTTCCAGGATTTCCAGGCGCACGGTGAGGGTGTCGCCGAGTTTCACCGGCAGGGTGAAACGCATGCTCTGGCCGAGGTAGATGGTGCCCGGGCCGGGCAATTCGCAGGCCACCGCCGCACTGATCAACGCGCCGCTGAACATGCCGTGGGCGATGCGCTCCTTGAACATGGTGGTGGCGGCGTAGTCGGCATCCAGGTGCACCGGGTTATGGTCGCCGGAAACTTCGGCAAACAGCTGGATATCGCGCTCGTTAACGGTCTTGCTGTAGCTGGCGGTCTGGCCGACTTCGAGGGCGTCGTAGGGGGTATTGCTGCTTTGGCTCATAAAGGGCTCTCTGGGTTCTTTGGCTGGAGCTGGCGCGCGTGGCCGAGGGCCTGCTGCAACCAGTCGATGATGTAGGCGGTCACCTCGTCACGGTTGCTTTCATTGAGCAATTCATGCCGGGCATCTGGATAAAGCTTGAGTTGTACCTGCTGGTTGCCGGCGGCGCGCAGAGCGTTGGCCAGGTCTAGCTGACGCTTGCCGTCGCTGACCGGGTCACGGCTGCCGCCTATCACCAGCAGCGGCAGGCTGCTGTCGATCTGCGCCAGGTTGTCGAGCGGGGTGATCTGCAGAAAACCCTCGAACAGGTCGACCCACAGCTGATTGACGCAGCGGAACCCGCAGAGCGGGTCGCCCACGTACTTGTCGACTTCCGCCGGATCGCGGCTGAGCCAGTCGAAGGCGGTGCGGTTGGGCTTGAAGGCCTTGTTGAACGAGCCGAAGGAGGCAAAATCGAGCAGGGCGCTGCGCCCGTTCGGCCCTTGGCGCCAACGCTCGAAACGGGCGAGTAGTAGGCCTGCTCGGTAGAGCGCCATGGGCTGATAGTTGGAACCGGAGAGAATCGCGCCCTGCAGGCTGCAGCTGTGCTGCATCAGATAGGCCTGGCCGATATAGCTGCCCATGCTGTGGCCGAGCAGGAAGATCGGTGCATGCGGGTGTTGCTGGCGAATATGGTGATTGAGCCTGGCCAGGTCGTTTACCACCAGGCTCCAGCCGTCGTGCTTGGCATACAGGCCGAGCAGGCCACGCTCGGCGGTTTTGCCATGGCCGCGCTGGTCATGGGCGTATAGCTCGAAACCTGCAGCCACCAGCGCCTCGGCGAAGCGCGCGTAGCGGCCGCTGTGTTCGGCCATGCCGTGGGACACCATCAGCACCGCCTTGGGCGGATGCTCGGCATACCAGCGATTGACATAAATAGGCGCTGCATCGGTGCAATCAAGCCAAAACGCTTCGTGGAGCATGGCGGAATCCCTTAAGCCTGCAAGAGTTGCGCATTGTGCACGCCGCGCCGCTTCGCGCAAAGTCTGCGCGCGGTTAGGGTCTGTTGCCGTTTCGATGCGGCCGCGCCGGAGCCTGTTTTTGCGCGGTGCAAGGCACGAGGAGCGTAGTTTGGTTGTTCCAAATGAGCGACGAGAAACGCCGCACCGCGCAAAAACAGGCCCGTCCCTTCGGGTTGCGTGGCAAATGACGCCAGGCGGCGTTGCAGGGCTTGGCAAGGGAGCGACCATTACCGGCGCCCTGCGCCTTGCCTGGCGCCATTTGGCGCAGCAACGCGGCTCGCCGCGAAACGGCAACAGACCCTAGTAGTTGTGCCGGCGCAGGATGCGCGTGTACTCGCCGCTGGCATGCAGCTGGCGCAGGCCCTGCTCGTAAATCCTCGCCCAGTCGGGTTGCCCGGTCTTCCGGGGGACAAAGCCGACCAGCAGCGGTATCCGTTCCAGCACTGCGCCTTGCCAGGCCAGCTGGCCACGCAGCTGCGGGTCGTTGGCTATCAGGTGCTCGCCGACCCGGTGTTCGAGCAAGACCAGATTGAAGCGCCCGGCCTGCAGTTTGCGCAGATTGCTGATGTCGTCCACCGCTTCTTCGAGGACCAGCCCGGCGTCGAGAATATGCTGCGGGTAGCCATAGCCGCGCACTATGCCGAGCTTCTCGCCAGCCAGTTGGCTCAGGGTGCTGAAGCGCAGCAGATCGCCGCGGCGCACAAACAGTCCCAGCTCGCTGTAGAACAGTGGGCGTGAGGCGATCAGGCGTTCTTCCCTGACTTCCTTGGGCCACAGCGCCAGCGCGCCCTGGTAGTTGCCAGTGTGCAGATCGGCCCTGACCCGCGCCCAGGGCAGGAAGTCGATCTGCACCTCATGGCCTTGCACGGCAAAGGCGCGACGGGTCAGCTCGACAATGCTGCCGCCGTTGCGCAGGTGGGCGGAGCTGTACGGTGGGTATTCCAGGGTGGCCATGCGCAGTGCCGGCTCAGCCTGGCTCGGGCTGTTGAACAGAAGCAGGAAGACTGCAGTGAACAGAATAATGGGCATGGCGACGGGTGTTTTGCCTGTGCTGAGTGGCGCTGGGCGGCTCACCAGGATAGTGCCAGGGTGAGCGGCAAGATTCAGCCCGTCAATGACGCCGCTGAACTATTTGCGCGCCCAGCGTTAGCTGTTACTTTCCAGGCTTCTCCGCAGCGCGGACAGGATCATTTCAGGGCAAGAGGACAAAAATAATGCAGCCTGATTTCTGGAGCGACAAACGCCCGGCCGGCGTCCCCAACGATATCGACCTGGGGGCCTACAAGTCGGTCATCGAAGTATTCGAGCGTTCGTGCAAGAAATTCGCCGACCGTCCAGCCTTCAGCAATATGGGCGTGACCCTGACCTATGCCGAGCTGGACCGGCTTTCCGCTGCCTTTGCCGGCTACCTGCAGAAGCACACCGACCTGCAGCCCGGCGAACGTATCGCGGTGCAGATGCCCAACGTCCTGCAATACCCGATCGCCGTATTCGGCGCCATGCGCGCCGGCCTGATAGTGGTCAACACCAACCCGCTGTACACCGCCCGCGAGATGCGCCATCAGTTCAAGGATGCCGGGGTGCGCGCCCTGGTCTACCTGAATATGTTCGGCAAGCTGGTGCAGGACGTGCTGCCCGATAGCGATATCGACTACCTGATCGAAGCCAAGATGGGTGACCTGTTGCCGAGCCTGAAAGGCTGGCTGGTCAACACCGTGGTGAAGAAGGTCAAGAAGATGGTGCCGGATTACCACCTGCCCCAGGCGGTCTCGTTCAAGAGCGTGCTCAAGCGCGGGCAGGGCCATGGCCTCAAGCCGGTCAAGGTCGCTCAGGACGATGTCGCCGTGTTGCAGTACACCGGCGGCACCACCGGAGTGGCCAAGGGGGCGATGCTGACCCACGGCAATCTGGTGGCCAATATGTTGCAGATCGACGCCTGCCTGTCGCAGCTCGGCGACGACGGCACCCCGCTGATGAAGCAGGGCCAGGAAATCATGATCGCGCCGCTGCCGCTCTACCATATCTATGCCTTCACCGCGAACTGCATGTGCATGATGGTCAATGGTAATCACAACATCTTGATCACCAACCCGCGCGATATCCCCGCTTTCGTCAAGGAGCTGGGCAAGTGGCAGTTCTCCGCGCTGCTGGGCCTCAACACCTTGTTCGTCGCGCTGATGGATAACCCGGACTTCAAGAATCTGGATTTCTCCAAGCTCAAGGTCACCAACTCCGGCGGCACCGCCCTGGTCAGGGCCACCGCCGAGCGCTGGCAGGCCATGACCGGGTGCGCCGTGGTGGAAGGCTATGGCCTGACCGAAACCTCGCCGGTGGCGAGCACCAACCCCTATGGCAATAAAGCACGTCTGGGCACGGTCGGCATGCCGGCGCCGGGTACCTTATTCAAGGTGATCGACGACGAGGGCATCGAGCAGCCCCTGGGCGAGCGCGGCGAGCTGTGCATCAAGGGTCCGCAGGTGATGAAGGGCTACTGGCAGCGCCCCGAGGCGACCGCCGAGGTGCTGGATGCCGAGGGTTGGTTCAAGACCGGCGACGTGGCGGTGATCGACCCGGACGGCTTCGTGCGCATAGTCGATCGCAAGAAGGACATGATCATAGTCTCGGGCTTCAACGTGTACCCCAACGAGATCGAAGACGTGGTCATGGCCCATCCGCAAGTGGCCAGCTGCGCGGCCATCGGCGTGCCGGACGAGAAATCCGGCGAGGCGGTCAAGCTGTTTGTGGTCGCCCGCGACAGTGCTCTGAACGCCGAAGCGCTAAAGGCCTACTGCCGGGAAAACTTCACCGGTTACAAGGTGCCCAAGCACATAGTCTTCCGCGATTCCTTGCCGATGACCCCGGTCGGCAAGATCCTTCGTCGCGAGCTGCGCGATATCGCCTAGAACCTGTTTACGATCTGCTGCGCGTCGGCCATCCGGCGTTAAAAACAGCCTCGGAATGCTCATTTACAGCTCGTAAACTGCGCTTCCTCGGCTGTTTTTGCCTTGTCTGGCTCTAGCTCGCTAGCTCGTAAGCAGGTTCTTAAAGCCCCCTGCGGCCTGGCCCGCTAGGCGGTTTTACCGAGCAGATTAGAAGATGACCGAATCGAAAGATTCGGTATTTTTTATGACTGGGTGGCCGCCTATTGGTGCTGGTCGCTCCCTGGCAAAGCTGCTACTCTCGGGCGGCTTTTTGCCCCATGGAGTGGGCCGGGAGCGGGCATACATACAATAAACAGCCGTCTGCGCGCGGTGAAGATCAAGCTGTTGCTGAGGAGTGGGCTTCCATGACCGAGAACTTTTGGAAGGATAAGTATCCTGCCGGGATCGCTTCCGAAATCAATCCTGACCAGTACCCGAATATTCAGGCGGTACTGAAAGAATCCTGCCAGCGCTTCGCCGACAAACCAGCGTTCAGCAATATGGGTAAAACCCTTACCTACGGTGAGCTGTACGAGTTGTCCGGCGCTTTTGCCGCCTACCTGCAGCAGCATACCGACCTGCAGCCGGGTGACCGCATCGCGGTGCAACTGCCCAACGTGCTGCAATACCCGGTGGTGGTCTTCGGTGCCATGCGCGCCGGTCTGGTCGTGGTCAACACCAACCCGCTGTACACCGCGCGGGAGATGGAACACCAGTTCAATGATTCCGGCGCCAAGGCCCTGGTCAGCCTGGCCAATATGGCCCACCTGGCCGAGCAAGTACTGCCCAAGACCGGGATCAAGACCGTCATCATCACCGAAGTCGGCGACATGCTCTCGCCGCTCAAGCGTCTGCTGATCAATACCCTGGTCAAGCACGTGAAGAAGATGGTGCCGGCCTATCACCTGCCGCAATCGGTCAAGCTCACCACGGCCTTGGCCAAGGGCCGCGGACAAGCCGTCAAGGAAGTCAGTCCGGCCGGTGGCGATGTCGCCGTGCTGCAATACACCGGTGGCACCACCGGCGTGGCCAAGGGCGCGATGCTGACCCACCGTAATCTGGTGGCCAACATGTTGCAGGCCCGGGCGATGATGGCCTCGGACATGCAGGAAGGTCGCGAGGTGATCATCACGCCGCTGCCGCTGTACCACATCTATGCCTTTACCTTTCATTGCATGGCGATGATGTTGATCGGCAACCACAACGTGTTGATCACCAACCCGCGCGACCTGCCGGGGATGATCAAGGACCTGGCCAAGTACAAGTTCAGCGGCTTCGTCGGCCTCAACACGCTGTTCGTCGCCCTGTGCAACAACGAAGACTTCAAGAAGCTCGACTTCTCCGCCCTCAAGGTCACCCTGTCCGGTGGCATGGCCTTGCAACAGGCGACCGCCGAGCGCTGGACCCAGGTCACCGGCAGCCCGGTGTGCGAGGGCTACGGCATGACCGAGACCAGCCCGGTGGCGTCGGTCAACCCGATTCAGAATATCCAGATTGGCACCATCGGTATTCCGGTGCCCTCGACCCAGTGCAAGGTCATCGACGATGCCGGCAACGAACTGCCGCTGGGCGCGGTGGGGGAGTTGTGCGTCAAGGGCCCGCAGGTGATGAAGGGCTACTGGCAGCGTCAGGACGCCACCGACGAAATCCTCGATGCCGAGGGTTGGCTGAAAACCGGCGATATCGCGGTGATCCAGGACGACGGCTATATGCGCATCGTCGACCGCAAGAAGGACATGATTCTGGTGTCCGGCTTCAACGTCTATCCGAACGAGCTGGAGGACGTGTTGGCCGCTCTGCCGGGCGTGCTGCAGTGTGCGGCCATCGGTGTTCCGGACGATAAGTCCGGTGAGGCGATCAAGCTGTTCGTGGTGGTCAAACCGGGCGAAGCCCTGAGCAAAGAGCAGGTCATGCAGCATATGCGCGCTAACGTCACCGGCTACAAGGTGCCCAAGGCCGTGGAGTTCCGCGACATGCTGCCGGCCACCAACGTCGGCAAGATCTTGCGCCGTGAACTGCGTGATGAAGAACTGAAGAAAATGGGCAAAAAGTAAGGCTATGCACCAGTTAGCTGTTGCAAGCAGCTTTTGTAGGGTGGGCGGCGCAAAGCAAGGTTGAATCTTCACCTCGAAGCCCGTGCGCCGCGTAACCCACCAGCGGTTCCAACCCATTCGGTGGGTTACGGCGCAATAGACTGCGTGCCAGCCAATAATCCTGCAGCCATGCGCCCCACCCTACGAATCTGGGTAAGAAGTAAGCGCCCGCTAAACACAAAACCCCGCCTAGGCGGGGTTTTTTATGTTCAGTCTTTAAACCGGCCGTTGAAAAACGTAGCGAGCGATGGCTAGGGCCACACCCGTTCCCTACGGGTTGCGGCATTTCCCACATCCATGTGGGGTGCAAGGTACAACGGCTGAATAGCCGAGTGCAGTAGTTTTTCAGCGGTCGGTTAACCGGTGCGCCAGGTGATTTCTTCCACCCCGTCGGCGCTGATGCGCATCCAGCGATCGGCCTGCTCGTCGCTTTCCTCTTCCTGCCAGCCGCCGGGGGCGCAGCGCACTTCGACCTGCAGCGCGGCGAAGGCGGCTTGTGCACAGCTCAGGTCGTCGGCCCAGGGCGTGGCGTCGCTTTCCAGGTACAGGCTGTTCCACTTGCCCACGGCCTTCGGCAGCCAGGTCACGGGCACGCTGCCGGCCGTGCATTTATAGGTCTGACCCTTCTGCTGCCAGGGTGTGCAGGGGCCGAGGGCTTCGCTCAGCCACTCGCCGATGGCATTGTGGTCGGCGTCTTTCAGGTAGATCTCGATATCCGGTTGGCGCATGGTCATCTCTTATCCTGGGGCCTAGATTTTCTCGATCCAATCGTAGCGAATGGCGACGGTAACTTCGAAGTCTTCGGCGATTACCGCGGCGCGCCGTTCGGCGCTGGCGCGCCAGCCGTGGGGGGTCATGGCCAGCAGGTCGGCGCGGGCCTGGCTGCTGTCCAGTTGCAGCTTGAAGCTCAGGGTTTCGCTGTGGGCCAGGCGCATGCCCGGGGGAATCAGCTCCAGGTGCTTCTGATCATCGTAGTCGCGTACCTCGCCATACAGCTTCTGCCGCAGCTCGATCAGGTGTTCGCGGGTCGGACCCATGCGCAGCAGGCCGCCACCCGGGGCGAGCAGGCGCTTGGCCTCCAGCCAGTCGAGCGGGCTGAACACGCTGGCCAGCAACTGGCAGCTGGCATCGGCCAGCGGCACGCGGGCCATGCTCGCCACCAGCCAGGTCAACTGGGGCGAGCGTTTGCAGCCGCGCTTGATCGCCTCGCGGGAAATATCCAGGGCATAACCTTCGGCCTGGGGCAGGGCGTCGGCGATTTGCGCTGTGTAGTAACCCTCGCCGCAGCCAATATCCAGCCAGCGCTGCGGCCCGTAACCGGCGGCCAACTGCGCCAGACGCTTGGCCAGCGGCGCGTAATGGCCACCATCGAGAAAGCGTCGGCGCGCCTCGACCATGGCGGCGTTGTCGCCCGGGTCGCGGCTGTTCTTGTGCTGCACCGGCAGCAGGTTCAGATAACCCTGGCGCGCACGGTCGAAGCTGTGGCCAGCGGGGCAGACTACGCCGTTATCGACAACGCTCAGCGCCTGCTGGCAGATGGGGCAGGTCAACATGCGAGAAATCCATTAACAGGCCGTCGCGAGCGTCCCGAGAGCAAGGCGGACGGAACGCAGCGACGAGACAGCCGAGAATTCGGCTGAACGTCATTTATGGCGGCCCGCAGGGTGAGGCCGCAGGCCGAATACATATCAGTTAGATAGGCGAGGAGCGAGTACCGCCCAACGCAGCTATCGGGGTGCGCAGCAGGCATGTTCATGGATTTTCATGCGAGGAGTTTGACCAGGGTTTGGTAATAAATCTCGGTCAGCACTTCCAGATCGCTGGCCAGTACCCGCTCGTTGATCTGGTGAATGGTGGCGTTGACTGGGCCCAGTTCGACTACTTGCGTCCCCAATGTGGCGATAAAGCGCCCATCCGAGGTGCCGCCGCTGGTCGAGGGCTGGGTGACGCGGCCGGTGACCGTCTTGATACTGGCGGCTACCGCGTCGAGCAGGGCGCCGGGTTCGGTGAGGAACGGCAGGCCGGACAGCGCCCAGTCCAGCTGATAGTCCAGCTCGTGCTTGGCCAGAATGGCTTCGACGCGGCGCTGCAGGCCCTCCACAGTGGATTCGGTGGAAAAACGGAAGTTGAATACCGCGGTCAGCTCGCCGGGGATCACGTTGGTGGCGCCGGTGCCGGCATTCAGGTTGGAGACCTGGAAACTGGTTGGCGGGAAGAAGGCATTGCCATCGTCCCAATGCTCGGCGGTCAGCTCGGCCAGGGCCGGGGCGACCAGGTGAATCGGGTTCTTGGCCAGGTGCGGGTAGGCCACATGGCCCTGCTTGCCGCGCACCGTCAGGGTGCAACCGAGGGAGCCGCGGCGGCCATTTTTCACCACGTCGCCGACCAGGCTGGTGCTCGAGGGTTCGCCGACTATGCACCAGTCCAGGCGCTCGTTGCGCTCGCGCAGACGCTCCACCACGGCTTTGGTGCCGTGCTGGGCCGGGCCTTCTTCGTCGCTGGTGATCAGAAAGGCGATACGCCCCTTGTGCGTCGGATGGTCGGCGACAAAGCGCTCCACGGCGATGATCATCGACGCCAGGCTGCCTTTCATATCGGCGGCGCCGCGGCCGCAGAGCATGCCCTGCTCGTCGATCAGGGCGCCGAACGGCTGATGCTGCCAGGACTGCAGCGGGCCGGTCGGCACCACATCGGTATGCCCGGCGAAACACAGCACGGGACCTGGTTGGTTGCCGTGGCTGGCCCAGAAATTCTCCACGTCCTCGAAGGGCATGGGCTCGATGCTGAAGCCCGCAGCCGCCAGACGGCGCATCATCAGCTCCTGACAGCCCTCATCGAGGGGCGTGACAGACGGACGACGGATCAGGTCGCAGGCGAGTTCCAGGGTGGGGGAGAGGGCGATCATGCGGAGGCTCCGGTATTACGGCGGGCACGGAAAAAGGTCGTCATCTTAAAACAAAACGACGGGCTTGGTCGGTGCCACTGAGGAACATAATGGGCACAGGCATAACAAAGAAAAGGCGAACCAAGTCTGTGAGTCAGGACGCATATCCTGCATCTAGCCCGGCGTTATGAGAATTGGTTCTGATTCTGCTGGGTAGCGGGGCATATTATTACCCCAGCCAATCGTGTGGCAGTCGAAGGAGGTAGTTGTGGCAGCTAACAATAATCAGTGGATCAGCGAGCTTCTGGCTTGGCTGGAGTCCAACGGTGGCTATAGCCTGGTCGAAGGGACCGCTGGTGCCGATCAGTTACTGGGCAGGAGCGGTAATGACGTTATCGTTGGTGGGAAAGGTGACGATGAGATCGATGGCGGTGACGGCGCTTTCGATACTGTCGATTTTTCTGGCAGCTCCAAGCGAGTGACGGTCAACCTGAGTGCAGGCACAGCCAAGGGCGAGGGTAACGATACGCTCAGCAATATTGAGAATGTGATCGGTTCGCGCGGCAGCGACTCCATCGTAGGCGATGCGTTTGACAATCTGCTGGAAGGCGGCGCAGGCAATGACCACTTGGTTGGTGGTGGCGGCAATGACACTATTCATGCTGGTCAGGGTAACGATAAGGTCAAGACCGATTTAGGTGATGACCTTATCTATGGCGGGGATGGTAACGACAATATTGCCGCCGGGGATGGCAACAACGAAATCGCTGGTGGTAACGGCAACGATAAGATAGTTAGCGGTAGCGGCGCGGATCTGATCTCTGGCGATGCAGGTAACGATAATATTGCCGCCGGGGATGGCAACAACGAAGTCGCTGGCGGTATCGGTAACGACAAGATAGTGACCGGCAGCGGCGCGGATCTGATCTATGGTGATGCCGGCAACGACAATATTACCGCCGGGGATGGCAATGACACCATTTATGCTGGCGAGGGTAATGACAAGGTCACGGCCGGATCAGGCGATGACCTGATCAATGGCGGCGGCGGTAAGGATGTGATTTTTGCCGGTGAGGGCGATGACCTAATCGATGGTGGTGCCAGCGCTGATAACATGGCGGGTGGGGCTGGCAACGATACCTACTACGTCGATAATGCCAAGGATCTGGTGCGGGAGAAATCTGGAGCAGGCGACGATACGGTGGTGTCCAGTTTCTCCTACAGCCTTGCCAAGCTGACCAATGTGGAAAGTCTGACCCTGAGTGATGACGCTCCTGCACCAGATATCAATGCGACCGGGAACGCCTTGGGCAACCAACTTATCGGCAACAGCGGCGAGAATGTGTTAAGTGGTCAAGGTGGTGCGGACATATTGAATGGTCGAGAAGGCGCCGATACCTTGATCGGTGGCAGCGGTGATGACATCTTCGTCTTTGACAACCTCGGGGTCGGCGGTTTCGACACCATTGCTGACTTCACCACAGGCGATCTGTTACAACTGGACACTAGTGTGTTCAGCGCGGTTGTCGGTGGTATCCAGGCCGGAAACCTGGTGGTCGGTGCGGGGGCAGTGAGTGCTGACGCGGACGATTACTTGGCCTTCGATACCAGCAGCGGCGCGCTTTATTATGACGCTGACGGTAGTGGTGCAGACGGTGCGGTGCAGATTGCGCTGCTGGGCGTTTCCAGCCTGAGTGCCACTGACTTCATTGTCTCCTGAGTCAGGCTATTCAATAAGCTGGTTTCTCAGGAAAACAGAACGGCGATTTGAGTTTGGATGTTTGGTCTTGCCAGCCTCCTACGCAAATCGCCGTTTTTTTCAGTCTTGGTTTAGGCCCTGAGTGGCTTCCGCCTGCAACGCTTCCTGCGGCGGCGGTAGCGACGACAGCAGGGCCATGATCAGCGCCGCCAGATAGGGCAGGGACTGCACCAACAGCATGCTCACCCAGAACTTGATATCCGCGCTGGGCAGGCCCTGGACCACGCCGATGCCGATGGCCGCGCCCCACAGCAGCAGCATGATAAAGACTTCCTCGCGGGCTTCGGCCAGGGCCACCAGGATGCCGTGGTTGCTGGCCATCTTCGGTGTGCGGAAGAACGGAATGGTCTTGGTGAAGGTGCCGTACAGCACCGCCTTGGCGATGGTGTGCGACAGCGCCAGGCCGGCGATGGCCGCCTGGAACGAACGCACGAAGTCGACGCCCACCGCACGGCGGTAGAGGAACAGGATCTTGCCGAACTTAAAGAAGAACAGCGCCAGCGGCGGGATGGCGAAGATCATCAGCGGCGGGTCGACCCGCTGCGGCACGATGATCATCGCCGCCGACCAGAGCAGGGCGCCGGCGGTGAAGAAGATGTTCAGGCCGTCGGCGATCCATGGCAGCCAGCCGGCGATAAAGTGATAGCGCTGACCCTGGGTCAGTTGGCTGTCTTTGCCGAGGAACAGGCTGCGGGCGTGCCCCTTCATAATCTGGATGGCGCCGTAGGCCCAGCGGAAGCGCTGCTTCTTGTAGTCAATAAAGGTGTCCGGCATCAGCCCACGGCCGAAGCTGTTGTAGGCGTAGGCGGCGGAATAACCCTTCTCGAACACGCGCAGGCCCAGTTCGGCGTCCTCGCAGATGGTCCAGTCGGCCCATTTCAGCTCATCCATCACGCTGCGGCGGATCATGGTCATGGTGCCGTGCTGGATGATCGCGTCGCGGTCGTTGCGGGTGACCATGCCGATATGGAAGAAACCCTTGTATTCGGCGTAGCACAGCTTCTTGAAGCGGTTTTCCTCGCCGTCGCGGTAATCCTGCGGCGACTGCACCACGGCGATCTTCGGGTCGGCGAAGTGCGGCACCATGTGTTTCAGCCAGTTCTTGTCGACGCAGTAGTCGGAGTCGATCACCGCCACCACTTCGGCATCGGCGGCGGTGTGCGGCAGGATGTAGTTTAGCGCGCCGCCCTTGAAGCCTTCGATAGGCGCCACGTGGAAGAAGCGAAAGCGCGGGCCCAGTTCGGCGCAGTAGGCTTCCACCGGCTGCCAGACGGCCGGGTCCTTGGTGTTGTTGTCGATGATGATGACTTCGTAATCCGGGTAATCCAGGGCGGCGAGGGCATCCAGGGTCTGTTTCACCATCTCCGGTGGCTCGTTGTAGCAGGGCACGTGGATCGACACCTTGGGGCGGAAGCTGCTGTCGCCGAGCACCGGCTGGAAGGGCCGGCGGCGGCTGCGCATCCACACGGTTTCGGCCAGCTCATGGGCCTCGGTGAGCAGCACGATAAACACGCCGAAGGCGCCTATGCCGAGCAGCAGGCCGACGATCAGGCTGAACCAGGTGCTGTACTGCTGGCTGTAGTCGTAGCCGATCCACACCAGTGCCGAACCGCCGGCGAAGGCGACGAAGGTCAGGAAGGTGCGCCCGCGCTGGCGCAGGGAGCTGCCGTCGATCAGCAGCAGGGCCAGGGACAGCAGGGCCATGACCACCGAGGCGATGGCCAGCAGGCGCCACTGCGGGATGGCCACCACCGGGCCCTCGAAGGCGAATTTGGCCTGGCGGTCGAGGTTGTACACGCCCCAGTAAGCCCCCACCGAGCCTTCGTCGCTGGCCTTCCACGGCTGGTCGAAGGCTTCGATGACGAAGTAGTTGTAACCCTTGGAGTTCAGGGCGTTGACCAGGGTGCGCAGGTAGATGGCCTGGTCGGCCTGGGAGGCGTCGGCGCCGCCGCGCATGCGGCCGTTGCTCGGCCAGCCCACTTCGGACAGCAGCAGGGGTTTTTTCGGGAAGAGCTTCTTCAGGTCCTTGGCGCGGTCGAGGACGAATTCGGTGGAGTCCTCCATCGGCACGAATTCCCAATAAGGCAGGACGTGGGCGGCGATCAGGTCGACGTGCTTGGCCAGCTCCGGGTGTTCCTGCCAGATGTGCCACTGCTCGGAGGTGGTGACCGGCACCTTGACCGCGGCGCGCACGCGGTCGAGGTAGACGATCAGTTCCTGGGCGGTGATTTCTTCGCGGAACAGGGCTTCGTTACCCACCACCACGCGCACTACGCTGCGCGAGTCATTGGCGATTTCGATGGCTTTGGCGATCTCGCGTTCGTTGCGCGCCTGATCCGGGCTGATCCAGATGCCCAGGGTCACGCGCAGGCCGAATTCCTCGGCCAGGCGCGGGATCTCGGCTAGAGCGCCATCCACCGAGTAGGTGCGGATATTGTCGGTCTGCTTGGCCAGCAACTCGAGGTCGGCGCGGATCTGGTTGTCGCTCGGATAGGTATCGTTCTGCGGGTTCTGGCCCTGGCGGAAGGGCGAGAAGGAATAGCCGGAGATCTGTTCCGGCCAGTCCGGGGCGCTGACCGGGCGGTTGTACAGGGCCCAGATACCGGTGAACAAGGCGGCAATCGCCAGGAACATGACCAGGTTCAGTCCAAACTTACGCGAAGGCATAGTGAGCAGGTCCAGCAAGGTGGCAAAAAAGAGCGACAGGCGTCGGGTGGCGCATGCTACGCCGCCGCCACAGGGCTGTATAGCCTGGCGGCGGGGCTGGCGGATGGGCTGCTGGCAAAGGGCCAGAGGCGTATTCGCCAGGCCTGCGCCAGCGCTGTTTATCGGCTGCCGCGCAAGTGGCTTGATAGAGTGCTTGGGTGGGGGATCAGGGCTTTCTATAATGCGCGCCCCGCGTGACCGGGTACCGAGGAGAGAAGATGCCTGTCGACGAACAACGCTTTGCTGGAATCGCCCGTTTATATGGCCGCGAAGGCGCCGAACGGCTGGCGGCGGCCCATGTGGCGGTGGTGGGGATAGGCGGGGTGGGCTCCTGGGCGGCCGAGGCGTTGGCGCGCTCGGGAGTAGGCGAGATATCGCTGTTCGACCTGGACGATGTCTGCGTCAGCAATAGCAACCGCCAGCTGCATGCGCTGGACAGCACGGTCGGGCAGCCCAAGGTCGAGGTGATGGCGGCGCGCATTCGCGGCATCAACCCGGCCTGCGTGGTGCACGCCGTGGCGGATTTCGTCACCCGCGAGACCATGGCCGAGTACATCACCGAGCAGCTGGATGCGGTGATCGACTGCATCGACAGCGTCAACGCCAAGGCCGCGCTGATCTCCTGGTGCAAGCGGCGCAAGATCCAGGTGATCACCACCGGCGGCGCCGGTGGGCAGATCGACCCGACGCAGATCCAGGTTGGCGACCTGAACAAGACCTGGAACGATCCGCTGGCGTCCAAGGTGCGCTCCACCTTGCGCCGCGACTACGGTTTCTCGCGCACGCCGGGGCGTAACTACAGCGTGCCCTGCGTGTATTCCAGCGAGCAGCTGCGCTACCCCAAGCCGGACGGCACTGTGTGCCAGTACAAGGGCTTCGTCGGCGAAGGGGTCAAGCTCGACTGCGCCGGCGGCTTTGGCGCGGTAATGATGGTGACCGCGACCTTCGGCATGGTCGCCGCGGCCCGAATAGTGGATAAGCTGGTGGCCGGCACGCGCCGACCCGCCGAACGGCCACGGCCGCAATGATGCAGGGCAGCCAGCTTTGGCTAGGCTAAAGACTGTGTGCATTGGGGCTGGGTGGCCCTGCTAGCAGGCCTGCTAAACCCTGAGTTGAGGTTCCTCGTGTCATATAGGTCGCGCCCTCGGTTGTCGGCTGTTGCTGCTTATCTGCTATTGCTGATGGCCCTGGCGAGCTGCCCGAGTGTTCAGGCCCTGGAACCGGTGCGCATCGGCACGGGGGACTGGGTGCCCTACGTCGATCAGGGCCGCAGCGATGGCGGCGCCTTGGCGCGTCTGGTCAGGGCGATCTTCAAGGCGGCCGGTTATCGGGTCGAATTTATCTACCATCCCTGGGACCGTAACCTGCTGATGCTGCAGCACGGCGACCTGGATGCGGTCATGCCCTATATCTGCAATGCCGCGCGGCAGCGCGTCAGTAGCTGCAGCGAGCCGGTGATCAAGGGCGAGGTGGTGTTGTTCTATCGCAAGGACAGGCCCTTTAATTGGCAGGTTATTGCCGATCTGCAGCCCTATCGCATCGCCACCACCCTGGGTTATTCCTATGGTTCGCAGTTCGATGAGGCGCAGCAGGCCGGGCGGCTGCAGGTGCTGCAAAGCCACAAGGAGGACACCGGCTTTCGTCTGCTGACGCTGGGGCGCACCGACCTGCATCCACAGGATCGCGCGGTGGGCTACGCCATGCTACGGCGGCTGTTTTCCGATCAGGTGCGCGCGACCATTACCCACCATCCGCGGCATTTGAATACCGAACCCTTGCATCTGCTGTTTCGCAAGGACGATGCGCGGGCCAGCCAGCTGCGCGAGCTATTTAATGCGGGGTTGCGCCGCTTTGTCGAAAACGGCGAGCTGGAGCGCTTGCAGCAGGCGCTGTATTCGGGCAGCCCGGATCAGTGGTTGGTCGAGCCTTGATTTGCCGCTTGCATCAGCTGCTGCATGCGGCTCAACACCGCCCGTAGGCCATTGCTGCGCGAGGGCGAGAGTTGCCGCTCTAGTCCAAGCTGGGCAAACCAGGCGGGCAGATCGAGCTGCGCCAGTTCCTCGTTCGGCAATCCGTTGACCCGAGCCAGCAGCAGAGCGAGCAGGCCGCGCAGCAGGCGCGCCTCGCTGGCGGCGCGAAACTGCCAGCGCTGGCCCTGCTGTTCGGAGACCAGCCATACCTGACTCTCGCAGCCGTGCACGCGGTTGGCCTCGCAGCGTTCGGCGTCGCTCAAGGGCTCGAGCCGTTCACCCCACTGCATCAGCAGGCGCGCCCGCTGTTCCCAGCCGGGGCATTGGCTAAACGCGCTCACGGCTTGTTGCGCGCTGGCGGGCAGGCTCACTGCAGCAACTCCAGGGCTTGATCCAGAGCGGCGAAGAAGCGCTCCAGATCGCTCGAATCGTTATACAGGCCCAGGGATACGCGGATCGCGCCGCTCAGGCCGAGGCTTTGCAGCAACGGCATGGCGCAGTGATGACCGGCGCGCACGGCTATGCCCTGTTCGGTCAGCAACTGGGCGAGGTCGGCGTTGTGCACCCCCTCGACCACGAAACTGGCCAGCGCCACCCGGGGCTCGCCGAGCAGGCGCACACCTTGGCGCAGGCTAAGGCCGGCCAGCAGTTTGTTATGCAGCCTGGCTTCGTGCGCCTTAACCGCACTGCTGTCCAGGGCGGCCAGGTAATCCAGGCTGGCGCCCAGGGCGATGACGGAGGCAATGGGTGGGGTGCCGGCCTCGAAGCCCAAAGGCGCATCGCGGAACGTGGCGTTATAGAAGTCCGTGTGCAGCAGCATCTCTCCGCCGAACTGCCAGTGGCGCAGGCGCTGCAAGGCTGGCGCGCGGCCATAGAGCAGGCCGACGCCATCGGGACCGTAGAGCTTGTGGCTGGAGCAGATATAGAAATCGCAGCCGAGCGCCTGCAGATCATGACGGTCATGCACCACGCCCTGGGTGCCATCGACCACCGTTAGCGCGCCTTGCGCCTTGCCGAGGGCCAGCAACTGGCTCACAGGCTGCCAGCAACCCAGCACATTGGACAGCTGACTGACTGCCAGCAGCTTGGTGCGCGGGCCGATCAGCTGGGCTGCCTGGTCCAGGTCGATCAGGCCGCTGCTGTCTAGCGGCAGCACCACCAGCTTGAGTTGGCGGCGCAGGGCCAGTTGCTGCCAGGGCAGCAGATTGGCGTGGTGTTCCAGGGTGCTGATCACCAGCTCGTCGCCGGCCTGAAACTCGCCTTCCAAGCCATAGGCCAGAAGATTGAAGGCTTCGGTGGCACTGCGGGTAAAGACAATCTGAGTCGCGTCACCGGCGTTCAACCAGTGCGCGGCTTTCTCCCGGGTTGCCTCGAAGGCGCGAGTGGCGCGTTCGCCTGGCAGATGCTGAGCCCGGTGCACATTGGCCGCGCCGCTGCCGTAGTAGCCGAGCAGGGCGTCAAGCATGGGCTGGGGTTTTTGCGCGGTGGCGGCGCTGTCCAGATAGGTCTGGCCTTCGGCTTCGAGGGCCAGAATGCCAGGAAAGTCAGCGCGCCAGGGAGAGATAAGGGACATGGTTTTTCCAGAGCTTATCTGGCGGCTAAAAGTTGGGTTTAACGCGTTGCGAGCGAAGGCTAGGGCCGCAGCCGTTCCCTACGGCTTGCGGCATTTCCCACATCCATGTGGGTCACAAGGCGCAATAAGGCGAGGACGCGGAGTTTACTAGTGTAAATGAGCGTCCGAGCCTTATTGCAACGCAGTATGGGCGAGCGCAGCCGCGTTAAACCAACTTTTTAGTTGTGGGCGTGCAGGGCTTCGTTCAGTTCTATAGCCGACTTATGGGTCTTGCACTCCACCGCGCCGGTCTGCGAGTTGCGGCGGAACAGCAGGTCCGGTTGGCCGGCCAGCTCGCGGGCCTTGAGCACCTTGACCAGCGTGTTGTCGGCATCCAGCAGCGCCACCTTGGTGCCGGCGGTGATATACAGGCCGGACTCGACGGTGTTGCGGTCGCCCAACGGGATGCCGATACCGGCGTTGGCGCCGATCAGGCAGCCTTCACCGACCGAGATAACGATATTGCCACCACCGGACAGGGTACCCATGGTCGAGCAGCCGCCGCCCAGATCCGAGCCCTTGCCGACGAATACGCCCGAGGAAACGCGGCCTTCGATCATGCCCGGACCGGCGGTACCGGCGTTGAAGTTGACGAAGCCTTCGTGCATCACTGTGGTGCCTTCACCTACGTAGGCGCCCAGGCGGATGCGCGCGCTGTCGGCGATGCGTACGCCGGCCGGCACCACGTAGTCGGTCATTTTCGGGAACTTGTCCACCGAGAAGACTTCCAGCAGATCGCCTTTCAGGCGCGCTTCCAGCTGACGCTCGGCCAGTTCACCGAGGTCCACCGCGCCCTGGCTGGTCCAGGCCACGTTGGGCAGCAGCGGGAAGATGCCGGTGAGGTTCAGGCCGTGGGGCTTGACCAGGCGGTGCGACAGCAGGTGCAGCTTGAGGTAGGCCTCGGGAGTGCTGGTCAGCGCCACGTCTTCGGCGAGCAGGGTGACCACCAGCGGCTTCTGGCTTTCCGCCAGGCGGGTGAGCAGGGCTGCCTGGGTGGCGTCGATGCCTTTCAAGGCTTCGGCCAGATCGCCAGCCTGGCTGTTGCTGATGGCAATCGCCTGGTTGCCGCCCTGGTAGCCGAGTTTTTCCACGACCTTGGCGACCAGTTCGCTGGTCGGGTTGAGCAGGGGCTGGGCGTAGAAGACTTCCAGCCAGGTGTTTTGACGGTTCTGGGTGCCGACACCGAAGGCCAGGCTGAAGAGGGTAGTGGTCATCTTGCTTTCCTTAACGCGAATTCAATGGGTACGGATGCTTCAGGCCAGTTGGTGGCACGTCGGGCCGTTGAAAAATGTAGCGAGCGACGGCTAGGCAAGGCGAAGTCGGCCGAGGAAGCGGAGTGTACGAGTTGTACATGAGCATTCCGAGGCAGATTTCAACGCGGCATAGCCTAGCGCAGTAGTTTTTCAATGGCCTGATAGCGCTCGGGCTTGAAGCCAACCAGGGTCTTGCCGCCGAGATCCAGCACCGGGCGTTTGATCATCGACGGTTGGGCGAGCATCAGTTTGATCGCCTTGTGCTGGTCGAGGTCGGTTTTCTGCGCCTCGTCCAGCTTGCGGAAGGTGGTGCCGGCGCGATTCAGGAGGGTTTCCCAGCCGTGTTCGTCGCACCATTTTTCCAGGTTGCCGCGGTCGATGCCGACGGCTTTGTAATCATGGAAGGCATAGCTTACCCCGTGCTCGTCGAGCCAGGTGCGCGCTTTTTTCATGGTGTCGCAGGCTTTGATGCCAAACAGGGTTGCGCCCATGGTCATAGGCCCTGCACAAAGGCGCGAATACGTTCGGCCGCTTCGACACATTCGGCCAACGGCGCGACCAGGGCCATGCGCACGCGGCCGGCGCCCGGGTTTTTGCCGTCCACTTCACGGGACAGATAGGAGCCGGGCACTACCGTGACGTGCTCGCGGGCGAACAGTTCGCGGGTAAAGGCTTCGTCATCCATCGGGGTCTTGGCCCAGAGGTAGAAGCCGCCGTCCGGACGCTGCACATCCAGCACGTCGCCCAGGATTGCCAGCACGGCGTCGAACTTCTCGCGGTACAGGTCGCGGTTGGCTTTGACGTGGGCTTCGTCGTTCCAGGCGGCGACGCTGGCCAGTTGGGTTTGTACCGGCATGGCGCAGCCGTGGTAGGTACGGTACAGCAGGAAGGCTTGCATGATGTCGGCGTCGCCGGCCACGAAACCCGAGCGCAGGCCCGGCAGGTTGGAGCGCTTGGACAGGCTGTGGAACACCACGCAGCGTTTGAAATCGTTGCGACCCAGTTCGGCGCAGGCCGTCAGCAGGCCGGCCGGCGGATTGGCCTCATCGAAATACAGCTCGCTGTAGCACTCGTCGGCAGCGATCACGAAGTCGAACTGGTCGGCCAGGGCGATCAGCTTCTTCAGGGTATCCAGCGGGATCAGGGCGCCGGTGGGGTTGCCTGGCGAGCAGAGAAACAGGATCTGGCAGCGCTGCCAGATATCATCGCTGACCGCCTCGAAATCCGGGTTGAAGCCATGCTGTTCCAAGCACGGCAAATAGTGCGGCTGGGCGCCGGCGAGCAGGGCCGCGCCTTCGTAGATCTGATAGAAGGGGTTGGGGCTGACCACCAGCGCCGGCCCTTGAGGAGCGGGGACATCGCGCTGCACCACGGCCTGGGTAAAGGCGAACAGCGCCTCGCGGGTGCCATTGACCGGCAGCACATGGCGCGCCGGGTCGAGCCAACCGGCCGGCAGGTTGAAGCGGCGCTCGCACCAGTTGGCAATCGCCTCGCGCAGTGCCGGGATACCCAGGGTGGTCGGGTATACCGCCAGTTGCTCGAGATTGGCGCTCAGCGCCTCGGCGACGAAAGCCGGCGAGCGGTGTTTGGGCTCGCCGATCGACAAGGCGATGGCCTTCTTCTCCGCCGGCTGGACGCTGCCAAGCAGGGCGCGGAGTTTCTCGAAGGGGTAGGGCTGTAACTGTTGCAGGGCGTTATTCATGCTGTTTTCCTGGGTACTGCAAGCTGCGCTAGACGCGCGTCGCTTCAAGTGCGGTGATCAAAAAGTGATGCGATTGACCGTGGTTTTCTGTTCGGGCGCGTCCGACAGTTGCAGGACTATGGCTTCCTGCAGGCGGGTGCAGAGTTCCGGGTCGGACAGCGGCTGGTTGTGCGCGTCGGTGACGAAGAACACGTCTTCCACCCGCTCGCCCAGGGTGGCGATCTTGGCGTTCTGCAACGACAGGTCGAAGTCGAGGAAGATCCGCCCGATGCGTGCCAATAGGCCTGGGCGGTCCGGGGCTATCAGTTCGAGTATGGTCACCGGGCGCTTGGCATCGTTGTGGATGGTCACCTGGGGCGCGAAGGCGAAGTGCTTGAGCTGGCGCGGCACGCGGCGCTGGATGATGGCCGGATAATCGTCGGGGTTTTTCAGGGCGTCGACCAGGCCTTGGCGAATCTGCTTGATGCGCGCCGGGTTGTCGCCGATCGAACCGCCTTCGGCTTCCAGCACTATATAGGTGTCGAGGGTGAACTGGCTGGTCGAGGTGAGAATCCGCGCGTCATGGATATTCAGGTTGAGCTGGGCCATGGCGGCCACAGTCACGGCGAAGAAGTCGTGCTGGTCCGGGGCGTAGATAAATATCTGGGTGCCGCCCTCGAATTCGCGCTGGGTGGTCTCCTTGATCAGTACCAGGGGGTCGGCGTCGCTCGGGTGCTGCAGTATGGCCTCGCTGTGCCAGGCCACGTCCTCGGCGCTGTGGCGCAGGAAGTAGTCATCGCCCAACTGTGACCACAGCTGCTCGGCATCGTCCGGGTCCATGCCGCCGCGCACCAGGAGGTCCAGGGCGCTGCTTTGGGTCAGGCGAATCTGCTCCTCGCGGTCCAGCGGGTTTTCCAGGCCGCGGCGCAGGGCGCGCTTGGTCTCGGTATACAGCTGGCGCAGCAGGCTGGCGCGCCAGGAATTCCACAGGCTGGGGTTGGTGGCGTTGATATCGGCCACGGTCAGCACATAGAGGTAGTCCAGGCGGGTCTGATCGCCGACCAGGCGGGCGAAGTCGAAGATCACCTGGGGGTCGGAGAGGTCCTTGCGCTGGGCGGTGGTGGACATCACCAGGTGATGCTGAACCAGCCAGACAATCAGTTTCGAATCCCAGTTGGGCAGCTGATGGCGCGCGCAGAAGGCCTCGGCATCCACCGCGCCCAGCTCCGAGTGGTCGCCGCCGCGGCCCTTGCCGATATCGTGGTACAGCCCGGCCAGGTAGATCAGCTCGGGTTTGGGCAGGGTGTCCATCAGCTCGCTGGCCAGCGGGAACTTCTCCGCCAGCTCGGTCCACTTGAACTTGCGCAGGTGCTTGATCAGGTTGAGGGTGTGCGCATCGACCGTATAGATGTGAAACAGGTCGTGCTGCATCTGCCCGACTATATGGCCGAACTCCGGCAAATAGCGGCCGAGGATGCCGTAGCGGTTCATCCTCCGCAGGTTGCGGTGGATGCCCTGGGGGCTTTTGAACAGCTCGATAAACAGGCTGGTATTGCGGATGTCGCGGCGGAACTCGTCGTCGATCAGCTGGCGATGCTCGCGCAGCAGGCGAATGGTGTCGGCGCACACGCCCTTGATCTCGGGGTGCTGGGCCATCAGCACGAAGACTTCGAGGATGGCGAAGGGCGTGCGCTTGAACACGTTCGCGTGGGTCACCTCGATATAGCCGTCACGCAGCTGGAAGCGGCTGTTGAGCGGGCTGGCCGGGCCGACTTCGCCGGCGCGCAGTATCTGCTCCTCGAAGTGCTGGTTGATCAGGTCGCTGAGCTCGGCGATGGCCATGACCACGCGGTAGTACTTCTGCATAAAGCGTTCGATGCCGCGCTTGGGGTCGCTGTCCTCGAAGCCGAGCAGGGCCGCCACCTTGCTCTGGTGATCGAACAGCAGGCGGTCTTCGGCGCGGCCGGCGAGCATATGCAGGGCGTAGCGCACCTTCCAGAGGAACTCCTGGCAGGCGGCGAGCAGGGCGTATTCGCTTTCCAGCAGGAAGCTCTGGCTGACCATGGCGTGCAGGTTGAGAGTGCCGGAGTGGCGGCGGGCGATCCAGAGAATGGTCTGCACGTCGCGCAGGCCGCCGGGCGAGCCTTTGACGTTGGGCTCCAGGTTGTACTCGGTGTCGTTGTACTTGGCGTGGCGGGCGCGCTGCTCCTCGTGCTTGGCCAGGTAGAAATGCTTGCTCGGCCACATCTGCTCGGTGCTGGTGACGGCCTGCATGCGCTGGCGCAAACGCTCGGGGCCGGCGATGGTGCGGCTTTCCATCAGGTTGGTGATCACCGTCAGGTCGGCGCGGGCTTCTTCGGCGCATTCATCCACCGAGCGCACGCTCTGCCCGACTTCCAGGCCTATGTCCCAGAGCAGGGTGAGGAAACGTTCGATCGGTTCGCGAAAGGTCTCGTGATCGGCGTTATCCAGCAGGATCAGCAGGTCGATGTCCGAGTAAGGGTGCAGCTCGCCGCGGCCATAGCCGCCCACCGCCAGCAGGGCGATGGCGGCGTCCTCGCTCCAGGACAGGCGGTCCCAAGCCTCGCGCAGAATCTGATCGACGAACCAGGCGCGATCCTCGACCAGGCGGCGCACATCGCGGCCGGCCTTGAAGCGCCCGTCGAGCACCTCGTGGGCGCGGCGAATGGCCTTCTTGAAGGCGGCGATGGGGCTGGACTTGAGCGCCAGTTCCGCCTGGAACTGACCGCGGTCGAACAGTTCGGGATCTACCTGCGGCATGGGACAGCCTTCCTTCTATAACGCGTGACGCAAATGACCGGCTGGGGTTCAGGCTGAGGTGCGCGGGATGCTGTCGTCACTGCGCAGGGTGAAGATCTCGTAGCCGTCGGCGGTGACCAGGATGGTGTGTTCCCACTGCGCCGATAGCTTGCGGTCCTTGGTGATGGCGGTCCAGCCGTCACCGAGCAGGCGGGTTTCCGCGCGGCCCTGGTTGATCATCGGCTCGATGGTGAAGGTCATGCCTTCCTTCAGTTCCATGCCGGTGCCGGCGCGGCCGTAGTGCAGCACTTGCGGCTCTTCATGGAACACTGCGCCAATGCCGTGGCCGCAGTATTCGCGTACCACGGAGAAACCGTTCTTTTCCGCGTGCTTCTGGATCACTTCGCCGATATCGCCCCGGCGTGTGCCGGGTTTGACCAGCTCGATGCCTTTG
>NZ_JAUYNP010000280.1 GCF_030696055.1 Pseudomonas sp. | reverse complement strand
ACCCTGCCAGCCCGGCGCATTGTACTTGGCTTTCGCCAAACTACAACCTCTATTTTTAAGTTAACTTCTTGTTTTAGAAGAAGTTTTCCGAGAGGCCTGCACCGGAAGAGGTGCGCATTATAGGCCCAGCCAATTCTACGTCAACGCTTATTTGAACGTTTATTCAGCTTTCAGCGTGATACGCGCGAAAGCCTTCTTATCCAACGTGACCGCACTCAGCCGCCCACCCGAATCTACCTCTATATATAGATGCAGCTTGGCACCACCCACCTCTCTAGTGTTCTATCTCAGAAAAAACGTTCTCTTTAGACAGTGAAGCCATCGCCTCTCGCGCACGCTGGATCTTGCGCAAGATGTCTTCATACTGCCTTCCTACTGATGGCCCAGTACAACGGCCAAGCAATCATCCCGCTTGAGCGCGTCTGTGCTGACTATTTCAGCCACATGACGCCAGAGAAAATGAAGCTCAAGGTCGCCGCCGGCCAAATCGACCTGACACTGGTACCGATGGAGAGCAGCCAGAAGTCAGCGCGAGGCGTTCACCTGTCTGATCTGGCTGCTTACCTCGACGCCCAGCACAGCAAGGCCAAGGCTGAGCACGACAAATTGATGGGCCGAGGCATACGCCGAGTGTCCTAACCCAACACGGCCCCAATCACGGGGCCCGTTATAACCCTCTCCAGCCATGACCAATCCTTGTAAGGGTCACCATTCCCCCGCAGGTGCGTATAGCGCCGCATCGAGTTCCAATCCCGGTGGCCCGACACGCTGGCCGCTTTCGGAATATCCCAACCCAATTCAAATAGCCGACTCACGCCGTCATGGCGCAGGTCGTGAAAATGCAGATCGTCAATCTCCAGGAAATTGCAGGCGCGTGTAAACGACGCTGACACCGATCTGGCGTTAAAGGGGAACACCTCGTCAGCAACCCGAGGCATTGACTGCAGGATGCGCCAAGCCTCATCTGGAACCAGACACCACACGTCATTGCCGTGCTTCTGGCCTGGATTCTTCATATTGGTGATCAGCACTCGCTGGCCTGGCTCATCCATAGCACCCCAGCGAATGCGCGTGATCTCCTCTTGCCGGCGCGTCGAGAACAACGCGAACACGGTTACTCGCACCATGTCGATCTGTTGCTTGCGGCGGTCGCGCATCTCGGAAAAGTAGGTCAGCAGCCTGTCCAGTTCATCCAGCGTTGGCCGGCGCGCCCTTTCCTTGCTCTTGGTCACGGCGCCCATTTTGCGCAGTACCCGGCGCGCGTCAGGCATCGCCATCGGATCAATATCATAACCCCATGCCGGCCTTGCTACGGAGAGAACTGCACCAAGATGAGCAAGGTCATTTCCGAGTGTCTGCGCCTGAATGCCATCCTCCTGCATCCGGCGATTACCGTACTCAACCAACTGCTGGCTGGTGACCTGCGAGTCTTCAAGATCGCCCAACCATGTTTTGCTAATCGCCTTGAGCGTGGCGCGCTTGGTCTTGCCGAGCGGCCTGAACTTTTCGTATTCATCAAGGTAGCGATCGATCATTTCCTTGACCGTCACGCCCTAACGATTTGCTTTAGCAATGGCGCCAGGTTCAGCCAATTCCGTCTCGCGCCGCTTGATCCAAGCCTGAGCGGTGACCTTGCGGTCGAAGGTCTGGCTTTCCTGATAAACTGTTGCGCCCTGCTGCATGGTCCTGATTTGCGCGGTATACCGTGCAGACCCGTCCTTGCGCTTGCGGATAGTTATAGAGCCCATGATTTTGCTACACGACTGATTTGCGTTGCAAAATTGTAGCAACGCACTCCCAGAAACGAGCAAAAATAAGCGAAAACGGTAGCAAATGAGCGAAGCAGAAAACCCCACAAACACAGCTACAATGCCCATAACAGAGCGGCCAGAGCCAAATAGGAGGTTTTCTGTCGCCCCGATGATGGATTGGACGGACCGCCACTGCCGTTATTTCCTGCGTCAGCTGTCCCGGCATACGCTGCTCTATACCGAGATGGTCACCACCGGCGCGATCTTGCATAACGATAGCGCGCGCTTTCTGCGCCATAGCGCGGCGGAGTATCCACTGGCCTTGCAGTTGGGCGGCAGTGTGCCGGCAGAGTTGGCGGCCTGTGCCAAGCTGGCGGAGGAAGCGGGCTATAACGAGGTCAACCTCAACGTCGGCTGCCCCAGCGACCGGGTGCAGAACAATATGATCGGCGCCTGCCTGATGGGCCATCCGCAACTGGTGGCCGATTGCGTCAAGGCCATGCAGGATGCGGTGAGCATCCCGGTGACGGTCAAGCACCGCATCGGCATCAACGGCCGCGACAGCTATGCCGAGCTGCGTGATTTCGTCGGCACCGTGCGCGCGGCCGGCTGCACCAGTTTTACCGTGCATGCGCGCATCGCCATTCTCGAAGGCCTGTCGCCCAAGGAAAACCGCGAAGTGCCGCCGCTGCGCTACGAGGTGGCGGCGCAGCTCAAGCAGGACTTCCCAGAACTTGAAATTATCCTCAATGGCGGCATCAAGACCCTGGAAGAGTGCCAGCAGCACCTGCAGACCTTCGATGGGGTGATGCTCGGCCGCGAGGCCTATCACAACCCCTATCTGCTGGCCCAGGTCGATCAGCTGCTGTTCGGCGCCAGCAACCCGGTGCTGAGTCGCCTCGAGGCCATGCAGTCGATGCGCGGCTATATCGCAGAGCACCTGGCCGAAGGCGGCAGCATGCACCATATCACCCGCCATATGCTCGGCCTGGGCCAGGGCTTCAATGGCGCGCGGCGCTTCCGTCAGCTGCTCTCGGTGGACATCCACAAGACCGATAAGCCGCTGGCGCTGTTCGATCAGGCGGCGCAATTGCTGCAAGGGCGCTGACTCGGTTAAGGTCAGGGCATCTGCAACGACAAGGCGCTGTCATGACCTCCAAGCTGGATCAACTCAAGCAGTTCACTACCGTAGTCGCCGATACCGGCGACCTCGACGCCATCGCCCGGATGAAGCCGGTCGACGCCACCACCAACCCATCCCTGTTGCTCAAAGCCGCTGCCATGCCGCGCTACAGCGAGCTGCTGCACGGCGCCGTACGCACCAGCAAGGGCAATCTGAACCTGGCCTGCGACCATTTCGGCGTGGCGGTGGGCGAGGAAATCCTCAAGATCATTCCCGGGCGCATCTCCACCGAAGTCGATGCGCGCCTGTCCTTCGACACCCAGGCCACCCTGCGCCGCGCCGAACGCCTGATCGGTCTCTACGAGCAGGCTGGGATCGGCCGCGAACGGGTACTGATCAAGATCGCCTCGACCTGGGAAGGCATCCGCGCCGCCGAGCAGCTGGAACAAGCCGGCATCCAGACCAACCTCACCCTGCTGTTCTCCTTCGCCCAGGCCCAGGCCTGCGCCGATGCCGGGGCCTTTCTGATTTCACCCTTCGTGGGGCGCATCTACGATTGGTACAAGAAGGCTGAAGGCCGGGATTTTGTCGGCGCCGAAGACCCGGGCGTGCAGTCGGTTACGCGCATCTACAACTACTACAAGGCCAACGGCTACCAGACCGTGGTGATGGGCGCGAGCTTTCGCAATATCGGCCAGATCGAACAACTGGCCGGCTGCGATCGTCTGACCATCAGCCCTGAGCTGCTGCAGCAATTAGCCGATGAGCAAACCCCACTGGCACGCCTGCTAAGCCCAGGCAAAACCGCCGAAGCACGGCAGAACCTCAGCGAAAGCCAGTTCCGCTGGGCGATGAACGAAGACGCCATGGCCACTGAAAAACTCGCCGAAGGCATTCGCCAGTTCGCCCGCGATCAGGAAAAGCTGGAAAAGCTGCTGGCAGGCCAAGCCTAGATGCACAACGGGGCGCTCATTTCAGTGAGCGCCCCGCTGCTGTTCCCGTATCGCTAATCAGTGATGCTCTAGGGCATTGACCAGATCGTGGAAGGCTTCGCGATTGGAGTCATTCAGCCCCATCAGAATCCGGTGCGCTTCCAGCACCTTCTCCCGCACCACTTCTTCCGATTGATCCTGGGACGGCAGATCGTCCAGGCAATTCGGGCAGGGAACTGGCGTATCGACGATATTGAACACCTGATCGAAGCCCATGGACTGCAGCAGGCGGGTGATGTCTTCGTGGGTGGTGACCACGGTCGGCAGCAGGCCGATCTTCTGCCGCGAGAGAATCGACAGTTTGGCCAGCAAGCCCAGCGTAGTGCTATCGATGCTACGGGTTTCGGTTAGATCGATCACGATGGCCGAGAAGTTCAGCGCGGTGAAGATCTTTTCGATGGTGGAGTCCAGGGCCGAACACAGGGTCAGGCGTATTTCACCCACAAACTTCAGAACGAAGGTTCCGTCTTGTTCGGCGAACTGGATTCTACCGGGGTTTATCCCAGGGTTCATGCAAGGTTCCTGCTTAACACCAGCAAGGCGATATCATCCGGCATATCCCTCAGATTGGCCAGCCCAAAGGCCTTGCGCAAGCCATCCAGGGTGCCTCCTGCGGAACTGACCATCTGTGGCAGTATGGCCTCTTTATCCTTCAGCGTATCACCTGACAGCAAATCGAGAATGCCGTCGGAGAGCAGCGTCAAGCTGAACGACTCCGGCAAATCCAGCACCAGATCCTTGTACTCGGCCTCGGCGAACAGCCCGACCGGCAGGCCGCGGCCGTCCAGGTAACGCGCCTCGCCATTGCTGAACAGTATCGGCAACGGCAGATGGCCGCCGATACTGTAAGTCAGACGGTTGTTTTCCAGGTCGATCACGCCGCCGAGCATGGTCACGTGCTTGCCCAGTTTGCAGTTGATCAAACCGCGATTGATATGGTCGAGCACTTCCGAGGGTTTGAAGCTAGGCAAGCTGCCGCCCCGGCGCGACTCGTAGAGCAGCCGCGTGGTCATAAACTTCAGCAGCACGGTGATAAAGGCTGAAGAAGCGCCATGCCCGGACACGTCGGCCAGGTAGAAGGCCACGCGGCTTTCATCGACGCGGAAGTAATCGACGAAGTCGCCGGACAGATACAGCGACGGAATGATCTGGTGGGCGAAGTTCAGCCCATCGGTGCTCCAGGGCGTGACCGGCAGCATATTCATCTGCACCTGGCGACCGGCGTTCTGGTCTTCCTGGAGCAGATGCAGGCTGGCCTGCAACTCGCGGTTGGCGGTTTCCAGCTCTTCGCGGTAACGCTGGTTTTCCAGGCGCAGATTGGCCCGATCCAGGGCGCGACGAATCGAGTGCTCGAGCACAGCCAGATCCGCCAGGGGTTTGATCAGGTAGTCGGCGGCGCCGAGGCGCAGGGCCTCGACCGCATCACTCATCACGCCTGCGCCAGACACCACTATGACCGGGGTTTCCACTTGCAGCGCATTGATCCGGCGGATCAGCTCGAGGCCGTCGACCTGGGGCATGCGCAGGTCGCAGATCACCAGATCCGGAGACTGGTTATGGAAGACTTCCAGGCCTTGCAGGCCATTGGCGGCTTGCAGCACATGAAAACCACTGTCTTCCAGGTAGGCCGCGAGACTCGCGCGTACTACGTCGTCGTCGTCGATTATCAGCAGCGTGGCACTGGTTTTGTGCATGGGGTATCCAGGCAAACTGCGCCGGGTATGGGTTGGCTTATGCGCCAGGTTAGCCACCTGCGCGCGCGAACTCGGCTTGCATCAAGGCGCAGACGGTACTCCCATCCGCACCTCGATTCAAGCGGGTGCCGATCGTCGCCGTACGACTTTACACCTCAAATCGGCCGAGGTTATAAGAGTCGCAGGACAGCCCCGATAATAAGAGGAAAGTGCCCATGAGCCAAAATGATCGTGCCTACAGTGAAAAACGCGATTACATCCGCATGCGCTTGGAAGCGCCGGTCACCTTGCACTATGACGGCCAGGAAGTTCCTGCGTTGTGCCTCGATCTATCCAGCACCGGCATGCAACTGGAGGCAGAAAGCACTCTCAGCATGGGCGACAAGGTCAAGGTGCATATCGCCTCCGACCATAACGAACTGCGCGGGCTGGATGCCCAGGCCGAAGTGGTGCGGGTCAGCACCATGGAGGACGGCCGTCAGGCCCTGGGGCTGGCGATCATCTCGATGACCTGAGAGCGGTTGTGCAAACGCAAAGGCGGCCGATTAGGCTAATGCCAGTCAGTTAAGCCCTCTTACTTGACCTTTGGCCGCAAGAAATCAAAATCCGATGCCAGTATTGGCATCGGATTTTTTATGCGTCTCGCTCGGGCACTGGAACTCACCCACAACCTCGCCTCCACTCCCAACTCCATCGAGGGG
>NZ_JAUYNP010000275.1 GCF_030696055.1 Pseudomonas sp. | reverse complement strand
CCGGGGGCATAGCCGAACAGCTCGCTTTCGGCCAGGTTCTCCGGCAAAGCCGCGCAGTTCAGCGCGAGAAAGGGCGCGTCATGCCGCGCGCTGCTGGCATGGCAGGCGCGCGCCACCAGCTCCTTGCCGGTGCCGGTTTCGCCGCGGATCAACAGCGGCGCATCCAGGGTTGCCACCCGTTGGGCGCGGGTCTTCAGGGTGCGGATGGGCGCCGAGTCGCCGAGCAGGGAGTCGAAGCCTTCGCTGTGGTCATGGTGCAGCGCGGCCAGGCGCGCGCCGATACGGCTCGGCGCATAGAGGGTGAGCAGGGCGCCGGCCAGGTGCGGCTGGCCGGTGTCGGCCAGTTCGCTGATGGGCATGGCGTCGAGCAGCAGCGCCTGGCCATTGAGGGTGACTTCGCGCAGCGGCAGGCGGAACTGCTGTTCGAGCAGGGCGCTATGCAGCTGCGGGTCGCCGAACAGCTCGCCCAGGGCCTGGCCTTCCGGTTCCTGCTGGCACAGGCTGATCAGCGCCGGGTTGGCCAGCAGCACGCGGCCCTCGCCATCCACCGCCAGCACCGGGTCGCTCATGGCCGCGAGCAGGGCGTCGAGCTGCAGGCGCCGGCGTTGTCCGGGGAGGATGTCGACTATGGTCACCGCCTGCACGCCACGCACCTTGAACAGCGCCTCGCGCAGTTCGTCGAGTACCTCGGCGCTCAGGGTCGGCGCATCGATATAGACGTTGGGCGGCACCATCTCCACCGCATCCAGGTTGAGATTGCGCCCGCCGAGCAGGGCCAGCACTTCCTGGGTGATACCGACGCGGTCGATAAAGGTGACGTGAATACGCATGGCGGTCGCAGTGGCGGATGGAGAGGGGCGCCAGTATGCCCGGTCTAGCAGATTGTGTGAAAACTACTGCGCTCGGTTATGCGGCGTTAAAAACAGGCTCAAAATGCTCATTTACAGCTCGTAAACTGCGCTTTTTCGCCGCTTTGACCAGCCGGAGGCTGTTACTCACGTAGCGCCTTGCCTAACCTTCGCTCGCTACGTTTTCACACAGCCTGCGAGGCGCCTTAGTTAACTCAGCCGCAGCTCAGGCGTTCGATCGTTTCGGCTTCGTCGATATGGATGGTCAGGCGCTGCGGGTTATGCTCCATGGTCGCCATATCGTCCGGGGCGAGCACGCGCACCTGTGCGGCCCCTGCCTGCTGGCGAATCTCCTCGACCCGCTCGACATCTATGGTCTGGCCCAGGGCCTGTTGCACCGCCTCGGCATTGCAGTTGCCGGCAGCCTCCGTGGCCTGTTCAGCCGGCGTATCGCGGGAGCTGCAGCCGGTCATGGCGACAAGCAGCAGCACGCTGGCGGGGAACAACTTGGCGAACATATCGAGGTCCTCTTCTCGCAAAACCTATAGCCATAACGGCTGGCGTGGCCAGGATGTTGAAGCTGTCAGCGCGCGCAACGCCAGGCTGGCGCTGTGCGGATGGCTGTCTGTTTACCATAGGCGAGGCGACGTTGGGCCGCGACCCGGGGGTGGAGTCGGCTACCACTCCAAGATGGAGGCATGGTTTTCCAATGTGATTGCAGTTCGGACTTTTTCTGCAAGACAGTCAAAGCTCAATCCAAAACCGTCGACCCATAGCTGCCTGTAATAAGGGGCCGCAATCGGCCAGGAGCGGACGCTTGAGCCGGGAAATAAATCTGAGTCCCCTTTTTCGTTTACCGTCCCCCGACAGAAAAATGCGATCCCTTGTAACTTCCTTGGAAAATCTGGATATCTCTGCCGGTCTGGGCCATCACTGCTTTCCGTAAATGTGCGTAGTCCTCGCTCTCGCGGCTATAAGCAAAACCCCCATTAATGACAACGGTCCGCGCATTGCCAGCCCCCTCGACACTCGAGGGGTAATAGCTGGAGAGCAGTATGAGCTTGATGTTGTCTTTGTCTTGCGGACTGATCCGCCAGGTTACGGATTCGTAGGAGCTCAGAACGAGAATCAACGGTCTGGCTGTCGGGCGAATGGCAAGGCTAATACTGCCGGGTCTGTTGCCCGGCCCTTTGGATAGGTTGTTCGAGGACTCATAAACGCCAATGCCTTCGATCTGGGCATCCTTGGCGACTTCTGCAAAGGGTATTGGGGCATTCCGGTGGTCGAGAGGCTGCTGAGCAGTGTAGGCGGGCGGTGACGGACGTAACCCGCCACCTCCGAGCGAGGTCTGGCCACCGGTGGTCGACGATTGCTGTGTCATGGCTTCGAGCTTGGCCATCTGCCGCTCTAGGTTCCGGTTGCTGAGAAAGTCAGCGAGCGCAAGCGATTTGCCCTGTTGCAAATGGAGACCGAACCATACGCCGTCAAGCGAGCGCCGCATAAAGCCGGCTCTGCCATAGAGTTCATAAATGATCCCGGCGCTACCTTCTTCCGTTTCGACAGGCGAGAGCGAGGCATCTTCAATATTCAGGGCCCAGGGCCGGGTTCTTACAGGGCGCTCGTAGGCGTCCACCAGAACAGTGGATTCGCTTAGTTTGGCGTACCGATTCCCGATGAACTCTCCGGTTTTCCAGAGTGTCTCTTGGCCCGACTCCAGGTCGAGTTTCATCAGGTCTCGCACGCTCACAAAAAACAGGGCGCGCCCATCAAGCATCGAGGTAGGCCGCAAAGAGGTGACCCCTGGGCCTGCCTTGATCGTGAGGCTCTTGAGTATTGTCCCCTGTATGCCATTGGCATCGCGCTCGTAGGCAACGAGCGAAAGCGCTCGGTCCGTACCTATCGCAATCCTGCCGTCCGGAAGCGGAAGGGCCCAGCTCTGACGCTTCAGCGCAGGCAGTCCGGCGGAAAGTTCGCCGCTCTGGAAGTCGATAATCAATAGCTGGCCGTCCGAGTCGCTTGCCACCGCAGCCGAGAGTCCTGTCAGCCAAGCAAGCAAGTTGTAGGCCTCCCTGGCCTGCCAGAGTACCGCTCCGGTTTCCGTGTCGAAGAAGGTTACCCCTTTGCCATAGCCACCTGGCAATGCCAGGACCCGGCCGTTGGGCGACAGCAATGCGTCGTGGAACCGCGCGTCGCTGAGCTGTGGCAATTTGACAATGGGTTTGCCACTCGGGATTTCTATGGAGAGCAGTTCGCCGCGAGTGCCTTGGAGAATGGCGACTCCGGCGGCAGATGCCGATATGCCCGAAGTGATGTCAAGACCGGGCGAAACGAAAGTGGGCGCTTCGAGAGGTGTTATGGGGCGCAATGCCGCCTGCGATATCCTTCGCTCGACCTGCTTGATCTGAAGGAAGCGCAGCAGGATTTCATCCTGCGCGATCAGGCAGTCGCGGCTCACCGGCAGCTTCCTGATGTCCTCCACCGAGTCGAATCTTGAGATTGCTAGACTCTTGCCGCAGGTCAGGCCGCGAATTTCCCGTAGCGCCCCATATTGGGCAAAAAGTTTCTCCTGTGCGGACTCATCGTCATCCATCAGGTTGTGCAGCGTTTCTTCTGTGGCGCGAATATCGGCGCTGGGCGGAAAGGCCCTGTTTACCTTTTCGCCGGGAGACAGGAGGGCTTCTTCGACGAAGGAGCAGCCCGAGATGCTCAGGGCAAGCAGTGATACAGCAATTATTCGCACATGGAACTCCATTTCCTGTAGGTTCTGGTCGGGCCAGCAAGACGACGGGTGTAACTGGCTGAGGATTGCGCGAGGCTAGTCGCTTCTACGGCAGAGAAGCAAGCAGCTGTTGCTCTTCACCCGCGTGCCTGCTTGAGCGTCTCGACGATGCCGATATTGTGCAGTGACGGCCGGCGTGATCGGAGGCGCTGTCCTCGAGCAGCGGGTTCAAGATATCGATCAAGGCCTACATCTCGGCCACTCGTACCGGCGCCCTTGCAGCGTTCGTGCCAGCTACTCCTCAAGGCGACCCGTGGCGTCACGATCGCGCTCGTATCGTCTTGTGAGCGGAAACGGCGGCAACCAGGACTCGCGACGGACGGTCCAGAGTTCGTAGGTTGGCATCAGTTGGTCAGGGGCATCCAGGGCTCCCAGGTGCACTTCGATTTCGTCTGCGCTGAGACCGAAAACGGACGAGCCGCAGCGGGGGCAGAAAAACCGCCCGGCGTAGTCGCGTGTTTCGCCATCGATGGTCACCGCATCCTGAGGGAACACCGCGGATGCGTGAAACAGGGCTCCATGGTGCTTGCGGCAGTCCAGACAGTGACAAAGGCCGACCCGGTAGGGGAGGCCCGTGGCCACGATGCGGACGTTGCCGCACAGGCAACCGCCGGTGAATTGGTCCATGCTGCGTCTCCTCTAAAACCAAGCGGTCGTGTTCACTACGAACCCCGTCGGGCGTCCACGATGCTCTACCCACTGGGCCGCGATGGAGTCCTTGCGCGACGCTTGAGCATTTCGTTGATGGCTAGCGCAAGGCCGGTCTTCCCGAGTGACGCGCCGGCTGGACCTCGCAAACGGCCATTATCGGTGGTTGTGAAAATAGCAGCTAAACGACTGCAAAGGGTCGGATAGCGGCCGGTGGCCAATGACCGAGGCCGATCCTAAGCGAGCGTTTACACCACCACCGGATTAACCTCCGCCCCCTCCAGCCTTGCCGCTTCGCAGCTTTAACCGGGCGCGCAGCCGGCCCAGGCCCCAGAGGCTCAGAAGCACCACGGCGCACATGCTGACAAAGGCCAGCCAGGCGTTGGGCCATAGCAGCGGCATGCCGAACAGGATCAGGCTGTCATTGCCGCCGGGCACCAGGGCGGCGCCGGTGCTTCGAGCGTGGCCAGGTAGGTTGGGGCTTGTCACAGCGAGGCCCGGGCATCACGCAAGTGGATAGTGCTTGAGGGCCGTCCCTGCGCCGCCCCACCCTCGGGCTTATCCAGCGAGGAGGACAATCCATGAACCCGTACCGCACCCTGACCCGGCATGACCACGACGGCGTGGCCTTTATCGTTTTCGACCACCCGCCGATCAACCTGGTGGACCGCGAGCTGGTCATCGATCTGCTCAATCTGGCCAAGGCCCTGGAAGGCGATGCGCAGACCCGCGTGGTGATCTTCCGCAGCGCCAATCCGGATTTCTTCCTGGCCCATTACGACCTCGGCAGCCAGCTCGGCAAGCCCGCAGCGCCCTTGGCGGAAGGCCAGGCCAGTGTGCTCAGCGTCTTGTTTAGCCGTTACAGCCGCTTGCCGCAGGTGACCATAGGCGAGTTGCGCGGCCGCGCCCGCGGAGCAGGCAGCGAGTTTTTGCTGGCGCTGGATATGCGCTTCGCCTCCCGCGAGCGTGGCGTGCTGGGCCAGCCGGAAGTCGCGATCGGCCTGCTGCCGGGGGCCGGTGGCACGGTACGGCTGACGCAGTTGCTCGGTCGCGGCCGCGCCTTGGAAGTGTGCCTGGGCGGCGCCGACTTCGATGCCGACACCGCCGAGCGCTACGGCTGGATCAACCGCGCGGTGGCGGACGCCGAGTTGCAGGCTTTTGTCGAGGCCCTGGCGCGGCGTATCGCCGGCTTCCCGGCCAGCGGCATCGCCCATATCAAGGCCGTGGTGGACGGCCTTAGCGCCGCGGATGGCGCGGCGCTGGCGGAGGAATCGCAGCGTTTTGTCGGCGATCTGGTGGCGCCGGAGACTGTGGCGCGCGTGCAATGGCTGATGGCCAATGGCGGGCAGACCGATGGCGTTATGGAGCGCGACCTGGGCGCGTTGCTGGAGTGCTACCCGCAGGCGCTGGATAAGGCTTGATTAGGGCTCGCCATTGGCCCTACTACCCTTCACTTAGGCCCAGTGAGTGGCATTTTTCGTAGCCCGGATGCAATCCGTGGAGCTCTCCACCCCA
>NZ_JAUYNP010000269.1 GCF_030696055.1 Pseudomonas sp. | reverse complement strand
GATGACTTGACTGACCCGTCGCCAGCGACCACCTTCGCCCACTTGGACGCCACCGTCGTTCTGTCCCGTGACATCGCTTCCCTGGGTATCTACCCAGCGGTCGATCCACTCGACTCGACTTCGCGCCAGCTGGACCCGATGGTTATTGGCCAGGAGCACTACGACACCGCTCGTGGCGTACAGAACGAGCTGCAGCGTAACAAAGAGCTGAAGGACATCATCGCGATTCTGGGTATGGACGAACTGTCCGAAGCAGACAAGCAGCTGGTATCCCGCGCTCGTAAGATCCAGCGCTTCCTGTCCCAGCCATTCTTCGTGGCCGAAGTCTTCACCGGTTCGCCGGGCAAGTACGTCTCCCTGAAGGACACCATCGCTGGTTTCAGCGGTATTCTGAAAGGTGACTACGATCACATGCCGGAGCTGGCGTTCTACATGGTCGGCAGCATCGAAGAAGCCGTCGAAAAAGCGTAGAAACTGTAATCACCCGTGCGTCCGGCAACGGGCGCTTACGGTCTGCTTGAATGCGGGCTCGTGTTCAAGCAAACCGATACGTGAGGTTAGACATGGCTATGACAGTCCATTGCGACATCGTCAGCGCAGAAGGCGAGATCTTCTCCGGTCTGGTCGAGATGGTGATTGCGCACGGCAACCTGGGTGATCTCGGTATCGCTCCAGGCCACGCGCCGCTGATCACCGACCTCAAGCCGGGTCCGATTCGTCTGGTCAAACAGGGCGGCGCTAGCGAGGTGTTCTACATCTCCGGCGGCTTCCTGGAAGTTCAGCCGAATGTGGTGAAAGTGCTGGCTGATACCGTGCAGCGTGCTGCCGATATCGATGAAGCTGCTGCTCAGGAAGCCCTCAAGGCTGCTGAGAAAGCCCTGCATGAGAAAGGCGCGGAATTCGATTACGGCTCCGCGGCCGCTCACCTGGCCGAGGTCGCCGCTCAGCTGCGTACCGTTCAGCAGTTGCGCAAGAAGTTCGGCGGCTAAGGCTTCCACTTCATCGCGAACGAGTAAAAGGGTAGCCTTGGCTACCCTTTTTCTTTGCCTGCTGTTTTTACCCCTGTTCGTTGGCTGGGCTGATAATTTGCCTCGCTTGCGCCTGTTTAGGATCCGCTCTTATGTCGCTCGATATCGTTATCCTCGCCGCCGGCCAAGGCACCCGCATGCGTTCCGCCTTGCCGAAGGTCCTGCACCCGGTTGCCGGCCAGTCGATGCTCGGCCATGTGATCAATACGGCGCGGCAGCTATCGCCTGCGGGTATCCATGTGGTGATCGGCCACGGCGCGGATCTGGTACGGGAACGCCTGGCGGCGGATGACCTGAATTTCGTGCTGCAAAGCGCACAACTGGGCACCGGCCATGCCGTGGCCCAAGCCCTGCCTGCCTTGCGTGCCGAGCGGGTGCTGATTCTCTATGGCGACGTGCCGCTGATCGAAACCGCCACCCTGGAGCGTTTGCTGCAGCAGGTTGGCGACGAGCAGCTAGCGTTGCTTACCGTCGACCTGAACGACCCCACCGGCTACGGCCGTATCCTTCGCGATGCGGATGGCCTGGTGAAGGCCATCGTCGAACACAAAGATGCGACTCCCGAGCAGCGGCAGATCTGCGAAGGCAACACCGGTATCCTCGCGGTGCCCGGCAAGCGCCTGGGCGACTGGCTGGGCCGGCTGTCCAACAGCAATGCCCAGGGCGAGTACTACCTCACCGACGTGATCGCCATGGCCGTAGCCGATGGCCTGGTGGTGGCCACCGAGCAGCCGCTGGATGCCATGGAAGTGCAGGGCGCCAACGACCGCATCCAGCTGGCCGAACTGGAGCGCCACTACCAGCAGCGCGCGGCGCGCCGGCTGATGGCCCAGGGCGTGACCCTGCGCGACCCGGCGCGCTTCGACCTGCGCGGCGAGGTGACTGTGGGCCGCGATGTGCTGATCGATATCAATGTGATACTCGAAGGTCGCGTGCTTATCGAAGACGGTGTGCAGATAGGCCCCAACTGCGTGATTAAG
This sequence comes from Pseudomonas sp., assembly GCF_030696055.1. Lineage (GTDB taxonomy): Bacteria > Pseudomonadota > Gammaproteobacteria > Pseudomonadales > Pseudomonadaceae > Aquipseudomonas. The sequence continues at coordinate 1,549 of NZ_JAUYNP010000269.1, read as the reverse complement.
GACTCGATCCTGCGCACAGGCGCCATCGTCAAGGCCAACAGCCATCTGGAAGGGGCCGAGCTGGGCGAGGGCGCCGATTGCGGTCCCTTCGCCCGCCTGCGTCCCGGTGCGGTGTTGGGCGCCAAGGCCCATGTCGGTAACTTTGTCGAACTGAAGAATGCCAGGCTGGGCGAAGGTGCCAAGGCCGGGCACCTGAGCTACCTGGGCGATGCCGAGATAGGCGCGCGGACTAATATCGGCGCCGGCACCATCACCTGCAACTACGATGGCGCCAATAAGTTCAAGACGGTGCTGGGCGAGGACGTCTTTATCGGCTCCAACAGCGCCCTGGTCGCGCCGGTGACCCTGGGCGACCGCGCCACAACAGGCGCCGGTTCGGTGATTACCGCCGATGTGCCGGCCAATAGCCTGGCGGTGGGCCGGGCCAAGCAGCGCAATATCGACGGCTGGAAGCGTCCCAGCAAAAGGTAGGATGGGTTGAGCGAAACGATACCCATGCGGCCCAATCGATGGGTTACACCTGCGGCTAACCCATCCTACGACCCGATCACAAAGGCGACGACTGTCGCCTTTTGTCGTTTTCAGGCTTGACGCAAAAGCTTCATTAGGTTTTGATTCGCGCCATTATCTTTCGAATCGAAACTTAAGCATGTCGAAGCGCAACACGCCGCAACGTCGCCATACCATCCTCGCCTTGCTCGCCGAGCAGGGCGAGGTGAGTGTGGATGAGTTGTCGAAAGCCTTCGCCACCAGCGAGGTGACCATTCGCAAGGACCTCGCCGCCCTGGAGAAGAACGGCCTGCTGCTGCGCCGTTACGGCGGCGCGGTGCCGATGCCGCAGGAGCTGATCGGCGACGGCGTCCAGCCGGTTTCCCAGTACAAGCAGGCCATAGCCCGCGCCGCGGTGGCGCGTATCCGCGAGCATGCGCGGATCATCATCGACAGCGGTACCACCACCGCGGCCATGATTCCGCAGCTGGGGCACAAGCCCGGCCTGGTGGTGATGACCAATTCACTGAACGTGGCCCGCGCCATCAGCGAACTGGAGCATGAGCCGGTGCTGCTGATGACCGGCGGCACCTGGGACCCGCATTCGGAATCCTTCCAGGGCCAGGTCGCCGAGCAGGTGCTGCGCTCCTATGACTTCGACCAGCTGTTTATCGGTGCCGATGGCATCGACCTGGCACGTGGCACCACCACCTTCAATGAGCTGTTGGGCCTCTCCCGGGTGATGGCCGAGGTGGCCCGGGAAGTGGTGGTACTGGTCGAGAGCGACAAGATCGGCCGCAAGATTCCCAACCTGGAGCTGCCCTGGAGCAGCATCCATAGCCTGATAACCGACGAGCGCCTCAGCCTTGAGGCCCGTGAACAATTGACCGCGCGCGGGATCAACCTGATCTGCGCGGACGTTTAAGTTAAGGAGAGACCTATGTGTGGCATCGTGGGCGCAGTCGCCGAACGCAATATCACCGCCGTATTGGTTGAAGGCCTCAAGCGCCTGGAATACCGCGGCTACGACAGCGCCGGCGTGGCGCTGATCAATGAGCAG
>NZ_JAUYNP010000260.1 GCF_030696055.1 Pseudomonas sp. | reverse complement strand
CAATATGGTCGGCATCCGTCGCGCCGCCGATCAACCGATCAGCTTCAATGAGATTTTCAGCCACTTCGGCCGCACCCTGCCGCTGGTGATCACGGCCATAGTGAGCATGCTGCTGATCTACCTGGGCATGCTGTTGCTGATCATTCCAGGCCTCTACCTGGCCATCGCCTATATGCTGGCGATCCCCCTGGTAGTCGAGCGCGGCCTGTCGCCCTGGCAGGCCATGGAGGCCTCGCGCAAAGCCATCAGCCAGCATTGGTTCAAGATCTTCGGCCTGTTTCTGCTGCTCGGCCTGATCACACTGATCAGCGCCATTCCGCTGGGCATCGGTCTGGTCTGGAGCATTCCGCTGTTCGTCATCGCCATGGGCGTGCTCTATCGCACCATCTTCGGCGTACTGCCCGCGCCGCAATAAACAGCCTCCTGGCACCGGCTCAGCGCACTGAGCCGGTTGCTTCCCCGCCTGCTGCTGGCTAGCATCGGGCTTTCCTCGACGCAGTTAGCCGATGTCGCTCAGTTCAAGCACGCAACCATACGCCGCTCAGCGCCCCTTGCTGGACACCCGCTATCAGGTGGAAACCCCGGAAGGCATCGACCTGATCCTGCGTCCGGCAGGCCTGGTACCGCGCGCCTTGGCCTTCGCCATAGACCTACTGATTCGGGGCGTGCTGCTCGGCGTGCTGTTTAGCCTGCTGGCACTGCTGGGCCAGTTCGGCATGGGCCTGGGCACCATACTGCTGTTCCTGGTGACCTGGTGGTACATGGTGCTGTTCGAGGTGCTCAACCAGGGTCGTTCGCCGGGCAAGAAAATGATGGGTTTGCGGGTGATTCATGACGACGGCACGCCCATCGGCTGGGCCGCCTCGCTGACCCGCAACCTGCTGCGTTTCGTCGATATCCTGCCCTTCGCTTACGCCCTCGGCATTCTGAGCTGCCTCAATCACCCGGCCTTCAAACGCCTGGGGGATATCGCCGCCGGCACCCTGGTGGTGTACTCCAATAGCGCGCCGGCCACACCCAAGCTGGCGCAGGCCGAGGCCCTGCGCGCGCCTTTCAGCATGAGCCTGAGCGAGCAACGCGCCCTGCTCGGTTTTGCCGAGCGCGCCGCAACGCTATCCAGCGCTCGGCGCCTGGAGCTGGCGGCGATTCTGGCCGAGCCGTTGCAAGTGCCCCCCGATCAGGCCGAACAGCAGATCCATGGCATCGCCCGCGGCTTGTTGGGTTCGTCATGAAGCAGAGCCTCTTCGAAAGCCGCCATCAAGCCGACTGGCTGACCTTTAGTGCGCAACTCGAAGCGCTGGAGCGCGGCAAGGCCGACAGCCAGCAGTGCAAAGGCTTTGCCGCCGATTACCGGCGCCTGTGCCAGCAATTGGCCCTGGCGCAGAGTCGCGGCTACAGCAGCCACCTGATCGAGCATTTGCAGCAACTGGCGATGCGCGGCCATCAGCAGTTCTATCGCCATCGCAGCCCGCTGGGCGGCCAGCTGCTGGGCTTTATCCTGGCCGGCTTTCCGCGCCTGGTGCGCGCCGAATGGCGTTTCGTGGCGGCCGCCAGCCTGCTGTTTTTCGGCAGCCTGGTGGTCATGGGCCTGCTGGTCTATCTGTTTCCCGACCTGATCTACAGCCTGGTCGCCCCCGATCAGGTGGAGGAGATGGAAAAGATGTACGACCCCGAGGCCCGGCGTATCGGCCGCTTCGGCGAACGCGACTCCGGTGATGACTGGGTGATGTTCGGCTACTACATCATGAACAATATCGGCATCGCCTTTCAGACCTTCGCCAGCGGCCTGCTGCTGGGCCTCGGCAGCCTGTTCTTCCTGCTGTTCAACGGCCTGATGATCGGCGCGGTGGCCGGCCACCTGACGCAGATCGGCTATGGCGAAACCTTCTGGTCCTTCGTGGTCGGCCACGGCGCCTTCGAGCTGACGGCTATCGCCCTGGCCGGCGCCGCCGGCTTGAAACTCGGCTGGGCGCTGCTGGCTCCCGGCCGTTTGCCGCGCGGCGAAGCCCTGCGCCTGGCCGCCGGGCACAGCGTGCGGCTGGTCGGCGGAGTGATTGTATTCCTGCTGCTAGCCGCCTTTATCGAGGCCTATTGGTCGTCCATAAGCCTGGCCAGCCCAATGGTCAAATACTGGGTGGGCGCCGGCCTCTGGCTATTGGTCTTGAGTTATCTGCTGCTGGCCGGCCGAGGTGCCCATGCGCCTGACTGATGCCAGCGTGGCGATCCGCCCGCGCAGCGCCTGGGAAGCCATGGACCTCGGCGTGCTGTTGGCCAAGCGACATGCCGGCCTGCTGATGGCCAGCTGGGCGCTGCTGACCCTGCCGATCTTCGCCCTGCTGTGCCTGCTGCTGTGGGACTACCCGAGCATCGCCGTGCTGTTGTTCTGGTGGCTGAAACCGGCCTTCGAGCGCCTGCCGCTGTATATCCTGTCGCATGCCCTGTTCGGCGCCACGCCCAGCCTCAAGCAGGCCTTCAAAGCCTTGCCCCGACTGCTCAAGCCGCAGCTGCTGGCCAGCCTGACCTGGCGCCGGCTGAGCCCGACGCGCAGCTTCGATCTGCCGGTGTTGCAGCTCGAAGGCCTGGCGGGCAAGGCGCGCAGCCAGCGCTTGATCGTCCTCGGCCAGCGTGACGCCGGCGGCGCCAGCTGGCTGACGGTGGTCGGCTTTCTCCTGGAAATGGCCCTCTGGTCCGGCCTGATCAGCCTGTTCTATCTGCTCCTGCCGGCGCAGCTCGAACTGGACTGGAGCTGGGAAAGCCTGGTCAACGCCGCCTCCGGTGACTGGCTGTGGCTGGAGCACCTGTCCAACCTGCTGTACGTCCTGATCCTGATTATCTGGGAGCCGGTCTACGTCGCCTGCGGCTTCACCCTCTACCTGAACCGCCGTACCGCCCTGGAGGCCTGGGACATCGAACTGGTGTTCCGCCAGTTGCGCCAGCGCCTGACCGGCATCGCCTATGCCCTGCTGCTGGGTGGCGGCCTGTTGCTGCTGCAGCTGCCGAGCAGCGCCATGGCGGCGGACAGCAGCTGCCCGCTGCCGGTGGAGGACCCCATGGGCCCGCAGGCCGCGCGCCTGCTCAAGCAACCGCTGACCAGCCAGGCGGCGCAGCACAGTATCAGCCAGCTGCTCGACCAGCCGCCCTTCCAGCACCGGGAAACCGTGACCCGCTGGCGCTTGGGCGACAAAGCCGAAGAGCCGGACAAGGACAGTGGCAAGTTCCTGCTGGAACTGCTGGAGAAGTTCTTCAAGCTGACCGAGATGTGGAAAAGCCTCGACACCGTCGCGCTGTTCTTCGAAGCCGTGCTCTGGGCCGCGCTGTTCGGCCTGATCGCCTGGCTGCTGTGGCGTTACCGCGAGTGGCTCAGCGCCTTTGCCGGCCGCCTGCGCCTGCCGCGGTCGCGCGACTACCAGCCCCCGAGCCAGTTGTTCGGCCTGGAGGTGGCGCCGCAAAGCCTGCCGGACTATATCGCCGGCGAAGTCGAACGACTCTGGGATGAACAACCCCGCGCCGCCCTCGGCTTGCTCTACCGCGCGCTGCTTAGCCGCCTGCTGCATCAGCAGCGTCTGGCACTGAAGAGCTCGCACACCGAAGCCGAAGTGCTGCAACTGGTGCAACAGCTCGAGCAGCAGGAGCTGAGCCAGTTCAGCCAGGCCCTGACCCGCCACTGGCAAAACCTCGCCTACGGCCATCGCCTGCCGCCAGCCGCCCTCAAGCAAGGCCTGTGCACGGCCTGGCGGCGCCTGTTCGAGCCAGGAGCCCCGGCATGAACCGGCGCCTGCAACTGCTGCTCGGCGGCGCCGTGCTGATCGTCCTCGGCCTCCTGGGCAGCTACCTGCTAAGCCGCCTCGAAGCCTACGAGGACAGCATCGAACACGGCCCCGCCCCCGAGGCGCAAGCCAATCCCTATCTGGCCGCCGAGCACTTTCTGCGCAAGCAAGGCCTGCAGGTCGCCCGGGCCGACGGCCTGGAGGTGTTGCAAAGCCTGCCAAGCGCCGGCCAGACCCTGCTATTGCTGGGCGACCGCGCGCGCATGACGCCCAAGCAAACCGAACGCCTGCTGACCTGGGCGGCCAAGGGCGGTCACCTGCTGTTCGTCGCCGAACGCCTGTGGGACGAGGAAGAGGGCAAGAGTGGCGACCTGCTGCTCGACAGCCTGGGTATCCAGCAATACGAGAGCGAAGACCTCGACGAAGCAGAAGTCGAGGCAGAAACAGAGGAAGACACAGAGACAGAGGTCACGGAGAAAGCTGAGCCAGCGGATACCCGCGCAGCCGCAGCGCCGGCCACCGAGCCGGCTGAACAGCCCGAAGACGACAACGCCTACCCCGAGCTGACCCAGCTCTATCTGGAAAACGAAGAGGCGCCGGCCTACTTCAGCTTCGATACCGACTTTCACCTGTACGATGCAAAAAACCGCGCCCACGCCTGGGCCAACAGCGATGCCGCCACCCACCTGTTGCAGCTCTACCATGGCGATGGCCTGATCAGCGTGGTCAGCGACAGCTGGATCTGGCAGAACCAGCAGATCGGCGACTACGACCACGCCTGGCTGCTCTGGTATATGACCCAGGACAGCCAGGTGACCCTGCTCTACCGCGCCGAGCGCGACGACCTGTTCAGCCTGCTGCTGCGGCATTTCCCCCAGGCGCTGGCAGCACTGACCCTATTGATTGGGTTCGGCCTGTGGCATCTGGGCATGCGCCAGGGTCCGCTGCAGCTGCCGGCCAGCCGCAGCCGCCGGCAACTGCAGGAACACCTGCGCGGCAGTGCCGATTTTCTGCTCCGCCACAGTGGCCAGCACAGCCTGCTGCAAGGCCTGCAGCAGGATATCCAGCGCCGCGCGCGGCACCGTCATCCCGGTTTCGAACGCCTCGGCGTGGCCGAACAGTGGCAGGTGCTCAGCCGCCTGACCCGCCAGCCGTCCAGCTTTATCAGCCAGGCCATGCGGCCGTTGCCCAAGCAGCGCCTGGCCGCCGCCGACTTCACCCGCCAGGTCGCCAACCTGCAAACCCTCAGGAATGCCCTATGAGCGAACAGATACTCGAACAGCCGGTAAGTACTGCCCTAGAGCCGGCCAGCGCCACCCCAGCAATAGCGCCGATTGTGGCGGAGGTTCCAACGCCAGCGCCGAGCGCTGCCAATCCGAATAACCAGCGCCAGCGCGCCAGCCAGCTGGCCCAAGCCCTGCGCGCGGAGCTGCAGAAGGCCCTGATCGGCCAGACGGCAGTGATCGATGACGTGCTCGGCGCCCTGATCGCCGGCGGCCATGTGCTGGTCGAAGGCGTCCCGGGGCTCGGCAAGACCCTGCTGGTGCGGGCCCTGGCGCGCTGCTTCGGCGGCGAGTTCGCGCGCATCCAGTTCACCCCGGACCTGATGCCCAGCGACGTCACCGGCCATGCGGTGTACGACCTCGCCAGCGAGCAGTTCAAGCTGCGCAAGGGCCCGGTGTTCACCAACCTGCTGCTGGCCGACGAGATCAACCGCGCCCCGGCCAAGACCCAGGCGGCGCTGCTGGAAGTCAGGCAGGAACGCCAGGTCACCCTGGAAGGCCGCGCCCTGAGCGTGCCACAGCCCTTTATGGTGCTGGCCACGCAGAACCCGATCGAGCAGGAAGGCACCTACCCGCTGCCGGAAGCCGAGCTGGACCGCTTTATGCTGAAGCTGCGCATGGACTATCCGGAGCAGGGCGAAGAACTGCATATGGTTCGCCAGGTGGCCCGTTCGAGCAAAGCCGACATGCTCGAAGTCACCCCGCTGCGCACCCTGCTGCAGGCCCGCGACGTGCTGGCGCTGCAGAAAATCGCCAGCGACCTGCCGATCGACGAACAGGTGCTCGACTACGCCGTGCGCATCGCCCGTGCCACCCGCAGCTGGCCGGGCCTGTCCATCGGCGCCGGGCCGCGTGCCTCGATTGCCCTGGTGCGCTGTGGCCGGGCCCGCGCCCTGCTGCGCGGCGGCGACTTCGTGCTGCCGGATGACATCAAGGGCTGCGCCCTGGCCGTGCTGCGCCACCGCGTGCGGCTGTCGCCGGAGCTGGATATCGAAGGCCTGTCGGTCGATCAGGTGCTGCAACAACTGCTCGACCAGATACCGGCACCGCGCCTATGACCCCCGCATTGCAAGGCGTGACCGCATGAAACCATCGCGCGCGCTGCTGGCCCTGCTGGCCGGACTGTTCGCCCTGGGCATCCTGCTCGGGGCGTGCAGCGCCCTGGCCATAGCCGTGCCGCGCAGCCTCACCCCGATCTACTGGGGCCTGCTGCTGGTGCTACTGGGCCTGGCGCTGCTCGACGCCCTGCGTCTGCGCCAGCTGCCCTCGCCACGCCTGGAACGCCAGCTGCCCGGCAATCTGCCGCTGGGGCGCTGGAGCGAGGTACGCCTGAGCCTGCACCACAGCTATGCCAGCCCCGTGCAGGTGCAGGTGTTCGACCATCTGCCGGGCGCCATGGCGTTCGAGCATTTGCCGCTCAAGGTCGACCTGCATCCGGGTGAACAGACCCAGGTCAGCTACCGCGTGCGTCCGCTGCTGCGCGGGCACTTCCACTTCCCCCAGTGCGAGCTCAGCCTGCCCAGCCCCATGCGGCTGTGGCGCGCCCGGCGTTATCTGCCGGTCAGCGGCGAAACCCGCGTCTACCCGGACTTCGCCCGTCTGTATGGCGCGCAATTGATGGCGGTGGACGACTGGCTCAGCCAGCTCGGCGTGCGCCAGCGCCCGCGTCGCGGCCTGGGCCTGGAGTTTCATCAGCTGCGCGAATTCCGCGACGGCGACAGCCTGCGGCAGATCGACTGGAAAGCCACCGCGCGCAAACGCACCCCCATTGCCCGCGAATACCAGGACGAACGCGATCAGCAGATCATCTTCCTGCTCGATTGCGGCCGGCGCATGCGCAGCCAGGATGGCGAGCTGTCGCACTTCGATCACGCCCTCAACGCCTGCCTGCTGCTCAGCTACGTGGCGCTGCGCCAGGGCGATGCGGTGGGCCTGTCGACCTTCGCCGGCACGCAGAACCGCTTCCTCGCCCCGGTCAAAGGCCAGGCGCAGCTGAATGTATTGCTCAACGCCCTGTATGACCTGCACAGCACCCAGCAACCGGCGGACTTCGGCGCGGCGGTGGATGCCCTGCTCAGCCGCCAGCGCCGCCGCGCCCTGGTGGTGCTGGTGAGCAACCTGCGCGACGAAGACGATCAGGCGCTGTTGGGCGCAGTCAAACGCCTGGGCCGCCAACACCGGGTGCTGGTCGCCAGTCTGCGCGAGGAAGTGCTGGATACCCTGCGTCATACCCCGGTGCAGGACTTCGCCGGAGCCCTGGACTACTGCGGCACCCTGGATTACCTGAATGCCCGCGCCGGCCTGCACGAACGCCTGAGCGCCCACAAGGTGCCGGTGCTGGACGCCCGCCCCAGCGAGCTGGGGCCGCAACTGGTGAGCAGTTATCTAGCCTGGAAGAAGGCTGGGGTGCTGTAACCAGGCCGCCTATCTCATAGGTTGGATTACGCGGCGTTCAACAAGGACGGCAGCAACAGAAGGGAACAAACTTATGCGCGGCGTCCTCGGCAGATCGCCCGATTAAGCCGGCAGCCTGGCTGCGCACAAGCGGCAATCACCAAGAGTGCGCAGCCTTGGCGCAAATGACCTGAGAACCTGTTTACGATCTGCTGCGCGTCGGCCATCCGGCGTTAAAAACAGTCTCGGAATGCCGCTTGCGGCTAGCGCGCTTTAGCGCGACCCGAAGGGCGAGTGAAACGAGTAATGCTCATTTACAGCTCGGAAACTGCGCTTCCTCGGCGCTTTGACCAGCCGAAGGCTGTTACTAACGTAGCGCCTTGCCTGGTTCTAGCTCGCGAGATCCAAAACAGGTTCTGAAAATAATTAACCCAGCGCCTTTTCGATGGCCAGGATCAGCGCCGGATCATCCGGCGTGGTGCGCGGGGAGAAACGCGCCAGCACGCGGCCATCGTGACCGACCAGAAATTTCTCGAAATTCCAGGTGATATCGCCGGGAAACTCGGCGCCCTCGCCCGCCAGCAGGCGGTACAGCGGATGACGCTCGGGGCCGTTGACCTCCAGCTTGCTGCCCAGGGGAAAGGTCACCCCGTAATTCAGGCTGCAGAACGTGCGAATCGCCTCTTCGCTGTCCGGCTCCTGCTCGGCGAACTGGTTACACGGCAAGCCCAACACGCTGAAGCCATGGCCCTTGTACTGCTGGTGGAGCTTTTCCAGGCCGGCGTACTGCGGGGTCAGACCACACTTGGAGGCGACATTGACCACCAGCACCACCTGCCCCTTGAAGGGGGCCAGCGGCAGCTCCTGACCATCCAGCGCACGCAGATTGAGGTCGTGAAAGGCACTCATGACTAACTCCTTGAGAACACAATGATCGCGCGTAGAGGACAAAAAAGGCGCCTATCTGAAGGCGCCTTTGTTTTAACCCAGCTTAGCAGTCGAGCCAGCAGTTGATACGACCATAAGTCGATTTGCGGCTACGACATAAGGCTATGCCTTAGTGGTGATGACCACCTTCGCCGTGGATATGACCATGGGCCAGCTCTTCTTCGCTGGCATCGCGCACGCTGATCACCTTGACCTTGAAGTTCAGGCGCTGGCCGGCCAGCGGGTGGTTGCCGTCGACAATCACGTCTTCGCCGTCCAGTTCACGGATGGTGACGATTTGCATGCCGCCGTCTGGACCCGAGGCATGGAACTGCATGCCGACTTCCAGCTCCTCGACGCCTTCGAACATCGAACGGTTGAGGGTGGCTACCAATTCGGCGCTGTATTCGCCGTAGGCGTCTTCCGGCTCGACGGAGACGTCCAGCTCGTCACCGACCTGCTTGCCCAGCAGGGCCTTTTCCAGGCCGCCGATGATATTGCCGGCACCGTGCAGATAGGCCAGCGGCGCGCCGCCTGCGGAACTGTCGATCACCTCACCGGCATCGTTAGTCAGGGTATAGTCGATGGAGACGGCCTTATTGGCGGCGATCAGCATGGGGCAGGACCTTTTGCTTGGAAATAAAGAACGGACAAGTTTACCCAAGGGCCGGCGCGAAAGCGAACCGGAGCTAGACGGACGGACAAGCGCGGCCTCGGTGCGCCTGCTCGATTTCCGTCAGGATGAGCATGGCCACTGGGTGGCCGTGCTGTCCTGCGGCCATACTCAGCACCTGCGCCACCAGCCGCCGTGGCAGGATCGCGCCTGGGTGATGGACGCCGCCCAGCGCCACGCGCAGATCGGCGAGCCCTTCGTCTGCGGCTGGTGCGCCGCCGCCTCTGGCAACCCGAACCAAGCAGACCAGGAGCGGTAAATGCCGGCACGCACTATTCTGGTGATCAACTGCGGCAGCTCATCGATCAAGTTTGCCCTGGTCAACCCAGCCCAGGCGCAATTCGCCCTCAGCGGCCTGGCCGAGCGCCTCGGCAGCCCCGATGCGCAGGTGCATTGGCAACAGGGCGCCAGCAAGCAGCATCTGGCCCTGCCCGCTGCCGACCACCGCGCCGCCCTGGCCCAGTTGCTGCCGCTGGTGCAGAGCGCGGCTGGCGGCCAGCTGCACGGCATCGGCCACCGCGTGGTGCATGGCGGTGAACACTTCACCGCCGCCTGTCGCCTGGATCCAGCCAGCCTGAGCGTCATTCGCGCCACCGCGCCCCTGGCCCCGCTGCATAACCCGGCCAACCTGCTCGGTATCGAGGCGGCGTTCAAGTTGTTCCCCGATCTGCCCCAGGTGGCGGTGTTCGACACCGCCTTCCACCAGACCCTGCCCGAGCACGCCTACCGCTATGCCCTGCCGGAGGCGCTGTACCGCGAGCATGGCGTACGCCGTTACGGCTTCCACGGCACTAGCCATAGATTCGTCAGCCAACGTGCCGCCGAGCTGAGCGGCCTGGCCGTTGCTGCCAGCAGTTGGCTGGTGGCGCATCTGGGCAACGGCTGCTCGACCTGCGCGGTAGTCAACGGCCAGAGCCGCGACACCAGCATGGGCCTGACCCCGCTGGAAGGGGTGGTGATGGGTACCCGCAGCGGCGATGTCGACCCCAACCTGCACAGCCACCTGGCCCGCACCCTGGGCTGGAGCCTGGAGCAGATCGAAACCCTGTTGAATAACAACAGTGGCCTGCTCGGCCTGTCCGGGCTGTCCAACGATATGCGCAGCCTGGAGCAGGCCCGCGAACAGGGCCACCCCGGCGCAACCCTGGCCATCGAGGTGTTCTGCTACCGCCTGGCCAAGTCCCTGGCGGCCATGAGCTGCGCCCTGCCCCAGTTGGACGGGCTGATCTTCACCGGCGGCATAGGCGAAAACTCGCCGCTGATCCGCAGCAAGACGGTCGCCCACCTCAGGCTGTTCAACCTGGCCCTGGATCAGCAGGCCAACGCGCGCACCATCGCCGGCTTGGCCGGCCCCATTCAGGCCGCGGGCCATCCGCGCGTGCTGGTGGTGCCGACCAACGAAGAACGCCAGATCGCCCTGGACAGCCTGGCGCTGCTCAACTGAGCGCGCCGACTCGACGATCGACACAGAGGTAGGTTGGGTTGAGAAGCGCAGCGACGAAGCCCAACAAGCGGTCCCGATTACCACGTCGGAGCCACGGCAAACACCGCCCGTTGGGCTTCGCTGCGCTCAGCGCCAACCTACCTGTAGCGCCCGTCTGACAAGATTGGAGATCCCATGCATAGTTTTTTTATCGCCCCCACCGGCTTCGGTGTCGGCCTTACCTCGATCAGCCTGGGCCTGGTCGGCGCCCTGGAGCGCGCCGGGCTCAAGGTCGGCTTCTTCAAGCCCATCGCCCAACCGCACCAGGGCGACCTGGGCCCGGAGCGCTCCAGCGAGCTGATCGCCCGCACCCACGGCCTGCACTCGCCCAAGCCGCTGGCGCTGAGCCACGTCGAGCGCATGCTCGGCGACGGCCAGTTGGATGAGCTGCTGGAAGAGATCATCAGCCTTTATCAGCAGGCCGCCGCCGGCAAGGATGTGGTGATAGTCGAGGGCATGGTGCCGACCCGCCAGGCCAGCTACGCCGCGCGGGTCAACTTCCACCTGGCCAAGAGCCTGGACGCCGAGGTGATCCTGGTCTCGGCGCCGGAGCAGGAGCAGGAGAGCCTCGGCGAACTGTGCGACCGGGTGGAAATCCAGGCGCAGCTGTTCGGCGGGCCGCAAGACCCGAAAGTGCTGGGCCTGATCCTCAACAAGGTGCGCAGCGAGGACGGCCTGCCGGCCTACGCCAAGCGCCTGAAAGAACACTCGTCGCTGTTCAAGAGCGATGATTTTCGCCTGCTCGGCTGCATTCCCTGGCAGGACGAGCTGAACGCCCCGCGCACCCGCGATATCGCCGACCTGCTCGGCGCCCGGGTGCTCAACGCCGGCGATTACGAACAGCGGCGCATGCTCAAGATAGTGCTGTGCGCCCGCGCGGTGGCCAACACGGTGCAGCTGCTCAAGCCCGGCACCCTGGTGGTGACGCCGGGGGACCGCGACGACATCATCCTCGCCGCCAGCCTGGCGGCGATGAACGGCATGCCCCTGGCCGGCCTGCTGCTGTGCAGCGACTTCGCCCCCGACCCACGCATCATGGAGCTGTGTCGCGGCGCCCTGCAGGGCGGCTTGCCCGTGCTGACGGTGAGTACCGGCTCCTACGACACCGCGACCAACCTCAACCGGCTGAACAAGGAAATCCCGGTGGACGACAAGGAGCGCGCGGAAAAGGTCGCCGATTTCGTCGCCAGCCATATCGACCACGAGTGGCTGTTCGCCCGCTGCGGCACGCCCCGCGAGTTGCACCTGTCGCCGCCGGCGTTCCGCTACCAACTGGTGCAGCGGGCCAAGGCCGCGAACAAGCGCATCGTCCTGCCGGAAGGCAGCGAACCGCGCACCGTACAGGCTGCCGCCATCTGCCAGGCCCGCGGCATCGCCCGCTGTGTGCTGCTGGCCAAAGCGGAAGAAGTGCAGGCGGTGGCCCATGCCCATGGCATCGAGCTACCGGAGGGCCTGGAAATCCTCGACCCGGACCTGATCCGCCAGCGCTATGTCGCGCCCATGGTCGAGCTGCGCCAGGGCAAGGGGCTGAACGCGCCCATGGCCGCCGCGCAACTGGAAGACAGCGTGGTGCTGGGCACCATGATGCTGGCCCTGGATGAGGTCGACGGCCTGGTCTCCGGCGCCATCCACACCACGGCCAACACCATCCGCCCGGCCCTGCAGCTGATCAAGACCGCGCCGGGCTTCAAGCTGGTGTCCTCGATCTTCTTTATGCTGCTGCCCGATCAGGTGGTGGTGTACGGCGATTGCGCGGTCAACCCCGACCCGACTGCCACCGAACTGGCGGAAATCGCCCTGCAGAGCGCCGCCTCGGCCAGCGCCTTCGGCATACCACCGCGGGTGGCAATGCTCAGTTATGCCACCGGCGACTCGGGCACCGGCGAGGAAGTCGAGAAAGTCCGTGAAGCCACGCGCCTGGCCAAGTTGCTCAACCCGCAGTTGCTGCTCGATGGCCCGCTGCAATACGACGCCGCCGCGATCGCCAGCGTCGGCCAGCAGAAGGCGCCGAACAGCCCGGTGGCCGGCCGCGCCACGGTGTTTATCTTCCCCGACCTGAACACCGGCAACACCACCTACAAGGCGGTGCAACGCAGCGCCGACTGCGTCAGCGTCGGCCCCATGCTGCAAGGGCTGCGCAAACCGGTGAATGACCTGTCCCGCGGCGCGCTGGTCGAGGATATCGTCTACACCATCGCCCTGACCGCAATCCAGGCGGCCAATCTGCCGCAACCAAACCTTGAACCGGGCGCAGCAACACCTGCCAGACCGAACAAATAGTGGTAAAAAGCGGCGAACCACGGCGATCACCAGCGTTTCGCAGGGCTTGCAGTTCAGTGAACAATCGTTAACCTGTGCGCCGACCGACCCGTGGTGAAAAACCACGGGCATAGCAGGCCGTTGAAAAATGTAGCGAGCGACGGCTAGGCAAGGCGCAACGCAGTAACAGCTTCGCTGGTAAATCGGCCGAGAAAGCGCAGTTTACGTGGTGTAAATGAGCATTTTGAGGCCGATTTCAACGCTGCATAGCGCGCGAAGCCCGCAGTAGTTTTTCAATGGCCTGATAGATAGATCAGGGACCTTTGTCCCTCTTATTTGGAGGCGCCTGCCCCCTATGCTGCATTTTCTGCCTGCCCCGCTGCGTGGCCTGATCGCTGGCCTGCTGTTGGCCCTGAATACCCTGTTCTGGTGTTGGCCCCTATTTGCCCTCGCCCCGCTGAAACTGCTGCTGCCGATCCCCGCCGTGCACCGCGCGCTACGCTTTATGATGCACGCCAGCGCCGAGTCCTGGATTTCCACCAACAAGTTCTGGATGCATCTGGTCGGCCGCATCGAATGGGACGTCGAGGGGCTCAAGGGCTTCGACCAGCAGCATTCCTACCTGGTGACCAGCAACCACCAGAGCTGGGTGGATATTCTGGTGCTGCAGTACCAGCTCAACCAGCGCATGCCGCTGCTCAAGTTCTTCCTCAAGCAGGAACTGATCTGGGTGCCGGTGATCGGCCTGTGCTGGTGGGCGCTGGAGTTCCCCTTTATGCAGCGCTTCAGCAAGGAATACCTGGCCAAACACCCGGAAAAGCGCGGCCAGGACCTGGCTACCACACGCAAGGCCTGCGCGCGCTATCAGAGCAACCCGGTATCGGTGTTCAACTTCCTCGAAGGCACCCGCCTGTCGCCGGCCAAGCATGCGCAGCAGCAGTCACCCTTCAACAATCTGCTCAAGCCCAAGGCCGGCGGCATTGCCTTTGTGCTGGATGCCATGGGCGAGCAATTGCACAGCCTGGTCAACGTCACCATCCATTACCCTCAGGGCAGACCGGGCTTCTGGGACCTGCTCAGCGGGCGGATCGACAAGGTGGTGGTGCGCATGCAGGAGCTGCAGATCCCCGCGGAATTTATCGGCGGCAACTACGATCAGGACGAAGCCTACCGCCTGCAATTCCAGCAGTGGGTCAACCAGCTGTGGCTGGACAAGGACGCGCAGCTGAGCGAACTCAAGCAGCGCTTTCCAGCCAGCTAAACCTAGCCGAGTAGCATGCAAAAGCTTTAAAAAGGCTATGTACCAGTTATGTGTTGAAGCCTGTGGGCCGGCTAGGCGGTACCTGAAGCGCGGTAATCCGTAGGGTGGGTTAGGCGCATGACCACGGGCTATCTGCTGATGCGTAGTCAGTTGCGCCGTAACCCACCAGAGGAGGCAGGCCGACTAGCGCTTGGTGGGTTACGTGGCGCTCCAATTGCGCAGTTGCTTTGCCAATCCGTCTCTGCGCCACTAACCCACCCTACGAAAGCTGCGTGCAACACCTAATTGGGACATCGCCTTTAAAAAAACCACCGTCCGCCTATTCGGCGGGCTTTTCGTTGAGATACGGCAGAGCGCCCCAATCCAGCTGTTCCGGAAAGCCCTGGACCTGCTCGGCACTCAAGCCTGGCGCGACCAGAAAGCCCTGCATGATGGCGCACTTGTGCTGCACCAACCAATCGCGCTGGGCCAGGGTTTCCACCCCCTCGGCTATCACCTCCAGGCCCAGGTTGCGGCCCAGGTCGATGATGGTGCTGACCACCGCGGCATCGCGCGGCGAGTCGAGCATATTGGCGATAAACAGTCGGTCGATCTTCAGGGTGTCCAGTTCGAAGTGGCGCAGGTAGGCCAGCGACGAATAGCCGGTGCCGAAGTCGTCTATGGCGATCTTGACCCCCAGGGCGCGCAACTGGCGCAACTGCTCCTGGGTCGTCTGCAGGTCCTGCATCAAGGCGCTCTCGGTCACCTCGATCTCCAGCTGCGCGGGATTGAGTTGGTGTTCTTTAAGCACCCAGCGCAGCTCCTCGACCAGTTGCGGCATGCTGAACTGCACCGGGCTGACGTTCAGGCTCAGCACCGGGCTGGCGCCAAACTGCGCGCTTATGCGCTGGCACTGCTCGGCCCCGGCACGGAAAATCCAGCCGCCCAGGTGGTTGATCAGGCGGGTTTCTTCCAGCAACGGGATAAACACGCCGGGCGCCACGGTGCCGGCCGCCTTGTGCTGCCAGCGCAACAGCCCCTCGAAGCCGCGCAGGCGGCCGCTGTCGAGGTAGACCTGGGGCTGGTAGACCAGCACGAAGTCGTCATGTTCGATGGCGTTGCGCAGACTTTCCTCGAGCATCAGCCGGGAACGGGCGCGGCCGTTCATCTCCGGGGAAAAGAAGCGGTATTGCTGGCGGCCGGCGCGCTTGGCCTCGTACATGGCCATATCGGCGGCGCGCATCAGCCCCTCCACGGTCTGCCCGCACTCGGGAAAGCAGGCGATGCCGATACTGACGCTGAGGGTGACATCGATGCCGTCCAGGCGGTGGCGCACGGAAATCAGCTCGATCAGCTTCTCCGCCACCTTGGCGGCGTCCTCGGGATGGCCGAGCGTTTCCAGCAACACGGCGAATTCGTCGCCGCCGCTGCGCGCCAGGCAGTCATAGGGACGCAGGCTGTATTTGAGCTGCTCGCCGACCTCGCGCAGCAACAGGTCGCCGGCCGCATGGCCCAGGGAGTCGTTGATCCGCTTAAAACCATCCAGGTCGAGGTAGAGCACCGCCAGGCGCTGACCACTGCGCTCGGTACGCGCCAGCGCGCCCCCCAGCGCCTGGTGGAAGCCGTGGCGATTGAGCAGGCCGGTCAGGGCATCGGTGACCGCCTGCGACTGCAGCTGAGCATGCAGGCTGCGCACCGCCGACAGATCCAACGCTATCAGCACCATGCCCGGCTGCGCGTGCGGCAAGGGTGAGCAGGACAAGGCCACCGGCACACTGCCGCCGCTCTCGGTACGCAGGCTGGCCTCATGCAGGCGATAGGTCTCGTTGCGCCGCCAGTGGCGGTAGAACTCGGACAGGTGCCAGTCGCACTCGATCGACGGGCTGCTGATGCAGGACAACCATTCGCGCCCTTCCAGGTCGCTGATCCGGGTCTGCAGCATCTGCGCCATGGCGGGGTTGGCAAAATTGATCCGCCCGTCTTCGCCGACCACCAGGATGCCCTCGGCGGCATTGTTCAGCACCGAGGCATTGAAGGCCTGGGCCTGGTCCAGTTGCTGAGTCAGTTGCAGCAGTTCAGTGCGATGGCGCTCGCGCTCGAGCAGGCGCCGGATCTTGTGGCGCAAGATCGAGGGGGCGCAGGGTTTGACCACAAAGTCCACGGTGCTGCCCACATGGCCGCGCAGCAAGGTGTCCTGGCTCTGCGCCGCGGTCGACACCAGCACTATCGGCACCGTACGGCCGCGCGGGCTGCCGCGCAGGCGCTGGACCACTTCGAAGCCGTCCATATAGGGCAGCTGCACGTCCAGCAGGACCAGCCCGACCGTCTCCTCCAGCAGGAACTGCAGCGCCGCCTCACCCGAGTCGACAAAACTCAGTTGCCAATCGTTATCATCGAGCAGCGCCTGCAGATCCTCCGAGCGCTCATCCACCACCAATAAGATCTGCGTTTTGCTCTGAATGCTTGTCTGCACCTGTGCCATAACGCTCTCCTTTTCCCTGGCTTGCAGCACCTAAATCCTGACCTTCAGGGTAGATCATCGATTGCGCTCGCCGCGCCTGGCCCGCTTCTTCGACTACTCGGCCCAGGCCCTGCAAAAGCTACCGGAAGGTCGCCTTGCCGCAGCCTTACCCACAACCACAGATACCGCTCAGCACGCCTGCGCCGTTCCGCCATGACCTGAGTCTTGCACCGCAGGCGCAGTCGAAATTCCGCAGAATACGGCCGTGCCACTGCTGCCAGCGCTAGAACAACGACATAAGGGATCCCGACAGCGGGTTCGGAACGAACCACTGCAGCAAGCGCAACCCGAGAGATAAGGCGTAACGCCAATCGTCCATGTCAGCCCCAAGATCATTCCCTGTCGGCGGGTGCCTTGCACCGCAGCCGAAGACGCTAGCAAACCTTAGAATGCATTCTAGTCAGCAATTGGACTCTTGGTCGCGAGCCAGAGCGGAATCGACAGACGGTAAAACCTCAGCCAAGACCCGTGGAAAAGCCCGCCCCTGACGGCAATGCTGTTCACTTAGGGGGGGATCTCGCGCAAGCAAGGTTCACTGAACGTAGCCCGGATACAATCCGGGGGCAGGTTTGCAGGGGTAGAGTTTCCCCCCGGATTTCATCCGGGCTACAAAAATGCCGTTCACTTGGCTTAAGTGAACGGCATTGCGCCCCTGACGGCGCCTGCAGCGGCAATTGCGCAGCGCAGCCATTAATCAGGCCTCGGGCTTCCAGCTGGCCCAATCCAGCTGGGTCGGAAACGCCCCGGCCTGCTCCGCGCTCAACCCGGTTGCCACCAGAAAGCCCTGCATGGTGCTGCACTGATGGCTAATCAGCCAATCGCGCTGGGCGATGCTTTCCACCCCTTCGGCTATCACCTCCAGGCCAAGGTGGCGGCCCAGGTCGATGATGGTGCTGACGATCGCCGCGTCTTTCGGCGAATCGAGCATATTGGCGATAAACAGGCGGTCGATCTTCAGCGTATCCAGCTCGAAATGCCGCAGGTAGGCCAGCGACGAGTAGCCCGTACCGAAGTCGTCGATGGCGATGCGCACGCCCAGTTGGCGCAGTTGGTGCAATTGCTCGCGGGTGGTATCGAGGTTCTGCATCAGCGCGCTTTCGGTGACCTCCACTTCCAACTGCGAAGCTTTGAGCTGGTGTCTCTCCAGCACCCGCCGCAGATCGTCGACCAGTTGCGGCATGCTGAACTGCACAGGGCTGACGTTGAGACTGAGCAGCAGCGCCTCGCCGAATTGCGCCTGCCAGGCCCGGCACTGGCGAATACCCTGCTCGAATATCCAGTCCCCCAGACGGTTGATCAGCCGGGTCTCCTCCAGCAACGGGATAAACACGCCGGGCGCGATGGTCCCGGCGACCCGGTGCTGCCAGCGCAGCAAGGCCTCGAAACCGCGCAGGCGGCCGCTGGCCAGGTCGATCTGCGGCTGGTAGACCAACACGAAGTCGTCCTGCTCGATGGCCGTGCGCAGGCTTTCCTCGAGCATCAGCCGCGAGCGCGCCCGGCCGTTCATTTCCGGCGAGAAGAAGCGGTACTGGCGGCGCCCGGCACGCTTGGCCTCGTACATGGCCATGTCCGCCGCACGCAGCAGGCCATCCACCGTTTGCCCGCACTCGGGGAAACAGGCGATACCGACACTGGCGCCGAGGGTAATCTCGACGCCATCCACGCTGTGGCGTACCGAAACCAGCTCGATCAGTTTCTCCGCCACCCGCGCCGCATCCTCCGGGTGGTCCAGCGAGTCGAGTAGCGCGGTGAATTCGTCACCGCCCATACGCGCCAGGATGTCATAGGGGCGCAGGCCAGATTTCAACTTCTCCGCCACTTGGCACAGCACCTGATCGCCAGCATCGTGGCCGAGGGAGTCGTTGATGCGTTTGAAACCATCCAGATCCAGATAGAGCACCGCCATGCGCCGGCCACTGCGCTCGATGCGCGCCAGCGCGGACTCCAAGGCCTGGTGGAAGCCACGGCGGTTGAGCAAGCCGGTCAGCGAGTCGGTGATCGCCTGGAACTCCAACTGCGCATGCAGACGACTGACCGCCGACATGTCGAGGATGATCACCACCATGGAGCGCTGCATGCGCGGCAGCGGCGAACAGGACAGCGCCGCCGGCATCACCTCGCCATCAAAGGTGCGCAGGCTGGCGTCGTGCAACCGGTAGGGCTCGTTGCGTTTCCAATGGCGGTAGAAGTCCGACAGCTTCCAGTCACAGGTGATCGGCGGCTCATGCAGGTAGGCCAACAGCTCGGTACCGACCAGATCGGCCACCGCACCATGGAGCATCCGCGCCATGGCCGGGTTGGCGAAGCTGATGCGCCCCTCCTCCCCCACCACCAGAATGCCCTCGGCGGCGTTTTCCAGTAGCGAGGAATTGAAGGCCCGCGCGCTGTCCAACTGCAGGGTCAGCTGCAACAGGTCGCGGCGATTGCGCTCGAGCTTGAGCAGCGACTGGATCTTGTGGCGCAACACCTGCGGGTCGAAGGGCTTGAGGATAAAGTCCACCGCCCCGGCGGCATAGCCACGCAGCACGGCCTCCTGGGTATGGGCGATAGCCGAGACGAAGATGATCGGCGTGAAGCGGGTGCGCGGGCTGCCGCGCATCAGGCGGGCGACTTCGAAACCGTCCATGTTGGGCATCTGCACGTCCAGCAACACCAACTCGACGTCCTCGTCCAGCAGGCACTGCAGGGCCGCCGCGCCACAGTCCACGGTACGCACGGCCCAATCGCCGTCGTCGAGCAGCGCCTCCATGGCCACCAGATTTTCCGGGCGGTCATCCACCACCAGCAGGATACTGCTGCCCTGCGCCGCCTTAGGCTGTACTTGCCCCATCATGTCCTCCTTAGCAGCTGCTTAGCCCAGCTGCTCACGGCTTTCGTCGCCCTGCTGCCAAGGCTTGCCGGCGACTGGCTCGGCGCCGCTGAGCCAGCGTCCCAGCAGATCGAGCAGTTCCTGGCGTCCCACCGGTTTGGCCAGATAGTCGTCGGCACCGGCCGTGATGCACTTCTCGCGATCGCCCTTCATGGCGTGGGCCGTGAGGGCGATGATCGGAATACTGCAGCCATGCTCGCCCTTGAGCGCTTGGGTCGCCGCGTAGCCATCCATATTGGGCATGGCCATATCCATCAGGATCAGGTCGAAAGGTTCGCGCTGGTAACAGGCGATGGCCTCCAGGCCGTCCTTGGCCGGGGTGACCCTGAGCCCGACTTCATCGAGCAGCGCGGTGAGGGCATAGATGTTGCGCACATCGTCGTCCACCAGCAGCACACGGCTGCCCGCCAAGGGGTTGTCGTTGTGCAGCGCCGCCATAGCGGGCTGCGGATCGCGCACCTCGGTGAGGAAGCCCTGCACCGCGGCGCTGAGGCCGCCCAGGTCGTTGCCCGACTTGCGCACCACCACCGCGGAGTAGCGGCGCAGGCGCTGCAGGTTCTGCTGGGTGACATCCACCCCGGTATTGATCACCACCCGTGCGCCATTCAGCGGACGCTGGCGGTTGAGCGCTTCGAGCAGGTCGAAGCCATCCTGGTCCGGTAGGTCGAGATCGATCACCAGGGCATCGAAATGCCCCTCGCCGTAGGCAGCACGTGCCGCCTCGGCGCTGGAGGTGGCCACCACCGCGAAGCCCAACTGCTGCAGATGCTCGCGGTAGTGCTCGCGCTCCACCTCGACATCCTCGACCAACAGGAGGTGGGCAGCCTCATCCGGACCCTGTTGCAGGTCGGCGAACACCTGTTCCAGATCCTCGCGACCGATGGGCTTGACCAGGTAGCGCGTGCCGTCGTCCATCCGCCAGTCCACCGGCTGCGGGACGCAGGAGATGATGTGCACCGGCGTCCCCCGGTGCATCATCTGGCTGCGCAAGCGGCGGTAGATCTGCCAGCCACTGATGTCCGGCAGCAGGATGTCGAGAATCACCGCGCTGAAGCGCTCGTCCTGCAGCAACTGGGTGGCCTGCTTGCCGCTGCGGCAATGCACGGTGGCGAAGCCGTGGTTCTGCGCTTCCTCGGCAATCACCGCGGCGAAGTTGTCGTCGTCCTCGACTATCAACACCGCACTGCCCCGCCCCCGGCGCTGCGGCTCCTCGATTAGCGCCTCGTTCTGCAGCCCCGGCGCCACCGCCACCGGCAGCTCGACGATAAAGCACGAGCCCTGCCCAGGCGTGCTCTCCAGACGGATCTCACCGTCCAGGGCCCCGACCAATTGACGGGTGATGGCCAAGCCCAGGCCGGTGCCGCCGAAGCGGCGGCTGGTGGAACCATCGATCTGCTGGAAGGCCTGAAAAATCCGCTCATGCTGCTCCGCCGGGATGCCGATACCGGTGTCGCGCACGGCGAAGCGCAGCTTGGCGCGGCCGTCGGCGCAGGGTTGGCAGCTCACCGACAGTTCCACTTCGCCCTGTTCGGTGAACTTGAGCGCATTCGACAACAGGTTGCGCAGGATCTGATGCA
>NZ_JAUYNP010000249.1 GCF_030696055.1 Pseudomonas sp. | reverse complement strand
CGCATCATTCAACTTTCCTGCGGAAAAACCTCGCTGATTTTGCGGGTTATGCAAACGGAGTTGCTCGGCACGCTCTTGTTGACGAACGACATGGCGCCAATGCTCACGTTGTCGCCAATCTGGATATCGTCACCGATGATGCAGGAATGCGCGGCGAGCCGCACATTGTCGCCAATGCGGATGGACTTCTCGCCCTCGCCGCCCTTAATCCCTACCGTGCAGTTCTGCCACACCTTGAAGTTCTTGCCGATCACCGAATAACCGCTGATGACGATTCCCGTAGGATGACCGATCCACAACCCCTCACCGACCTCGGCGCCAAGCATAATCTCTACGTTGTAGCATCGGCTCAGGCGCTCGTTGAGCAACTTGGCGCGGCGACGCCAGAAGCCGCTGTGGCTGGTGTGCATCACGTAGGCCACGCGATACCAGAATACGTAGGCATAGCGGTTGCTGCGCTTGCACTTCTGCCGCACCCGACGCCAGGAGAAACGGCGCTCCGCGCTGCCGAGAATCTCGATGGACCAGTAGCGTTTGAGCAGTTGAAAATCGGCGATCAGACTCATCATTGCGCTCCTATCGACTGCATTTTAGCGCTGCCTCGCGGAGTCGCCGACACGGCCAGCAAGATACCAACCGGCAACCAGAAGACCATCCAGAACACGCCTGGCCGCAGAAAGATCACATAGAAATTGGCGATTGCGACAACCAGGGTGAACACCATCATGGCCAGGCCCAATGGCGCCATGCTGTCCTGCAACCGATAGCGCCACCCCCTGTGCAGTAATAGGCCGATCAGTGTCAGCAAGAGCAAAAGGCCGGGCAACCCATACTCGAAGAAGAACTGCAGATAAAGACTGTGCGCCTGGTTGAAGCAGCGTTTGGCCGCTGCAATGCAGATATTGGCGTCGGCACCCGCACCGGCGCCCCATAACCAGAACGTATCCAGCTGCGAAAGCCAACTACCAAAAATCGCATCGCGGTAACTCATTTCGAGTCCCCCGGCGCGACCCAGCAAAAGCAAGATCAGCACGGCCATGGGTGTTGCAACCACGATGGCGATAACCAACAGACGTCGGCTCAGGACAAACCAGCCCAAGGTTGCCAGCCCGGCGAGAACGCCGACCCATACTCCACGAGAATAAGTGAAGTACTGGTAGGCCAACATTCCCACCAAGGCGACCAGGCACAGCCAGCGGATTATCCCCCGGGCGCTCACGACCAGGTGTGCGGCGACTAGCGCGCCAACGCCAAAATACAGGGCGGCAACAATCGGATTGCCAAAATCGGCCAATCCGCGCCAGCCCCAGGTAAAGATTCGGAAAGCCCGGTACTCCAACCCATGCTGCTCAACATACAACGCCTGCACCAGACTGCCCCAAGCACACAGGCCCGCCACCAGCACGACGGCCACCAGCAACCATTGCCAGACTCGTCGGTTCTGCATAACCAGGCTGATTGCCATCAGATACAACCAAGCGTACAGGGTCACACGCAGCCAACGCAGTCGCCCGTCTTCGCTGCCTTCGTTGAACAACGCGACGATCAAGACCCACGCCAGCAAAGCCAGAAGAGCCATGCACAGCGGGCGCTGCCAGCTGTCGATCCGCGACCACGACAGCACCACAGCCAGCAGCGCGGGCAAGAACAGCATCAGGTTGACTATGGTCGTGTAACGGCTGCCATCGGTAATAAAACACAGACCGGCCAGCTGCAGGAACAACCCGAGCGCCAGCCAGCACTGAAAGAGGGGGTACAACTTGTCTCTGACACTCAATTAACACCTTCCCGTTTTACGCGCTCAAGCGCCGAGCAACTTCCATCAGGTGCTCGCCGCTGGAGTCCTGCCAGCGCCCGGGCACGCAATATTCATGCTGCAGATAATGCAGGAAGCTCCTGCGCAACACCTCATCCACCGGCCATTGCGGAAAGTCCTTGGCAATCCGCATCAGCTCATCCCGCGAGTCGGCGTGCATGGCCACGCCCTCGACATTGAAGAATGCCTGCCCGAGGATCAGCAATGGCTTGCCGAGCAACAAGCTTTCCAACCCCACCGTGGAGTTGAGGGTGACAACAAACTCGCAAGCCTCGATCAGCTCCTGGGTGGCATTGCCATTGGCAAACATCAGGCGCTCATGGGTACGCTGGTGCAGCTCAGGGTAGGACTCGCGACTCGACGGATGCTCCTTGAACACCACGGTCCAGCCGGTCTCGGCGACCAGTCGCTCACCCAGGGCGAACAGCTCGCGCATATTGCCGATCCAGGGCGAGAACAGACGAACCTGGGTGTCGCGATCATCCTGAAACGGGATGAACACAAAACGCTCGGGCAACGTGATCGCGACCTGTCCGGCGACGCGAGGTTTGCGCGGAATGAGAGTCACCTCCTGCTGCAGGTCGATGGCCTGACGCGCGGCATAAGCACGATAGAACGCGGCATCACGCGGCACCGAGTTAAAGTAGTTGACCCCGCGCGGATCCAGGGTGGTGGTATCGGGCAGCAAACCGTTCTCGAAGAAGAAGGTCTTCGTGCCTTCCGGAAGAAGCGACAGCAGAAGTTGGCAATAACGATTGGAACCATTCCAGACCACCACGGCATCGGGCTTGTCCCGCTCGACCAATGCTTGCAGGCGCAGCGCCATTACCAGCATTTCGAGGCGTAGCAGCAGCCGATAGAACGCGCCCTCGTACTTGGCCTTGACTCGTCGCTCCTGGCACTTCTCCTCAACCAGTTTGTGCCAGCCGATGCGCTGAATGACACGATGCCAGCCACCCAGTGCAGGCAATGGCAACTGCCGTGGCGTAACGACTCGCCCCTGCAGCGGAGTATTCGTCAGTAGGCGTTGGAAGTAGATTGTCTGATGCTTGGCCAGGGAAAAAAACAGGAACTTGTTCATACACACACCATTGCCGGAGGCACTACCGCCGGCCGAGAGAATAATGCGGAGTCATTGTGATCAACTCCCGAAAATGGAATTGGAGGGCGGCAGTACCTCCCCGGCACAGCGTCCATCGGCCAGCAACTCGTCCAGCAGGACTAGCGTATTGCTCAGGCCCTCCACGCCGTGCGCAAGATGAAACTCGGCAAAGCGCTCAGAGCTGACGACACTGGCCGGGTAGGCCGCTGATATCTCGCCCAGACGGGCAGCCAACGCTGGCAAGTCGGTCACGCAAGCACCGAAAAACCGCGCCTGGGCGAAGATGTCGTGTTCACCACTGGCATTCGCGTGGATCACCGGCCGTCGTGCCAGGGCGGCCTCGATGACCGCATTCGACATGATGTTGACCACTACGGACGCCCGGCTCAATGCATCAGCCAGCCCACAGTCGGAAGGCAGCACCCGCAGGTTCTCCAGAGTCGCGGCCGCATCGTGCCAGAACGGCACCTGGCTGCGCGGATGCGCCTTGATCAGCACCTGGTAATCCGGGTTCTCGGCCGTCCAGGCGCGCAGCATGGTGTAAGTGCGCTGGTAGCCCAGCTCTTTTTCCTTGTCCGGGCCGACGCCGAGGATCAACAGTACGCGGCGCTCAGCCTCGGCAGGCGGCAGATCGAAGGTGTCGTCGATCATGTGCGAGCCGGCCAGCACCACCATCGAAGTACCGAAACGCAGCGCGCGCGCCTGCAGGGCCTCCAGCGAACTCCGGCCGAACAGGAAGTAGTAGTCGTAGTCGTTCATGCTCAGGCGCCGCGAACCTTCCACGGTGGTCGCATGGGCCAGGTGTACCAGCAGACGGTCACGGCGGTTCAGGGCCAGGCGCAAGAACGGCGAATACAGGCTGCCATTGCGATCATTGAGCAAGATGCGCGGTTGGTGGTGCTCGACCAGCCACTCGGCATAGGCCGCATGGCCGAAGTAACGCAGTGGCACCGACTGCGGCGGACGCTTGAGCAGGCGCTGGCGGAGAATGGTCCTGGGCTCCTGCAGTGCGGTTTCCACCAACGCATGACCGCGCGCGCGCAGTCCATCGATCAGCAGCTTCTTGCGCTGGAACTTGATCACCTTCAGTGCCGATTGCAGCAGGAGAAAATCGCAGGGCTGCGCACTGATCGAACGTGCCAGGCGTGCCTGGGCGCGCAGGCCGAACAGCCAGTCACCAATCGCCTCGCGGACGAAACACAGCGCACTGCCGAGCAAGCCATGCCGCTCGCGCAGCAGCAGCCAGCGGTAGCGGTCCAGCGCGCGGGCCTTGTCCACCCAGGGATTGCCGGAGACAACCGTAGTCATGTCGAACGCAGGCCGGTGAGCATGGGTAACGTCCAGAAATGCTCGTAGACAACCTGATCGGAGAAACGCTGCGCGAGATGAGCCTGTATACGTTGAGGCGTACCCGCCAGCGCTGCAGCATCAGCAGCTTCGGCGATCAATTGCCGGGCCAATGCCTCGGCATCGCCCAGAACGAACAGCCTACCCACACCCTGCACCACTTCCCGCCCGCCGCCGCAATCACTGCAGATCACCGGCACACCGGCGGCCATGGCTTCGAGCAGGACCATGCCGAAGGGCTCATGGTCGGAAGTCAGGGCAAACACATCGAAGGCCTTGAAGTAGCGACGCCCTTCAGGAACCTGTCCCAGAAAGCGCACCTGCTCGGCCACACCCAGCTCAGCAGCCAGCGCCTTTAATGAAGACTCCAGCTTGCCACTGCCCATAATCGCCAGCAGGCTGCCGGCCGGCAACTGGGGTAGTGCCGTGGCGAAGCCGCGGATCAGGGTGGCCTGGTCCTTATCCGGGTGCAGGCGGCCGACGTTGCCGACTATCCAGGCCTGCTGCAGCAGACCGAGATGCTCGCGAGCGGCCTCGCGCGACACCTGTTCGGCCTGCACGGCGGCGATATCGATGCGGTTGTACAGGGTTTCGATGCGCTCGTGCGGCCAGGCTGGCAGGCAGCCACGCATATCGTCGCGCACCGCGTTGGAGACGCCGAGCAAGGCCAGGCGACTCCGGAAGAAGTTGGCAAACAGCCGGCGCGAGCGCCGCTGGTAATCGCCGAAGGCATGGTGCACGCCTATCACCGGCAGGTCGCTGCCGAGCAAGGCCACATAGATGGGTTTGAAACGATGGGCGATGCAGAACTTGAAGTTGCGTGACGCGGCGATGCGCTTGATATCGCCGATGGCCTTGAGCTTGAGGCCGCGCACATCGCGGCTCGCGTAATCGAGAAAGATCACCTCGTCGGAAGCCGAGCCTTGCTCGACCTCCGAGCTTGGCTTACCGGTCAGGTAGACCGTACAGACCTTGTAAGGCGTACCGACAAATAGCGCGGCGTACTGCCGCGCGCAGTCGAGGAAGGGACCGTCGTAGCCGTGGCAAAACTGCAAAACCCACGGCTGATCAGCCCCAGCGACCTCAGACATTGTCATACCAATCCTTGCCATCCTTGACCACCAGAATGTCTTCCATGATCAGGTATTGCAGGTCGGAGCCGTAGAACATGTTCAGCGCGTCGGTGGGCGAGCAGATCATCGGCTCGCCGCGGCGGTTGAGCGAGGTGTTCAGCGACACGCCGTTGCCGGTGAGTTTCTCCAGTTCCAGCATCATGTCGTAGTAGCGCGGGTTGTATTCGCGCTTGAGCACCTGGGCGCGCGAGGTGCCGTCCTCGTGCACCACTTCGCTGACGCGGGTCTTCCACTCTTCATTGACTTCAAAGGTGAAGGTCATAAAGGGGCTCGGGTGGTCGACCTTGAGCATCTGCGGGCCGACGGTATCCAGCATCGACGGGCAGAAGGGGCGCCAGCGCTCGCGGAACTTAATCTGCTCGTTGATGCGGTCGGCTACGCCTGGCACGCTCGGGCAACCGATGATCGAACGGCCGCCGAGGGCGCGCGGGCCGAACTCCATGCGGCCCTGGAACCAGGCCACCGGATTGGCATCGACCATGATCTTGGCGATGCGCTGCGGCATATTGTCGATCTGCTTGAACACCGGTTTGCTCGGGTGACGGGCGCAGGCGGCGATCACATCCTCGTTGGAGTAAGCCGGGCCGAGGTAGACGTGCTCCATCTTCTCCACCGGCACGCCGCGCTGGTGCGAGACGTAGGCAGCCGCGCCGACCGCGGTACCGGCGTCGCCGGAAGCGGGCTGGACAAACAACTCTTTGACGTCGTCCCTGGCGATGATCTTCTGGTTGAGTTTGACATTCAGCGCGCAGCCGCCGGCGAAGGCGATCTTGCCGGTCTCGCGGATGATGTCACCCAGATAGTGTTCCATCATCTGCAGCGCCAGCTTCTCGAACAGCGCCTGCATGCTGGCGGCGTAGTGGATATAAGGGTCGTCGGCGATATCGCCCTGACGCTTGGGCCCCAGCCACTCGATCAGCTTCTTGGAGAAGTAGAAGCCTTTGCCGTTTTCCTTATAGCGGCGCAGGCCGATGACGTTGGCGTAGTCGGTGTTGATGATCAGCTCACCGTTTTCAAACTTGGCCAGACGGGAGAAATCGTACTGGCTGGCATCGCCATAGGGCGCCATGCCCATGACCTTGAACTCGCCGTCGAGCATCTCGAAGCCGAGGAACTCGGTGATCGCGCCGTACAGACCTCCGAGGGAATCCGGGTCGAAGAACTCCTTGATCTTGTGGATCTTGCCGTTCTCGCCGTAGCCGAAGAAGGTGGTGGCGTACTCGCCCTTGCCGTCGATGCCGAGGATCGCGGTCTTCTCGGTGAAGCCCGAGCAGTGATAGGCGCTGGCGGCGTGGGCCAGGTGATGCTCGACCGGCTCGATCTTGATCTTCTTCAGGTCGAAGCCGAGCTGCTGCAAGCACCACTGGATATGCTTGTAGTAGCGCTTGTAGCGACGGTTGCCCATCAGGATGGCGTCCAGCGCACGATCCGGGGCGTACCAGTAGCGCTTGGCATACTGCCAGCGGGCTTTCTCGAAGATGCTGATGGGGGCGAAGGGAATGGCCACGACGTCGACATCGCTCGGCTTGATCCCGGCCTGTTCCAGGCAGAACTTGGCCGACTCGTAGGGCATGCGGTTCTTCGCGTGCTTGTCGCGCACAAAGCGCTCTTCTTCGGCGGCCGCGATCAACTTGCCGTCGATATACAGGGCGGCGGAAGGATCATGACTGAGAGCGCCGGACAGGCCGAGAATGGTCAATGCCACTGGTTTTGCCTCTATTTCGGGCAGGTGCCGGGCACCTGCGGTAAGCGTTGGTCGAGCAGTTGGCACAGCTGGGAGTCAGCCGGCCAGTTGCGTAAAAATCGGGCACGGTCGCGGGCATAAGCCCTGGCGAAACTGCGTTCACTGCGGTGTTGCTGCATGGCGTCCAGGTCGATCAGCGACCAAAAACCCTGAGCCTCATCCCGCTCTTCAATCCAAAGCAGATTGTGCCCCTTAAGATCGCCGTGGCTGATGCGTTCGCGCAGCAAGGCGGCGAACAGGCGATCGAGGGCCAACAGGTCGGATTCAGGCGGCGAACTCTGCCCTTGTGTAGCCAAGTAGGGCTGAAAACGCGCGATTATATCCTGCCCGCCGCAATATTCGGTAATCAGGTAGGCGCGCCCGCGCAGCCAGCTCCAGCGCCGCTCCACGACCGCCAGCGGGCGCGGGGTGGCGATGCCGAGCAGCTGCAGGCGCTGCCCCTCGACCCAACTGTGCCAGGCGCGGCTGGGACGCCAGAAGCGCTTAAGCCAATGGGCCAGGTTCTTGATGTTGTAGCGCTTGACCACCAAGGGCCGGCCGGCCAACTCGACCCGCGCCACGGTGGCGGCGCCACCGGTCTTGTAGATATGCCCCTGCTCGGTCAGCTGGTCCAGGTTATCCAGCAGCGGCTCCAGGGCCTGCTGCTCGTCGCGGCGCACTATGCGCAGGCCGAAAGCCCCCACTTTGGCGGAGAACAGGCTGCAATCGCGGGCGATCTTCTGCAAATAATCACCCAGGCGCCAGCGCCGCACCTTGGCCACTTCCTGAAGCAAGACTTCCAGCGGCAGGGCGTGCTCGCCGTTGACCAGCAGGTAATGCACCAGCAGCTCTTCGATATAGGGGGTGAGCTCGGCCGGTAACTGGGCGAAGAACACTCCGAGGTTAGCCAGCACCTTGTCCCGCGACAGCGGCTGACCAGGCGCTTCGGCCTGCACGCCGCCGCCGTCGATAATAAACAGCTGGCCGTTATGCCGCAGCAGATTGTCCAGATGCAGATCGGCTTGCCATAAGCCCTTGGCGTGCATCTGCGCGATGGCGGCCAGGGCTTCACCGAGCACCTGTTGCTGGGCATCGCTCAGCAGCGCGGTATTTTCCACCGCCCGCCAGCTATCCCCCAGGCTTTCTGCGCCATCCAGGTAGTCGAACAGCAGCCAACCGCCCTCACCCTCTTGCAGCCCATCGGCCAGCAGTATCGGTGTGCACAGCCCTTGTTCGGCCAGGCAGCGCGCGCCCTGCAATTCACGCCGGAAATGCCGCGCGGCCTTAGCGCCCACCAGCAGTTTGGCCAGCACCTTGCGCCCCCGCCATTCGGCCAGACCGACATAACGCTGCCCCGGCAGCACCCGCAGCAGTTGCTCCAGGCGCAAGACTGCCGGGCCCGCGGCATCCGCCAGTTCTATCTGCAGCGGCAACTCGGGGCTACGCCCGGCCTGGGCCAGCTCGACGAGAGTCACCGGCGCGCCGCCTTGTTAAGCCGCCGCGCGCCCAGCAGTCGCCACCAGCGTTCGATGTCGCCGCCGGCCGGCAGATAGGCCGCCAGCAACTGGCGCACCTCCGCCTCGCTCCAGACCGCGGCGCGGCGCAGCAGCGGCTCCAGGTCCTTGACTCGGTCGCGCTCGCCAAACAGCAGCGGACGGGTCTTCTCCAGGTCGATCAACTGCGCACTGAAGGCGCCGCCGTCTTCCTTGAGGCCCTCTTCCTTGAGAAAGATATGCTTGGGATAGAAGCAGCCATGCATCTGCCCGGCGCCGTGCAGGCGCTGGGCCAGCTCGGCACAGGCGCGCAGAATGGCCGCACGTTGCGTCTCGGGGCGTGTACTCCAGCCCGATAGCAGACTGTCCAGATCGCGCCAACCATCCAGGGCACGGGTCAGCAGAATCGCCCGGCGCTCGCCCGGCAGCCGCCGCTCGGCGAAGAAGGCTGCCTGCAACGCCGGAATACCCAGAGCCTGGTAACGCTGGATATTGCGAAACTCGCGGGCAAAGGTCGGCTCGCCAAAGGGATGCAGCAGGTTGCGGGTCAGGTGATTGCTCTGGCGTTTGAGGTAAAACGCCGCCTCGCCCAGATCCAGGCGATACACGCTGCTCCAGCCGCCGCGCTCGGTATTGGGTTCATCCACCGCTTCCAGCTGCAGCGCCCACAGCGCGTCGTAGCTGGCCAGTCCATGGCGTTCCAGCAGCGCGCGATCCGCCGCGTCGATAAAGTCGCTCATTCCCTGCCCTCGAAAAAACCGACTATCTGGCGGATGCGCTTTTTATCGCTGGCGTTCAAGCGCTCACGACCGCGGTACTGTAGGTAGAAGCGCAGGCGCTGGCTGCGCGACAGTTTGTATTTGGCGACCTTATCCAGACAGGCCAGATCCTTGACGATGCGGTAACGCAGCAGCGGGCCCCACCAGAAGGAGCCGGTCGGGCAGTCGATAAAGAACAGCTCGGCGCGGTCGTTGACCAGCAAATTGCGCCACTTCAAGTCGTTATGGGTGAAGTGATGCTCATGCAAGGTCCGCGTGGCGCGGGCCAACTGGTGGCTGACACCCACCACCCAATCCTTGTCGCGCAGGCGCGGGTCATTGCGTTTGGCCAGCAGGGCCAGGTCTTCGGTATTGTCCAGCTCGCGGGTAATCAGGGCGCCGCGAACAAAACTGCCCCGCTTGCGCTCCAGGCCATAAGCGACGATTGACGCAGTCGGCACGCCCCACTTGGCAAAGTTCTTCAGGTTCTGCCACTCGGCCTTGACCCGCGGCCGCCCGATAAAGCGGCGCAGCCCCTTGCCCGCGCCCCAGTAGCGCTTGACGTAATAGCGCACGCCGTCGCGCTCAATCAGTATCACTTCCGACAGCGGGTCCTTGGTCAGGCGCTCGCCTTGCAGGGCGAATACCGCATCCAGGCTGGCGAAGTCGGCAGACAGCGCCTGGTACTGCTGATCCAGAATCCAGGCTGACATCAGAGCGCATCCCCATAACGCTGTTTGCGGGCATAGAGCTTGTCCGCCTTGCGCTGCAGCCAGGCCAACAGGCGCGCCTCGTCCTGCAGAATCTGCCGCAGCGGTTGCTGGCCCTTGGTTTCCTGAAAATAGGTTTGCAGAAAGCGCAGCTTGTCGCGCCGGGTCAGGCCGATATCCAGGGCGGAAAAATACAGCGCGGCCAGGTCCTTGTTGCGCCAGCGCAGCGGCGTAACGGCGCGTACCTGGGCGCGGTGCAGGTCGATCAGCGACAGGCGCAGATCGTCCGCCGTCACCGGCTTATCGGTGTGCAGCAGAAAGTGGCAGATATAGCAGTCACGGTGATTGACCCCGGCGCGGTGCATGGCCCCGCTCATCTGCGCCACCTCGGCGATCAGCGCCCACTTGAGGCGCGGCTCGGGCGGCTGCTGCAGCCAGTTCAGGCTGAACTGCTCGAGATCGGTGGTCGGCGCCAGTTCCTCGGTGACGATAAAGGAATGCTGCGCCGCCGGGTTGTTGCCGCGCTCGCCATAGGCCACCGCGGTCATGGTCGGCACGCCGGCCTGCTGCAGGCGATGGATGGCCTGCCACTCCTGGCGCGCGCCCAGCACCGGCAGCTTGGCGCTCAGCAGGTTCTTGACTATCTCGCCCCAGCCGATGCCGCGGTGGATCTTGACGAAATAGCCGCGCCCGGCGACCTCGGTGCGCAGGGTGCGGCGGCCTTCCAGCTCGCGGTAAATCTGGCCCTGCAAGGCCTCGACCGCGGCAAAGGCATCGCGCCCGGCCCACAGGCTGTTAAAGGGTTCTGCCAACACCAGCTTCATGGGCGCGCCGCCAGGATAATGTCCGCCGCGCGCTGCGGCATGGAATACAGATCGGCGCTGTCGGCATAGGCCAGGCCATTGCGCCCCCAGAACTCTCGGCGCTGATCGTCGGCGAGCATATCGGCGAGCAGATGGTTGAGGCGTTCCTGCTCGAAGGGGCTGGGCAGCACCCGCCCGGCATCCGCCTCGGCGATGTAATGGGCATAGCCGCAGACAGCGCTGACCAGCACCGGCAAGCCGGAGACCAGGGCCTCCAGCAGCACGGTGCCGGTGTTTTCGTTATAGGCCGGATGGATCAGCAGATCGGCGCCCAGCAGGAAGCGCGGGATATCGCTGCGGCCCTTGAGAATCTGCACCTGCTCGGACAAGCCCAGGGTCTTGGCCTGCAACTGGAAGGCGCGCGGATCGTCCTGGCCGATGGCGATCAGGCGGGTGCGCTGCTTCAGCTCCCGCGGCAGGGCGGCCAGGGCCTTCAGGCTGCGATCCAGGCCCTTGGTCTTGAACCCGGAGCCGAACTGCACCAGCAGCAGTTCATCGTCCGCCAGCTTGAACTCGCGGCGGAACTCGGCGCGGATCTCGGCGGCATTAGCCGGTGCGCGGCGGTCCTGGGCGATGCCCGGCGGCAGCAGGTGAAAGCGCTGCAGCGGGGTGTGGTAGTGCTGGATAAACAGCGGCTGCTGCACCTCGGAGATCATCAGTATCTCGGTCTTCGCCTCGAGGGCGAACACCGCCCGCTCGTAGTCGGCGAAGTGCTTGTAGCGCCCCCACTGGCGATACAGCGGGTTGCGCAGGGTCTGCGCCTTGTCCTCGAAGCAGCCGTCGGCGGCGTAATAGACGTCGAGGCCGGGCATCTTGTTGAAACCCACCACCCGATCCACCGGGCGCTTGGCCAGATCGGCCTCGATCCAGGCCGTGAGCTTTTCGTTGCGCTTGTGGTTGAACAGCGCCTTGACCGGCACCAGCACCAGCTCGAAACCCGCCGGCACCTCGCCTTCCCAGATCGGCGTGTAGACGCGGATGGCATGGCCGCGCGCCTGGCACTCCAGGGCGATGCGCATAAAGTCGCGCTGCAGGCCGCCGAAGGGGAAGTATTTGTAGAGGATAAAAGCTAATTGCATCAGACAGTTTCCTCAGCTAACAACAGGGCCTGCAGTTGCGTGGCGACACGCTCGACATCCAAACCGTCGAAACAGGGCTTGTGCCGGTCGCCCAGGCCGGCATTCGGCCCGCTGGCGCACAGATGCACCTGCGAGCGGCCATAGGCGCCGACGCGCCCCGGCAGGGTCGGGCCGTACAGGGAGATGCTCGGCACATCCAGGGCGGCGGCCAGGTGACCCAGACCGGTGTCCACCGCCACGCAAGCGCTGGCCCCGGCAATCACCTTGGCCACCCCGGCCAGATTCAGCTTGGGCAGCACGGCGGCATGCTCGACGCCGGCGGCGATCCGCTCGGCCCGTTCCTTCTCCACCGCATTGCCCCAGGGCAGGCGAATCGCCCAGCCCTGCTCGCTCATCTGCTCGGCCAGCGCGCGCCAGTTGGCTTCCGGCCAATGCTTGCTGGGCCAGGTGGTGCCGTGCAGAAACAGCAGATAGGGCTGCGCCGCGCCATCGGCCAGCTGCGCACGATTCAGGCCATAGTCCGCGGCCGTGTCGGGCAGCGGATAATCCAGGGCCTGGGCAAACAGCTGGCGCACCCGCTCCAGGGCATGTTGCTCGCGCGGCACGGTATAGGCGCGGTTATAGAAACGGCTGGCCAGAGGCTCGCGCGCCGAATCGCGGTCCAGGCCGGCCACCGGCGCCTTGACGTAACAGGTCAGCCAGGCGCTTTTCAGCAAGCCCTGAGCATCGATCACCAGGTCGTACTGGGTCTCGCCCAGGCGCCGCTTGAAGCGCTGCCACTCACCGCTCTTGAAGGTCTGCCAGAGGTTCTTGCGCCAGCGGCGGATCGCCACCGGAA
The DNA here is from genome assembly GCF_030696055.1 of Pseudomonas sp. Taxonomy (GTDB): domain Bacteria; phylum Pseudomonadota; class Gammaproteobacteria; order Pseudomonadales; family Pseudomonadaceae; genus Aquipseudomonas. The sequence continues at coordinate 28,962 of NZ_JAUYNP010000249.1, read as the reverse complement.
TCACCCGGGCCACGGCCGGGTGCCAGGCGGGGATCTCGGCGAAACCTTCTTCCACCACCCAATCGAACTGGATACCGGGAATCGCCCGCGCCGCGTCGGTCAGGGCCGGCAGGCTGTGAATCACGTCGCCGAGCGACGAAGTCTTGATCAACAGAACCCGCACTATTCGACCTCGACCGGATCGGCCACCAGGCGCTCCAACGCCTCTATCACCGCGCGCGGCTTGAGCTGGCCCAGGCAGTTGTAGTGGCCGAAGCGACAGGTGCGATCGAAGCAGGGACTGCACGGAAGATTAAGGCGGACTATCTCCACCTGCTCGGCCAGAGGCGGGGTGAAGGCCGGCGAAGTGGAGCCGTACACCGCCACCAGCGGGCGATTCAGCGCGGCCGCCACATGCATCAGCCCGGAATCGTTGGACACCACGGCTCCCGCGCAGGACAGCAGGTCGATGGCCTCGGCCAGGCTGGTGTCACCGGCCAGATTCACCGCTTCTTCACGCAGGCCGGGAATCAGGCGCGAACGGATATCTTCACCCACTGGATGATCGTTCTTCGAGCCGAACAGCCAGACCTGCCAGCCGAGGCGGATCTTCGCCTCGGCGACCTTGGCGTAATGTTCGCTCGGCCAGCGCTTGGCTTCGCCGAACTCGGCCCCCGGACAGAGCGCCAGCACCGGGCGATCCAGGCTCAGGCCGAACTTGCGCAAGGCCGCGTCGCGGCTGGCCGGCTCTATCTGCAGAGACGGCCGCGGATAAGGCTGCGCCAGTTCGGCGCCCGGCTCGAAGGCCAGGGCCATAAAGCGCTCGATCATCAGCGGGTAACGCTCTTTGTCCAGTGCGCGGATATCGTTAAGCAGGCCGTAGCGCATCTCGCCCTTCCAGCCGGTGCGCTTGGGGATGCCGGCAAAGAACGGCACCAGGGCGGATTTGAGCGAATTGGGCAGCAGAATGGCCTGATCGTACTGGCCGGCCAGGGACTTGCCTATCTTGCGCCGGGTGGCCAGCTCGAGCATGCCGTGGCCCAGGGGGAAGCTCAGGGCCTGGCGCACTTCGGGCATGCGCTCGAGAATCGGCCGGCTCCACTCGGGGGCCAGCACATCGATTTCGCAGCCGGGGTGGCGCTGCTGCAGACACTGGAACAGTGTCTGCGCCATCACCATATCGCCCACCCAACTGGGGCCTACGATCAGTATTTTCATGCGGTTTCCAGAAACGACCAAGGAGGCTTTCGCCTCCCGGACAGACTTAACGCTCGACTATCAGCCTAATCTGCATCGCGTGATGGGTATCGCTGCGCTCAACCCATCCTACGAAGCTGGCCGCTTATTTAACCAAGGTGCGCCATTCGGCGTGAGCATCGGTCTTGCCAGTCACCAGGTCGAAATAAGCGGTCTGCAGCTTCTCGGTCACCGGGCCGCGACGACCCGCACCGATCTGCCGGCCATCGACTTCGCGAATCGGCGTGACTTCGGCGGCGGTGCCGGTGAAGAAGGCCTCGTCGGCGATATACACCTCGTCGCGGGTGATGCGCTTCTCGACCACCTGGATACCGTGCTCGGCGGCCAGGGTCAGGATGGTGTTACGGGTGATGCCATTGAGGCAGGACGTGACTTCCGGGGTGTAGATCACGCCGTTCTTGACCAGAAAGATATTCTCCCCCGAGCCCTCGGCCACATAGCCTTCCGGGTCCAGCAGCATGGCCTCATCGGCGCCACCGGAGATGGCTTCCTGCAGCGCCAGCATCGAGTTGATGTAGTTGCCGTTGGCCTTGGCGCGGGTCATGGAGATATTGACGTGGTGGCGGGTAAAGGAGCTGGTGCGCACCTTGATGCCGACCTGCAGGGCTTCGTCGCCCATATAGGCACCCCAGTTCCAGGCTGCGACTATCACCTGCACCTTCAAGCCGGTGGCGCGCAGGCCCATGGCTTCAGATCCGTAGAACACCATCGGACGGATATAGGCGCTTTCCAGGTTGTTCTCGCGCACGGCGGCGCGGGTGGCCTGGTTGATCTCTTCTTTGCTGAAGGGAATCTTCATGCCCATGATGTGGGCCGAATCGAACAGGCGGTCGGTGTGCGCCTCCAGACGGAAGATCGCCGTGCCCTGCGGGGTGTTGTAGGCACGCACGCCCTCGAATACGCCCATGCCGTAGTGCAGGGTATGGGTCAGCACGTGGGTGGTCGCGCTGCGCCACGGCACCAGTTCGCCGTCATACCAGATCACGCCATCACGATCGGCCATCGACATAATTGCCTGCTCCTCACATTCTATTGGTACAGAGTAGGCCGGCCGCCACACGCGGCCGGCACCATCAATTCAGCTCAAGCCCAGTTCCCGCCAGATGCGCATCACGCTGCGCCGCTCCTCAGGGAACTGCTCACCACTCACCACCCCAGGCTGCTTCTGCAATGCCTGGCGGTGCGCCGCTGCGCGGTAGGCTTTGTAAATATCCCGCAGCAAACGAGCATCCTCCCCCGGCAGCATACCGACGCGCTCCAGCCCTTCCAGAATGCGGATGTTATCGGTGAACTCCAGCAGTTCCGGGTACTGGTGCGACCAGGCCAGGGCCGCGTATTGCACCATAAATTCAATATCGACGATACCACCGGCATCCTGCTTCAGATCGAAGGGGAACGCGGCCTCGAAGGCGTTGGCCGCGGTGCCGGCGGCGGTGGCCTTGCTGCCGAGGTTGTCGCGCATCTTGGCGCGCATCTCGCTGACCTCGCCGCGCAGCTTGTTCAGGTCGCGCGCGCCCCCCAGCACCTGCGCGCGCACCGCCGCGAAGGCCTTACCGACCCGCGGGCACCCCACCAGCACCCGCGCGCGCACCAGGGCCTGATGCTCCCAGGTCCAGGCCTCGTTCTCCTGATAGCGCAAAAAGGCGCCCAGGGAGCTGACCAGCAAACCCGCCGCGCCCGAGGGACGCAGGCGCATATCCACCTCATAGAGCTGGCCGGAGTTGGTCTGGGTGGTCAGCAGGTGGATGATGCGCTGGCCCAGGCGATTGAAGAACTGCGCGCCGTCGATGGGCTTGGCGCCGTCGGTCTCGGCCTGGGGATCGCCATCGTGGATAAACACCAGATCCAGGTCCGAGCCGTGGCCGAACTCCAGGCCGCCCACCTTGCCGTAGCCGACTATGACGAAATCCGGATCGCACAGGCTGCCATCGACCCGCCGCGGCGTGCCGTACTTGGCCACCGTATGGCGCCAGGCCAGGGCCAGCACCTGATCGAGAATCGCCTCGGCCAGCCAGGTCAGATAGTCGCTGACCTTCATCAACGGCAGGCTGCCGGCGATTTCCGAGGCGGCCACGCGCAGTCCGTGGGCCAGCTTGAAATGACGCAGCGCTTCCATCTGCTGTTCCAGGTCGTCCTCGGGGATACGCGCCAGGCGTTCGCGCAACTCGGCGGCCAGCTCCGGCGCCAGGGGCGGCTTGAACAGGCGCCCCTCGTTGAGCAGCTCATCGAGCAACAAGGGGAAGCGGGTGATCTGCTCGGCGATCCACGGGCTGGCGGCGCACAGGGTTAGCAAGCGCTGCAAAGCTCCGGGGTTTTCCGTGAGCAACACCAGATAGGCCGAACGCCGCGCCACCGCCTCCACCAGCGGCAACACCCGCTCCAGCACCAGGTCCGGGTTGTCGTGCTCCACCGCCTGGGCCAGCAGACGCGGCACGAAGGCGTCCAGACGCTCGCGGCCGAGGCGCTGCATGGCGCGCACCTGGTTGCCGTTGCGCAGCCCGACCAAGCGCTGCCAGGCCCCTAGGCCATCGGCAAAACCGGCCTCGCTCAGCTGGTGACAGGCCGCCGCCTCGTCCTGAGCTTCCTCCCACAGCGGCAGCCACTCACCGCCGACCACCGCCTCCTGATCGCCTTCGACCTCCTCGTCCGGGTCGGCGATGACCTGGCGGAAATGCCAGTCGACCCGGCCACGCCAGTGCATCAGGCGCTCATGGAACGCCTGCCAGCTGGCAAAGCCCATGATAAAGGCCACCCGCGCGCGATCCCGCTCGTCGTCGGGGAGCATCTGCGTCTGCCGATCGTCGATGCCCTGCAGGGCATGCTCGGTATAACGCAGAAAGGCATAGGCATCGCGCAACTCGTCGGTCACCGCGGCGGGCAAATAGCCCTGCCCTTGCAGGATCTGCAACACGCTGAACAGCGAGCGTTGCTGCAGGCTGAGGTCGCGCCCACCGTGAATCAGCTGGAAGGCCTGGGCGATAAATTCCACCTCGCGGATGCCGCCGGCACCGAGCTTGATATTTTCGGCCATGCCCTTGCGCCGCACTTCCTGCTGGATCAGCTGCTTCATGGCGCGCAGCGCTTCGATGGCGGAAAAGTCCAGGTAGCGCCGATAAACGAAGGGTCGCAGCATCTCCAGCAACTGCGCGCCGGCGACCTGGTCGCCACCCACCACCCGCGCCTTGATCATGGCGTAGCGCTCCCAGTCGCGACCCTGATCCTGGTAGTACTGCTCCAGCGCGTTGAAGCTGAACACCAGGGAGCCGGAGGAGCCATAGGGGCGCAGGCGCATATCGGTGCGGAACACGAAGCCATCGACCGTGATCGCATCCAGCGCCTTGATCAGGCGCTGGCCGAGGCGAATAAAGAACTCCTGATTGTCCAGCGCACGCTTCACCCCTTGGGTCTCGCCGCCCTCGGGGTAGCCGAAGATCAGGTCGATATCCGAGGACAGATTCAGTTCATGGGCGCCCAGCTTGCCCATGCCGAGCACCACCATATGCTGCGGCTCGCCAGAGCGCCGACCGATGGGCGTGCCGAACTGCACGCAGTGCTGCGGATACAGCCAGTGGTAGGCCAGGTCGATGCAGGCATCGGCCAGATCCGAGAGGTCGCGACAGGTCTCGATCAGATCGGCCTGACGGCTGATATCGCGCCAGATGATGCGCAGCTGCTGACGGTTGCGAAAACGCCGCAAGCGCCGCCCCAACTCCTCCTCATTGGCGCAGTCGCGCAACGCCTCGAGCAGCTGCCCGCGCAGCTCGCCAGCCGCCAAGGCCCGCTCCAACTCACCGCAAGCCGCCAGCTCCAGCAGCATCTGCGGATCGCGCAAACCCTGCTGCACGACGAAATCGCTGGCCGCGCCGACCCGGCGCAAGGTCTCGCGGCGCGCGGCCGGCCAGGCGGCGAATTGCGCCGCCGCCTCAGCGGATAATTGGCTAAATGCCTGCTGCAAGGACTGCTCTGCGCGCAGGGCCAAGGGATCGAGCGCAGCAGGTAAAGAGGCCAGCGCGGGCAGGCTCATAGTCTATCCTTTTTGGCGGGCCGCCAGCGAGAACGCGGATAAGGCAAACACCCGGCGCTAGAGCGGGGCGATCACTGGCAGCGAAAATAATTGTAGTTTTACTACCGAAGATTGTATCCAAAAGGCTGAAATCGGCGTCGGAATGTAGTAAAACTACACAGAGCCGGCCCTACCCCGGTCAACCCAAGAATTTACGAGGCCCACTCACGAAGTCGGCCGCGAACCCTGGCCTCCGATTCTGGAAGCCTTTCCGCCCTGGAGCAAGCCATGCAAGACCTCGATCCCGTCGAAACCCAGGAATGGCTGGACGCCCTTGAGTCCGTCCTCGATCACGAGGGTGAAGACCGCGCACATTACCTGATGACCCGTATGGGCGAGCTGGCCACCCGCAGTGGTTCACAGCTGCCTTACGCGATCACCACGCCGTACCGCAACACCATCCCGGTAACCCACGAAGCACGCATGCCTGGCGACCTGTTTATGGAACGCCGCATTCGCTCGCTGGTGCGCTGGAACGCCCTGGCCATGGTGATGCGCACCAACCTGCACGACTCGGATCTGGGCGGCCATATCTCCAGCTTCGCCTCCTCGGCGACCCTGTATGACATCGGCTTCAACTACTTCTTCCAGGCTCCGACCGACGAGCACGGCGGCGACCTGATCTTCTTCCAGGGCCATGCCTCGCCGGGCGTGTATGCCCGCGCCTTTATGGAAGGCCGCATCAGCGAAGACCAGCTGAACAACTTCCGCCAGGAAGTCGATGGTCAAGGTCTGTCGTCCTACCCGCACCCCTGGCTGATGCCGGACTTCTGGCAGTTCCCTACCGTATCCATGGGTCTCGGCCCGATTCAGGCGATCTACCAGGCACGCTTTATGAAGTACCTGGAAGCGCGCGGCTTTATCCCCGCCGGCAAGCAGAAGGTCTGGTGCTTTATGGGCGACGGCGAGTGCGACGAGCCGGAATCGCTTGGCGCGATCTCCCTGGCTGGCCGCGAGAAGCTGGACAACCTGATCTTCCACATCAACTGCAACCTGCAGCGCCTCGACGGCCCGGTGCGCGGCAACGGCAAGATCATCCAGGAACTGGAAGGCGTATTCCGTGGTGGCGGCTGGAACGTCAACAAGGTGGTCTGGGGCCGTTTCTGGGACCCGCTGCTGGCCAAGGACGTCGACGGCATCCTGCAGCGCCGCATGGACGAAGTGATAGACGGCGAGTACCAGAACTACAAGGCCAAAGACGGCGCCTTCGTCCGCGAGCATTTCTTCAACAGCCCCGAGCTGAAAGAGATGGTCAAAGACCTCTCCGACGATGAAATCTGGAAGCTCAACCGCGGCGGCCACGACCCGTACAAGGTTTATGCGGCCTACCACCAGGCGGTCAACCACAAAGACCAGCCGACCGTGATCCTGGCCAAGACCGTCAAGGGTTATGGCACCGGCGCCGGTGAAGCGAAGAACACCGCGCACAACACCAAGAAGGTCGATGTCGACAGCCTGAAGAAATTCCGCGACCGCTTCGACATTCCGGTCAAGGATGATCAGCTGGAGAGCCTGCCGTTCTTCAAGCCGGAACCGGGCAGCGCCGAATACAAATACCTGCACGAGCGGCGTGCCGCCCTGGGCGGTTTCGTGCCGCAGCGTCGGGCCAACAGCTTCAGCATCCCGACCCCGCCGCTGGATACCCTCAAGGCCATCCTCGACGGTTCCGGCGACCGTGAAATCTCCACCACCATGGCCTTCGTGCGCATCCTCGCGCAGCTGGTCAAGGACAAGGATCTGGGTCAGCGCATCGTTCCGATCATCCCGGACGAAGCGCGTACCTTCGGTATGGAAGGCATGTTCCGTCAGCTCGGCATCTACTCCTCGGTCGGCCAGCTGTACGAGCCGGTGGATAAAGACCAGGTGATGTTCTACCGCGAGGACAAGAAGGGGCAGATCCTCGAGGAAGGCATCAACGAAGCCGGCGCCATGAGTTCCTTTATCGCCGCAGGTACCAGCTACAGCTGCCACAACCAGCCGATGCTGCCGTTCTATATCTTCTACTCGATGTTCGGTTTCCAGCGTATCGGCGACCTGGCCTGGGCCGCTGGCGACAGCCGCACCCGTGGCTTCCTGATCGGCGGTACCGCCGGCCGCACCACCCTGAACGGCGAAGGCCTGCAGCACGAAGACGGTCACAGCCACATCATGGCCGCGACCATCCCCAACTGCCGCACCTATGATCCGACCTACGGCTACGAGCTGGCGGTGATCATCCGTGAAGGCACGCGGCAGATGACCGAAGAGCAGCAGAACATCTTCTATTACATCACCGTGATGAACGAGTCCTACCAGCAGCCGGCCATGCCGAGCGGGGTCGAGGAAGGCATCATCAAGGGCATGTACCTGCTCGAGGAAGACAAGCGCGAAGCGGCGCACCACGTGCAGCTGCTCGGTTCGGGCACCATCCTGCGCGAAGTGCGCGAGGCGGCGAAGATCCTGCGCGACGAGTTCAATGTCGGCGCCGATGTATGGAGCGTCACCAGCTTCAACGAACTGCGTCGCGACGGCCTGGCAGTGGAGCGGCAGAACCGCCTGCACCCGGAGCACAAGCCCAAGCAGTCCTATGTCGAGCAGTGCCTGAGCGGCCGTCAGGGCCCGGTCATCGCCAGCACCGACTATATGAAATTGTTCGCCGACCAGATCCGCCAGTGGGTGCCGAGCAAGGAATACAAGGTCCTGGGTACCGACGGTTTCGGCCGCAGCGACACCCGCAAGAAGCTGCGTCACTTCTTCGAAGTGGACCGCAACTGGGTGGTCCTGGCCGCACTGGAAGCCCTCGCCGACCGTGGTGATATCGAACCTAAAGTGGTGGCCGAGGCCATCGCCAAGTTCGGCATCAACCCGGAAAAAATCAACCCACTGGACTGCTGAGGAGCGAAACGATGAGTGAAGTTATTCGCGTACCCGACATCGGCAGCGGTGAGGGTGAAGTGATCGAGTTGTTCGTCAAGGTTGGCGATCGCATCGAAGCCGACCAGAGCCTGCTGACTCTGGAGTCGGACAAGGCCAGCATGGAGATCCCGGCGCCCAAAGCCGGGGTGATCAAGAGCCTGAAAATCAAGCTGGGCGACCGTCTGAAAGAAGGCGACGAACTGCTGGAGCTGGAAGTCGAAGGTGCAGCAGCCGCTGCGCCAGCCGCTGCTGCTCCGGCCGCCGCGCCGCAAGCCGCGCAAGCGCCGGCTCCGGTTGCCGCGCCTGCCGCGGCGGCGAGCAGCAGCGTGCAGGATATCCACGTGCCGGATATCGGCTCGGACGGCAAGGCCAAGATCATCGAAATACTGGTCAAGGTCGGCGACTCGGTCGCAGCCGACCAGTCGCTGATTACCCTGGAGTCGGACAAGGCCAGCATGGAAATCCCCTCGCCGGTCGCCGGCGTGGTGGAAAGCATCGGCGTCAAGCTGGAAGACGAAGTCGGCACTGGCGATTTCATCCTCAAGCTGAAAGTGGCCGGCAGCGCACCTGCCGCCGCTCCAGCGCCAGCACCTGCGCAAGCGCCTGCCGTGCATACAACGCCCGCCGGCGCACACCCTGCGGTAGTCGCCGAAGTCAGCGCCATCGCCTCGCTGGCCGCGGCTGCCGCCAGCGTTGCCGCCGCGCCTGCAGCCGCCAGCGGCAGCAAAGTGCATGCGGGCCCGGCCGTGCGTCAGCTCGCTCGCGAGTTCGGCGTCGAGCTGTCGGCCGTGCCTGGCACAGGCCCCAAGGGTCGCGTGCTCAAGGAAGACGTGCAAGCCCACGTCAAAGCCATGATGCAGAAGGCCAAGCAAGCGCCGACTGGCGCAATCGGCGGCGCCGGCATCCCGCCGATTCCGACCGTGGACTTCAGCAAGTTCGGTGAAATCGAAGAAGTGGCGATGACCCGCCTGATGCAGGTCGGCGCCGCTAACCTGCATCGCAGCTGGCTCAACGTGCCGCACGTGACCCAGTTCGACTCGGCCGATATCACCGAGCTGGAAGCCTTCCGCGTGGCGCAGAAAGCCGTGGCGGAAAAGGCCGGGGTCAAGCTCACCGTGCTGCCGTTGCTGCTCAAGGCCTGCGCCTTCCTGCTCAAGGAACTGCCGGACTTCAACAGCTCGCTGGCGCCGAGCGGCAAGGCGATCATCCGCAAGAAATACGTGCACATCGGCTTCGCCGTGGACACCCCGGATGGCCTGCTGGTACCCGTGATCAAGAACGTCGATCAGAAGAGCCTGCTGCAGCTGGCCGCCGAAGCCGCCGCCCTGGCGGAAAAGGCGCGGACCAAGAAGCTGTCAGCCGATGATATGCAGGGCGCCTGCTTCACCATCTCCAGCCTCGGCCATATCGGCGGTACCGGCTTCACACCTATCGTCAACGCGCCGGAAGTGGCAATCCTCGGGGTGAGCAAGGCGACCATCCAGCCGGTGTGGGATGGCAAGGCCTTCCAGCCCAAACTGATGCTGCCGCTGTCGCTGTCCTACGACCACCGGGTGATCAACGGTGCCGCCGCGGCGCGCTTTACCAAGCGCCTCGCCGACGTCCTGGCGGATATCCGCACCATGCTGCTGTAACCGCTTCAACTTTCGAGCACGCCACGCTCGTATCCTCGACCCCGCCACTTTGGCGGGGTTTTTTTTGTGTTCAGCACATCCATGTGCTTCACCCCTTCGGGGCTTGCGCGCAAAAACGCTCCCGGCGTTTTTGTGGCTTGCCATCCATGGCAGCCACCTCCGGCCGTCGCTGCGCGACGTTAAAAATGGCTCCCGGCCATTTTTGCCTTTACCACCATGGCACAGTGCGTAGGGCGGACATGCCGCAAGGCTTGTCCGCCATGCAGGCCGCAGAGCGGACAAGGCGCTGCCATGTCCACCCTACAACGACCGGCCTAGCCTTTTTGCAGATTGCGAATCAGAAAGCTCAGGGCCTTGGCCAGCTCGGCCGCGCCCTTATGGTCGCGCACTATGCTGAGCAGCGGGCTGCCATCGTTGGGGTTATGCAGTACGCAGCTGATGCCGCTCGCCGGGCACTCGTAGCGCACATAGGGATCGGCGCCGAACAGGCTGATCAGCCGGTTGTGCACGGCGATATCGGTGCCGTTCTGCCCGCGCACTTCCTCACGCAGCAGCAACTCGCCGGAGCCGGCCAGGCTCAGCTGATACAGGCGATCCTGGCGTTGCGCCTGGCCGACCTGATAGGCCGCGCGCAGGGCATAGGTTTTCAGCAGATCGTTGCTATGGGCGAGCAACGCCTGGCGCTCATCCTGGGTCAGGTACAAGCGTTTCAGCTCGGCCAGATAATGGCTCTGTTCGGTACTGCTCAGCCCCGCACCCAGCTCACCGGCAAATGCCGCAGACATCCCCAGGCAGCTGCTTAACAACACTGCGCCTATTAGTTTTCTTGTCAGTCGCAATTGCATGATGCACCCTTAGCCGACGCGATAAGTGAAGTGGGCCGAGGCCCTCGCCTCGGTCAGCATACTGGAAGCCCGCCACGGAATGAAAAACCATCCCGATGCCGCAAGTCGTTTAGCGGCCGAGGTTGTGACGCAGTTGCCCGTGCCCTCGCGCCTCGGCATGTTGCGTTTCGAACGTTTGAACGAGGCCAGTTGGACCCTGCTCTATCTCGACGCGGCCTGCGAACAGCAGTTGGGCATTCCCGCCCAGGAGCTCTGCGCCCTGCTCGACTCGCCCTACGCCAGCCTGATGGAGCCGGCGGCCCGTTATCAGCTGCATGACGAGATTGCGCAACAGCTGGCCGCGCACAAGCATTACGCGGTGAGCTACAGCCTGCATACGCCCCATGGCCCCCTGCGCCTGCTGGAAATGGGCGAAGCCTTCAACCAGCATGGCCGCCAGATGCTCCACGGCTACCTGCTGCCCCTGCACAACAACCCCGAACCGGCCCAGCAGGCCTTGGCCCTGTACCAGCGCAGCCAGGCCGAACTGCAGCAACAGCAGCGCCGCTCCCAGGCCCAGCGTAGCCTGATAGTGCAGCTGGCGCGCCACCACTACGGCGAGCACAACCCGCTGCGCGAAGCCGCCGAACTGATCAGCAAGAGCGCCTGCGACACCTACGGCGTGGCCCGCGCCGGAATCTGGAGCCTGCACGGCCAGCAGCTGCAACCCGTGGCCCTGTACCTGCGCGAGCTCGGACAACATATAGAGCCGGCCGCCATAGATGCCAGCCCCTACCCCAATTACCTGCACGCCCTGCAAAGCGGCCGCGCCCTGGATGCCCACGATGCGCAGCAGGACCCGCGCACCCGCGAACTGAGCGCCGACTACCTGCAGCCCCTGGGCATCACCGCCATGCTCGACGCCAGCATCCGCGTCGAGGGTGAAGTGGTCGGCGTGCTGTGCCTGGAACATATAGGCGCGCCGCGCACCTGGCAGCCCGACGAAATCGCCTTCGCCGGCGAGCTGGCCGACCAGTACGCCCAGGTTCTTAGCAGCCAGCAGCGGCGCATGGCCACCAGCACCCTGCACCTGTTCCAGCGCGCCGTCGAGCAGAGCTCCAGCGCCTTTATCCTGCTGGATCGCGACGGCCTGGTGGAGTACGTGAACCCCAGCTTCACCGCCATCACTCTGTACAGCGCCGGCGAAGTGCAGGGCCGGCGCCTGTCGGAAATGCCCGCCCTGGAAAACCTCAGCGAGCTGCTGTTCGATGCCGGCCCCAATCTGGCCGAGCACAATAGCTGGCAAGGCGAATTCAAGAGCCGGCGCAAGAACCTCGAGCCTTACTGGGGCCATCTGTCGCTGTCCAAGGTGCATGCCGACGATGGCCGCCTGACCCACTTTATCGGCATCTACGAAGACATCACCGCCAGCAGACAGGCGCAGCAATATATCGAGCGCCTGGCCTTTCGCGACAACCTCACCGGCCTGGGCAACCGCTACGCCTTTATCCGCGCCCTGGAAAGCCACTTTGCCGACAGCCCGGACAAGCCGATCAGCCTGCTGCTGGTGGACATCGACAACTTCAAACGGATCAACGACAGCCTCGGCCACCAGACCGGCGACAAGCTGCTCAGCAGCCTGGCCCGGCGTCTGCGCAACAGCCTGAAAAGCGTGAATATCCTGGCGCGTTTCGCCAGCAACGAATTCGCCATCCTGCTCGACAGCGCCAGCCTCGAAGACAGCCAGCGGATCGCCCAGCAGGTGCTGCACACCCTGGACAAGCCACTGTTCGTCGACAACCAGCTGATCAGCGTCACCGGCTCGATCGGCCTGGCCTGCGCTCCCGCCCACGGCACCGACCCGCAGACCCTGATGAAGCACACCGGCCTGGCCCTGCACAAAGCCAAGGCCAACGGCAAAAACCAGCTGCAGGTGTTTACCGAAGCCCTGAATGCCGAGGCGCACTACAAGCTGTTCGTCGAGAACAACCTGCGCCGCGCCCTGATGCAGAACGAGCTGGAAGTCTTCTACCAACCCAAGCTGTGCCTGAAGAGCGGCCAGCTGCTGGGCATGGAAGCCCTGCTGCGCTGGCATCACCCGGAAAAGGGCATGATCAGCCCGGACAAATTTATCGGCGTAGCGGAAGAAACCGGCCTGATCATCCCCATCGGCAAATGGGTGGTGCGCCAGGCCTGCCGCATGAGCAAGCAACTCGGCGCCATCGGCCACGGCAGCCTGCAGATGGCCATCAACCTGTCGCCCAAGCAGTTCTCCGACCCCGATCTGGTCGGTGAAATCGCCGCCATCCTGCAGGAAGAACAGCTCGATCCAAGGCAGCTGGAACTGGAGCTGACCGAGAGCCTGTTGCTGGAAGCCACCGACGACACCCGCCACCAGCTCAGCCGCCTGAAGAGCCTGGGCCTGACCCTGGCCATGGACGACTTCGGCACCGGCTACTCGTCGCTCAGCTACCTGAAGAAATTCCCCATCGACGTGATCAAGATCGACCGCAGCTTTATCCAGGATATTCCGCAGGATCAGGACGATATGGAGATCACCTCGGCGGTGATCGCCATGGCCCACAACCTCAAGCTCAAGGTGGTCGCCGAAGGCGTCGAAACCGCCGCCCAACTGGGCTTCCTGCGCAGCCAGCGCTGCGATATCGGCCAGGGCTACCTGTTCGACAGGCCGATTGCCGGACGTGATCTGCTGGAAAGCCTGAAACGTTATCCCGCTCGGCGCTAAATTACCTTGTAGGAGCCAGCTTGCTGGCGACCCCTGCAGGTCAAACGCATCGCCAGCAAGCTGGCTCCTACACCGACTGCTGTGCTTAACATGCAGCTTGAAGTTGCCCCGGAGGCCCCCATGGTTTTGCGCTCACAGATTCTCGCCCATAAACTCGAACTGCCCACGGCCGAGCAAGCCCTGCCCGGCCGCGCCGAAGCCATGGCGGTGCCGGCGGCCCATTTCGTCAACGGCAACCCGCTGCAGGGGCCATTTCCCGCCGGCCTGCAACAAGCGGTATTCGCCCTGGGCTGTTTCTGGGGCGCCGAGCGGCGCTTCTGGCAGCAGCCGGGCGTGTGGAGCACCGCGGTCGGCTATGCCGGCGGCCATACGCCCAACCCCAGCTACGAGGAAACCTGCTCGGGCCTGACCGGCCACACCGAGGTGGTGCTGGTGCTGTTCGACCCTCGGCAGATCAGCTATGCAACGCTGCTGAAAGTCTTCTGGGAAGCGCACAACCCGACCCAAGGCATGCGTCAGGGCAACGATATCGGCAGCCAATACCGCTCGGCCATCTACTGCTATGGCGTCGAACAACTGGCCGCGGCGCAGGCCAGCCAGGCGCAGTTCGAAGCCGAACTGGCCAAGGCCGGCTTCGGCCCCATCACCACGGAAATCCGCGAGGCGCCGCCCTTCTACTATGCCGAGGCCTATCACCAGCAATACCTGGCGAAAAATCCGGGCGGTTATTGCGGCCTGGGCGGCACCGGGGTCTGTCTGCCAAGCTAATAGGCGAGCAGGTCTAGGTAGCCCTAGACCTGCCAGAGCGTCACAGCACCTGGGGCTGCTGCGCCCCCTCGGCTTTCGCCCCAGGCATCCAGTTCTTCAACAGCGCCCCGATCCGATAGCCGCGCCAACCGAGCATGCGGGTGGCGGTTAGCACCCCGGCCATCAGCGCGCCGCCGACTCCGGCGGTCACCGTATCCGCCCCGGTCAGATAGAGACCCTTGATCGGCGTCTGGCTGTGAATCCAGTGCTGTTCGAAACGCTGCACGCTGTGGTCGATGCCGTAGATCTCGCCTTCCTCGTTCCACTGGTACCACTCGGTGGACAGCGGCGTGCCCAGCTCGCAGAAGTCCAGCGCGCCGCGCAGTTGCGGCTGGTGGCGGTACAGGGTTTCCAGCAGCTGCGCAGTGAGCTCGGCCTTGAACGCCTCGTACTCGGCGCCGCGCTTGCCCCAGGTGCTGCCCTTCCACTGGGCGAACCACTGCGGCTGGGTCGGCGCAACGATCTCCACCGTGGCCTTGTGCGGGTAATGGGCATCCCAGGCCGGGTCCTTGGCGGAGGGGAAGCTGATATAAATCAGCGGCATCGCCGGGTTCTGCCCGGCCATAAAGCTGCTGACGTTATGGTCGTGATCATGGCTCGGGTAGACCCAATAGTTGGTCTTCGGCAGCTTCAGCTCGGCGGCGCTGCCCTTAAAGCCGGCGTACAGGCACAGGGTGGCGGCCGACAGTTTGACCTTTCGCAGCGGCGCCAACAGGCCATATTCGCTCGCCACCTGGTGGTCGATCAGACGGGTATAGGTGGGCACCAGGCCGGCGCAGCTGACGATCTGCGGGGCGCGGATTTCCAGGCCACCCTTCAGCATACGCACCCCGACCGCACGACCATTCTCGACCAGTATCTTGTCGACCCCGGCATAGGTGAACACCTGGCCGCCGGCCGCCTCGATCACCGGGATGATGGTCTCGGAAATCTTCGTCGCACCGCCCACCGGGTAGTTACCGCCGGTGATGTAGTGCTTGGCGACCATGGCGTGCATGACGAAGGCCGCCTCAGCCGGCGGCAGGCCGTAGTCGCCCCACTGGGCGGTGAGCACGCCGATCAGCTGCTGGTTCTGGGTCAGGCCTTCGAGCACTTCGCGGGTGGTCTTGAAGAAGTAGGCCGGCAGCCACAGGCGGCGCAGCCTGGCGTAGAGCATGCCCAGGGAACGCGGCAAAGCCTGGCCGGCGAAGAAACGCGGCACCCGGGCGCTGACCTCGCTAAGCAGCTCGACATAGCGGTCAATCGCGCTAGCGTCCTCGGGAAAATGGCGCTTTATCTCCGCCTTGAACTCCTCGCGCCCGGCCACGTAGTCGTAGGTCTGCTCGCCTATCACTATGCGGTCGTAATGGGCGTCCATCGGCGCCCATTCGAGCTTGCCGCCTGAGATCACATCGAAGATCCGCCGGATCGCCGACCAGGGTTTGTGCACCTCGCCGATATAATGCACGCCCACGTCCCACTCGTAGCCTTCGCGCTCGTAGCTGTGGGTGTAGCCGCCGGCGGTGTAGTGCTGCTCCAGCACGCACACCCGCTTGCCTAGCTTGGCCAGCAGCGCCGCGGTGGTCAGGCCGCCGATACCGGAGCCGATGATAATGGCGTCGTAGTCGTTGCCGAGCAGGCGCGGACGGAAGCGGGTACCGGTGCGTTTCATAAGAGGCTCCTGCGCTATTGTTATTATGCAATTTTTTGCATACTAGGCAGGCATTCTGTCTAATGCAACTTTTTGCATAATCCGTATACTGCCGCGCACCCTTTATCTGCCCCGTGAAATCCGCCCATGTCGCTCAAGCACGCCATTCTTATCCTCCTGGAAAGCGAACCCGGCAGCGGCTACGACCTGCTCAAGCGCTTCAAGGATGGCCTCGGCTACTTCTGGAACGCCAAGCACCAGCAGGTCTACCTGGAACTGAAGAAGCTCAACGAGGCCGGCTGGCTGGAGTTCGAGGCCGAGGCCCAGGAAACCCGCCCGGACAAGAAGATCTACCGCCTGACCCCGACCGGCCACGCCGAGCTGCTGCGCTGGCTGGGCGAGCCGGTGCAACCGAACACGATCAACGATGCGCTGCTGGTCAAGCTGTATGCCGGCGCCCATACCTCGCTGGATAACCTGCGCGAGGAAATGCAGCGGCACGTGGCGGTACACCGCAAGACCCTGGACAGCCTGCTGAACATCGAGCGCGACTACCGCGCCCTGCCCGACGAGCAACGCAGCGCCCTGCGCCTGCCCTACCTGACCCTGCGCCGCGGCATACTCGGCGAACAGTCCTGGCTGGCCTGGGCCGCTGAAGTCGAGCAGGAACTGGGCCGCGACTAGCAGCGACGGTGGGCTGGATGCCAGGTCATAAGCAAACCGCTAGACTGCAAGCCAATAGCCACCAGCCCAGCCGCCCTACCGAGTCCGCTATGCCTGAAGCGCCCGCCTATATCACGCCCGATCAGCTCTGTGTCGGCCTATATATCCAACTCGAACTGGCCTGGTGGGAGCACAACTTCGCCTTCAGCAATTTCAAGATCAAGGACGAAGCGCAGATCAAGGCGCTGCGCGCGCTGGGCCTGCAACGCCTGCGTTATGACCCCGCGCGCAGCGACTGCGTGCCCCGGACGCCGCAGCCCGCGCCGATAGAAGCACCAGCCGAAGCGCCGCCACCCAGCGCCGAGGAGCAAGCGCGCCAGCTGCGCGCGGCCAAGCTCAGCGTGCTGCGCAAGCGCCTGGCCGAGGTGGACCGCAAATTTATCCAGGCCAGCAAGCAGGTCAAGGCGCTCAACCAGACCCTGCGCAACCGCCCGGAAGACGCCATCAAGCAGGCCGGCGCGGTGGTCGGCGCCCTGGTCGAGGCCATGCTCGGCGAAGACGGCGCCGCGCTGCACAGCATCAACGGCAAGGCCGCCGATAACGCCTACTCCCACCCGCTGAACGTCACGGTGCTGTCGATGCTGCTCGGCCGCCAACTTGGCTTCGATGCCGAGGCCTGCCATATCCTCGGCCTCGGCGCGCTGCTGCATGACATGGGCAAGCTGGAGGTGCCGAGCAAGGTGCTGCTCAAGGCCGAACCCCTGACCCGCCCGGAGCAGCAGTTGCTGCAACTGCACAGCGAGTTCGGCCTGCGCCGCGGTCAGCAGCTGATGCTGGACGACGAGGTGCTGCGCATCCTTCACGAGCACCACGAGTACTGCGACGGCAGCGGCTACCCGCGCGGCCTGAGTGAAGCGGCGATCGGTCGGCTGAGCCGGGTGGTGTGCATCACCAACCACTTCGACAACCTGTGCAACCCGCTCAACCCGCGCGATGGCCTGAGCCCGCACGAGGCGCTGTCGACCATGTTCAACCAGCAACGCCAACGCTTCGACGAGGTCGCGCTGCGAGCCTTTATCCGTTGCATGGGCATCTACCCGCCGGGCAGCCTGGTGCAGCTGGACAACGGCCGCCACGGCCTGGTGCTGGGCATGCACCCGAGCCTGCCGCTCAAGCCGACGCTGATCCTCTACGACCCCGAGGTACCCAAGGAAGAAGCCCTGATCGTCAACCTTGAGCACGAGCCCCAGCTAGCGATCGCCCGCAGCGTACGCCCGGCGCAACTAGCGCCGGCGGAACTGGACTACCTCAACCCGCGCCAGCAGCTCAGTTACTACGTCGAACCACGCCAGCCGCTGCCCTAAGAGCCGCCCATGCATGCTCCAGGGAGGAGCGTGTAGCGGCGTAACCCTCCTGGCCCGACCGAGGCCCGCAAAACTCACCGGGTAGCCGCGATACACGGCGAGTTAAATGCAGACGGCAGATAGCCTTTTAACCCGATGGGTATCGCGAAGCTCAAGCCACCTACGGGTTGTGCCCTAATGCCACGTGGCGCGGGTGGGCTCGGATCAACGGTCAATCAGGCGCTTTCGCGTACCTGGGTTTGCCCCAAGGCCCGCCGATTGGACAGGTAGACGTTATCCGCTTGCGGCACCTCGCCGCTTTCCAAGGCCCGCAACCATTGCTCGGTGCTCAGCACGGCGGCGAAGCCGGTGTGCATGACCAGGGTAAACACCCGATGAATCTCCTCGGCGGTCGCCGCGCCCAGGCTGTTCACATAGGGCAATGAGCCAGAAGCATCGTGCAGCAACTCAACGTTCCAGCCTTCATGCTTGGCTTGGCGCACGGTGGCGTCGTTGCAGTTGTGGGTCATGTAGCCGACCACGGTCAGGGTGTCGATCTGCCGCTCGCGCAGCCAGGCGCCGAGATCGGTGCCGGTCAGGGCGCTGGCGACGTTTTTCTCGACTAGGTGATCGCGGTGGCGGCCGGCGACCAGTGGGTGCAGTTCGGCCTGCTCGCTACCCCGGGCGAACAGCGGCGCGGTCTCCGGCGCCAGATGCTGCACCACCACGACCGGAATTCCTGCGGTCTGGGCGGTATCCATGGCCTTGGCGATATTGGCGAGGGACTGGTTCACGTCCGGGTACTCGATCAACAGGTTGCCGGTGACGTATTCGTTCTGCACATCGATAACGATCAGGGCGCGGCGGGGCTGCTGAGTCATAGTGGCGATCCTCATGGTTGGTGTGAGGCAGATTCTTCACCCGCCGACGCCTAGCCCGTGAGTGGCCCGAATGACAAACTCCGCTATTATCGGGCCAACTCATTGACCCGCAAACAGGCAGATATTTCGTGCACAAGCATGTCGTGGCGGTGGTCGCCTTCAACCAGATCAGCCCTTTCCACCTGTCCGTACCCTGCATGGTGTTCGGCGAATTCAGTCCGAAAGAGGCGGCGTTCGAGCTGAAGGTCTGCGCCGTCGAGGAGGGTCCTCTGAGCACTACTGCCGGCTTCAGCCTGGCCGTCGAGCATGGCCTGGAAGCATTGCACGGGGCGCAGACGGTGATAGTGCCGAGCTGGCGCGACACACAGGAGCGGCCGCCGCAGGCGTTGCTCGATGCGCTGGTGGCAGCCCATCGGCGTGGCGCCCAACTGGTTGGCCTGTGCTTGGGCGCCTTCGTGCTGGCCGAAACCGGCCTGCTCGACGGTCGTAAGGCGACCACGCACTGGGCGCTGGCCAAGGAGTTCGCCCGACGCTTTCCCGCCGTCGAGGTGGATGCCGATGTGCTCTATATTGATGACGGCGAACTGCTGACCTCGGCCGGCACCGCCGCCGGGATTGACTGCTGCCTGCACCTGCTGCGCCGGCACTGCGGCGCCGAAGTGGCGAACAAGGTGGCGCGGCGCTTGGTGGTGCCGCCGCATCGCCAAGGCGGGCAAGCGCAGTTCATCGAGCAGCCGCTGCCGGCCACCGCGCGGGACGACCGTTTGGCCGGCCTGCTCGACTGGCTGCGCGAACACCTGCATCAGGCCCACAGCCTGGACAGCCTTGCCGAGCGCGCCTTGATGAGCCGCCGCACCTTTACCCGGCATTTCCGCCAACTGACCGGCAGCACCCTGGGCAACTGGCTGCAGGCCGAACGGGTGGCGTTGAGCCAACGTCTGCTGGAAAGCACCGATCAGCCAGTGGAAGCCATCGCCATCCTGGCCGGTTTCGGCTCGTCGGTGTCCCTGCGCCAACAGTTCAACGTCGCCCTTGGCGTGTCGCCAAGGGCATACCGGCGCAGCTTCCGCGGCATTTAAGCCTCGCCCTGGCGGGCTAAAACCCAGCCTACGACTGCCTGCTACGGCAGGGCCTCGGCGTCCTGTGCCTACAGGGGAACACGTCGATCACCTTGCCGGCGCGGATGGCCGGGCAACTTGGTCGTGCAACCTCTATCCGGTTGTCTGGGTTTGCCGGTAAAGCCGATGGCACGGGCCGCCCTGAGTGCGCCGGCAAGCACACCCGCAATAAGCGGTTATTGATCCACGTTGATCAAGCACTGGGGGCTGATAACGCGATGGGTAGCGCTGCGCTTAACCCAGCCTACGTGCTCGAGCCCGGAGCTTATGGCTTACCGCTTGGAGCTTCCTCGATCAACCAATCCATCCGCCAGCCGCCCTGGCTTTGCCCCAGCAGCTGGGCCAGCCAGGGCAGGATCTGCTTGAGTTCGTCTTCCAGGCCCCAAGGCGGGTTGCTGATCACCAGGCCGGAGCCGTTCAGGCGCGCGGCTTCGTCGGTGGGGTGCACATAGAGTTCGACCCGCAGCAGCTTGGGCGCCTTGCTCTTTTGCAGGTCGTTGTAGAAGCGCTTGAGCTGGCGCAGGTCCTTGATCGGGTACCAGATCGCCACCACCGCCTGGCGCATACGGCTTATGGCTTCGCTGAGGGACTGGGCGCAGCGCTCCATTTCGTCGGTCTGTTCGAACGGCGGGTCGATCAGCAGCAGCGCGCGCTTCTCCCGGGTCGGCAGCAGAGCGCGCGGCACATGCCAGCCTTCGCCCAGGTGCACGGCCACGCGGCGGTCGCCGGTCATATTTTCCTTGAGCAGGCGGCCGTCTTCCGGGTGTTTCTCGTTCAGGTGCAGGCGGTCCTGCTCGCGGGTCAGCAGGCGCGCCAGCTCCGGCGAGCCGGGGTAATGGCGCAGCACGCCATCGGGGTTCATGGCGCGTATCACTTCCAGGTAGTCGAGCAGTGGGTCCGGCACCTCCGTGGCCTGCCACAGCCGCGCTATGCCTTGCAGCCACTCGCCGGTGCGGCTGGCCGCATCGCCTTGCAGGTCGTACAGGCCGACGCCGGCATGGCTGTCGAGGTAGGCGAAGGGCGCCTCCTTGCGTGACAGCAGGGCGATCAGGCGGCTCAAGACGTAGTGTTTCAGTACATCGGCATGGTTGCCGGCGTGGAAGGCGTGGCGGTAGTTCATCGGCGGACTCCTGTGGCCGCACAGTTTAACAGGCCGCTACAAAACTGCCGCGCCAGCATTTGCACTGGCCATAGCCGCCCGCCACTGGCTAAGGTAATGCCTCCCGGCCCAAGGGAGTTGGGTAGAAATCGCCATGGAGTTTGCGATGAAACTGCAAGAGTTGCTGGGTATCGACTTGCCCTTGATCCAGGCCCCCATGGCCGGGGTGCAGAACCACGCCCTGGCCGCTGCCGTGTCGAATGCCGGCGCCCTGGGCTCGCTGCCCTGCGCCATGCTCGACGCCGCCGGCTTGCGTAGCGAGCTGAGCGCGCTCAGGGCCAAGACCGCTAAGCCGTTTAACCTGAACTTCTTCTGCCATAGCCCGGCGCCAGCCGACCCGCAGCGCGAAGCCGCCTGGCGCAGCGCCCTGTCTCCTTATTACGCCGAGTTCGGTATCGACCCGGCGAGCATCGCCGCCGGCCCAGGTCGGCAGCCGTTTAGCGGCGAAATGTCCGAGGTGCTGGAAGAGTTCCGTCCGGCTGTGGTGAGCTTCCACTTCGGCCTGCCCTCGGCCGAGCTGCTGGCCCGGGTCAAAGCCTGTGGGGCCAAGGTGCTCAGCTCGGCCACCACGGTCGAGGAAGCGCTATGGCTGCAAGAGCGGGGCGTGGACGCGATTATCGCCCAGGGCCTGGAAGCCGGCGGCCATCGCGGCCACTTCCTGGATAGGGATATCAGCCGCCAGTTGGGCACCTTCGCCCTGCTGCCGCAGATGGTCCAGGCCGTGCGCCTGCCGGTGATAGCCGCCGGCGGTATCGCCGACGCCCGAGGCGTACGCGCCGCCATGGCCCTGGGCGCTGCCGGGGTGCAGATCGGCACCGCCTACCTGTGCTGCCCGGAAGCCACCACCAGCGCCGTGCACCGCGCCGCGCTAAACGGGCCAGAGGCTCGGCATACGGCGCTGACCAATCTATTTAGCGGCCGCCCGGCACGCGGCATAGTCAACCGGCTGATGCGTGAACTGGGCCCGCTTAGCCCCACGGCGCCAGGTTTCCCCCTGGCCACCGCAGCCATAGCGCCGCTGCGCAGCAAGGCGGAAAGCCTGGGCAGCGGCGACTTCTCGCCGCTGTGGGCCGGGCAGAATGCCAGCGGCTGCAAGGCCATAGCCGCCGCCGAACTGACCGCCGAACTGGCTAAAGGCTTTGTGGCCCGGTAGCCCGCGCTTTTAGCCGTTGATCCAGCCTGTAGGAGCCAGCTTGCTGGCAAGCAGCCGATCAACAGCATCGCCAGCAAGCTGGCTCCTACCAAGGCAACGGCAAAACGCTTGTACGCCTAAGCTCCCGAGCCGCAACCCTGCCCAACGGCCAGTTATCACGCTTATTGATAGTGCTGGGAGCCTCGCCTGGGGCTGCTTAGACTCGGCGCATCCTAAATGGAGGTATTCCCATGTCCGAGTCCCTGCTCAGCTCCCGCAACCTGGCCTTCGAACTTTTTGAGGTGCTGGACGCCGAAGCCCTGACCCAGCGTGAGCGCTTTGCCGAGCACAGCCGCGAGACCTTCGACGCGGCCATCGACACCGCCCGCAGCATCGCCGAGAAGCTGTTCGCCCCGCACAACCGCAAGAACGACGAGCACGAGCCCGAGTATGTCGACGGCGCCGCCGTGCTGATCCCCGAGGTCAAGCCAGCGGTGGACGCCTTCCTCGAGGCCGGCTTCCTCAATGCCACAAGGGACTTCGAAACTGGCGGGATGCAGCTGCCCAATCTGCTGTCGCAGGCCTGCTTCGCCCACTTCCAGTCGGCGAATGCTGCGACCACCTCCTACCCCTTTCTGACCATGGGCGCGGCCAACCTGATCGAGACCTTTGGCAGTGCCGAGCAGAAGCAGCGCTTTCTACAGCCGATGATCGAGGGGCGCTTCTTCGGCACCATGGCGCTGACCGAGCCCCACGCCGGCTCCTCCCTGTCGGATATCCGCACCAAGGCTGAACCCGCTGCGGACGGCAGCTACCGGATCAAGGGCAACAAGATCTTTATCTCCGGCGGCGACCATCCATTGAGCGAGAACATCGTGCATATGGTGCTGGCCAAGCTGCCGGACGCACCGCCCGGGGTGAAGGGCATCAGCCTGTTTATCGTGCCGAAGTTCCTGGTCAACGACGACGGCAGCCTGGGCCCGCGCAACGACGTGGTGCTGGCCGGGCTGTTCCACAAGATGGGCTGGCGCGGCACCACCTCCACGGCGCTCAACTTTGGTGATAACGCGGGGGGCGATAACGGCGGCTGCGTCGGCTATCTGGTGGGCAAGCCGCACGCAGGCCTGTCCTATATGTTCCAGATGATGAACGAGGCGCGCATCGGCGTCGGCATGGGCGCGGTGATGCTCGGCTACGCCGGCTATCTGTACTCCCTCGATTACGCCCGCCAGCGCCCCCAAGGTCGCCTGCCGGACGGCAAGGACCCGACTTCCAGCCAGGTGGCGATCATCGAGCACGCCGATGTGCGGCGCATGCTGCTGACCCAGAAAGCCTATGTGGAAGGCGCCTTCGACCTCGGCCTGTATGCCGCGCGGCTGTTCGACGACACCCAGACCCTGGCCACCGAGGAAGAGCGACGCAGCGCCCTGGAGCTGCTGGATCTGCTCACCCCGATCGTCAAATCCTGGCCTTCGGAGTTCTGCCTGAAGGCCAACGAGCTGGCGATCCAGATTCTCGGCGGCCACGGCTATACCCGCGATTACCCGGTGGAGCAGTACTACCGCGACAACCGCTTGAACCCCATTCACGAAGGCACCCACGGCATCCAGTCGCTGGACCTGCTCGGCCGTAAGGTGTCGATGAATGGCGGCGCGGCGCTCAAGCAACTGGTCAAGCTGATCCAGGGCACCTGCCAACGCGCCGAAGCACACGAGTCGCTAAACGCCCTGCGCCAACCCCTGGAGCAACTGCTGGCGCGCCTGTCGGCGGTGACCCTGGCGCTGCTGGGCGACCTGATGAGCGGCAAGGTCAATCAGGGCCTGGCCAACTCGGCGCTGTACCTGAAGGTGTTCGGCCATCTGGTGATCGGCTGGCGCTGGCTGGAGCAGGCGATCAAGGCCGAACAGGGTCTGGCGGCCGGTAACCCGGCGGATGCCGACTTCTATAAAGGCAAGCTGCAAGCCGCGCGCTATTTCCTGACCTGGGAAGTGCCGAGCTGCCACCACGACCTGGCCCTACTGGAAGCCCGTGACGACACCTGCCTGGGCATGCAGGACGCCTGGTTCTAAGGCTTATCGGTTGACCCTAGGGTGGGTTAGCGGCGCAGGAAAATCGATGTTTGACGTGCCGCGCTGAGCGAGCGCCGCGTAACCCACCAATGTCTAGTCCAGATCGGGCACTGTGGTGGGTTACGGCGCAATCGAGAGATGCGGGTGCAGGCCGACCGGGACAGGCGCCCCACCCTACGCAGTTGATTGCCACCCCCTAAACAATGCCTCGCTCCTGCGGGGCGTTTTTTTGACAGCCCGGTAAAGGCAGCGGTTAGAATCCGGCATGACCTCTGCATTGCAGGGGCGCCCCCGCCCATTCGCCCGGAGTACGCCCTTGGACGCCACCACCATCAATAATCTGTTCTTGATCGGTGCAATGCTGGTGACCATGAGCATTCTGGTCAGTGCATTCGGCTCGCGTTTCGGCATCCCCATCCTGGTGATTTTCCTCGCGGTCGGCATGCTGGCCGGCACCGATGGCCCCGGCGGCATCGTCTTCGATAATTACCCGCTGGCCTATCTGGTCGGCAACCTGGCGCTGGCGATCATCCTGCTCGACGGCGGCATGCGCACGCGGGTCGCGAGCTTCCGCGTGGCGCTGTGGCCGTCCTTGTCCCTGGCCACGGTCGGCGTGTTGGTCACCGCCGGGCTGACCGGCATCGCCGCCGCCTGGCTGTTCGAGCTGAGCTGGATGGAAGGCCTGCTGATCGGCGCCATAGTCGGCTCCACCGATGCCGCGGCGGTGTTCAGCCTGCTCGGCGGGCGCGGCCTCAACGAGCGGGTCAGCGCCACCCTGGAGATCGAATCCGGCAGCAACGATCCGATGGCGGTGTTCCTCACCGTGACCCTGATCGAGATGCTCGCCGCGGGGCAGGCCGAGCTCGGCTGGCATTTCGTCGTGGAGCTGCTGAGCGAGTTCGGTATCGGCGCCCTGCTCGGCCTGGGCGGCGCCTGGCTGCTGCTGCAGGTGGTCAACCGCATGAGCCTGGCCAACGGCCTGTATCCGCTGCTGGTGGTCAGCGGCGGCCTGATGATCTTCGCCATCACCAACGCCGTAGGCGGCAGCGGCATCCTCGCCATCTACCTGTGCGGCCTGCTGCTGGGCAACCGGCCGATCCGCTCGCGTCACGGCATCCTGCACATACTCGACGGCCTGACCTGGCTGGCGCAGATCGGCATGTTCCTGGTCCTCGGCCTGCTGGTCACCCCCCACGAGCTGCTGCCGATCATCCTGCCGGCCCTGGGCCTGGCGCTGTGGATGATACTGTTCGCCCGGCCGCTGTCGGTGTTCCTCGGCCTGCTGCCGTTCCGCGCCTTCCACGACCGCGAGAAGGCCTTTATCGCCTGGGTCGGCCTGCGCGGCGCGGTGCCGATCATTCTCGCGGTGTTCCCGCTGATGGCCGGGCTGCCGAACGCCCAGCTGTTCTTCAACGTGGCCTTCTTTATCGTGCTGGTGTCCCTGCTGCTGCAGGGCACCAGCCTGCCCTGGGCGGCCAAGCTGCTCAAGGTCACGGTGCCGCCGGACCCGGCGCCGGTCTCCCGCGCCGGCCTGGAAGTGTACCCGACCAGCCAGTGGGAGCTGTTTATCTACCGCCTGGGCGCCGAGAAATGGTGCATAGGCGCGCCCCTGCGCGAGCTGAAGATGCCCGAGGGCACGCGCATCGCCGCGCTGTTTCGCAACAAGGAACTGCTGCACCCCTCCGGCAGCACCAGCCTGGAAGCCGGCGACCTGCTCTGCGTGGTCGGCCATGAACATGACCTGCCGGCCCTCGGCAAGCTGTTCAGCCAGGCGCCCAAGCGCGGCCAGGACCTGCGTTTCTTCGGCGATTTCATCCTGGAAGGCGATGCCCAGCTGGCCGCCGTGGCCACCCTGTATGGCTTGCAACTGCAGGGTGCCGAAGGCCAGCTGCACCTAGGGCGCTTTATCGCCCACCAGATCGGCGGCGAACCGGTGATCGGCGACCAGGTGGAATGGCAAGGCCTGACCTGGACGGTGGCGGCGATGGACGGCAACAAGGTACGCAAGGTCGGCGTCAAATTCCCCGAAGGGGCCCGCCCCGGCCCGGGCCTATTCCTCTAACAGGTTCTAACGGCTTGCGGGGGCGCACGCAACGGCTGTTGCGCAGCCTGTTAGACTCAGCATCTTTTTTGAGCCGTACGATCATCCCTATGCCTTCTTTACGCTCCTACTTTGCCGCCACCCTGCTCGGGCTGTGCCTCTGCGCGCCCCTGCTGCACGCCGCCGAAGCACCGAACAGCGCCGCCGTGCAGCGCAATCTGGAAACCCTGGCCGAGCGCAAACTGCCGGAAGCCGAGCAGCAGGCGCTCAAGCAGACCCTGGAAAAAACCCTGGAACTGCTGACCGAGCAGGCCGCCAGCCAGCAGGCCCTGCACGACCTGCAAAAACAGCTGGAGCAGGCGCCGCGCCTGATTAGCGAAGCCCGGCGCGAATTCGAGCGGCTGAAGGCCAGCAAAACCACCCCGGTCAACCAGCGCTTTGGCAAAAGCCCGGTGGCGCAGCTGGAGCCATTGCTCGCCGAGCGCAACAACCAGTTGAACCAGTGGCAAAAGCAGCTGATTGAAGCCAACAGCCTGATCATCACCGCGCAGACCCGTCCGGAACGCGCCCAGGCCGAGATCAGCAGCAACCAGACCCGCAGCCAGGCCATCAACAACAGCCTGAAAAGCGGCAAGGATGGCGGCAAGCCGCTGAGCGCCGAAC
Organism: Pseudomonas sp.; assembly: GCF_030696055.1. GTDB lineage: Bacteria > Pseudomonadota > Gammaproteobacteria > Pseudomonadales > Pseudomonadaceae > Aquipseudomonas. Next base: position 2,058 of record NZ_JAUYNP010000249.1, on the reverse strand, counting down.
GCCGCGACCTGCTCAACGCCGAACTGGCCAAGCTGGAGGCGCAGACCCAGTTGCGCCGCCAGGAGCTGGCCGGCAACAGCCAGTTGCAGGACCTCGGCAACAGCCGCCGAACCCTGCTCGAAGAGCACATCCGGCGCATCGAGCAGGAACTGCTCGACCTGCAGACCCTGATCAATGACAAGCGCCAGGCGCAGTCTGAGCAAACCGTCGCCGAGCAGTCGCGCGAAGCCCTGAAAGCCGGCGACGGCACCCTGCTGGCGCGGGAAAGCGCGCTCAACCTGAAGCTCTCCGATTACCTGCTGCGCGCCACCGAACGCCTCAACCAACTGACCCGGGAAAACCTGCAGACCAAGCAGCAGCTGGACAGCGTCAACCAGAGCGACCAGGCCCTGGATGAGCAGATCAGCGTGCTGCAGGGTAGCCTGCTGCTGTCGCGCATTCTCTACCAGCAACAGCAGGCACTGCCCAAGCTGCAGATCGACAGCGACCTGGCCAACCAGATCGCCGACCTGCGCCTGTACCAGTTCGAGCTGAACCAGCTGCGCGAAAGCATCAACAACCCCAGCGCCTATGTCGACCAGCTGCTCGCCCAACAAAGCGGCGATGCCGAGACGCCCAGCCTGCGCGCCGACCTGCTGGACATCACCGCCACCCGCCGCGAGCTGATCGACCGCCTGAACCGCGAGCTGAATGCCCTGCTCAACGAGTCGATCACCCTGCAACTGAACCAGAAGCAGCTGCAAAGCACCGCCCAGGCCCTGCGCACCACCCTGGACGAGCAGCTGTTCTGGATTCCCAGCAACAAGCCGCTGGACCTGGACTGGTTCACATCGGTGCCGCGCCTGCTGAAAAAGCAGATCGCCGAACTGCCCTGGGGCTCCAACCTGAGCCAGCTGGGCGCCGGCCTGGTCGAGCGACCGCTGCTGTTCCTGCCGCTGCTGCTGTTGATCGCCGTGCTGCTGTGGCGCCGCGGCTACCTGTACCGCAAGCTCAACGAGCTGCACCAGGACATCGGCCACTTCAAGCGCGACAGCCAACTGCACACGCCCATGGCGATCCTCCTCAACCTGCTGCTGGCGCTGCCCGGCACGCTGTTCCTGGCCCTGTGCGGCTACGCCCTGCAGATGGATGCGCGCGGGCAGAACGTCAACCTGGGCGCCGCGCTGTTCCAGATGGCCCAGGCCTGGCTGGTGTTCTACACCGTGTACCGGATGCTGGCGCCGGCGGGCGTGGCCGAGCTGCATTTCCACTGGCCACAGCCGCAGGTGGCCTTCCTGCACCGGCAGATCCGCCGCCTGGGGCTGGTGGTCATGGCCCTGGTCGCGGTGGTGACGGTTGCCGAGCATCAGCCGGCCAGCCTCGCCAATGACGTGATCGGCCTGGCCGTGGTGCTCGGCTGCTACGCCCTGATGGCCTGGCTGCTGTACAAACTGCTGCTCAGCGGCCCGGCCCGCGAGCATGCCTTGCGCACGCTGATCGGCACCGCTCTGAGCCTGCTGCCGCTGGCGCTGATAGTCGCGGTGGGTTTCGGCTACTACTACACCGCGTTGAAGCTCAGCGACCGCCTGATCAATACCCTCTACCTGCTGATGATCTGGCAGATCATCGAAGCCACCTTCGTCCGCGGCCTGGCGGTGGCGGCGCGGCGTCTGGCCTTCCAGCGCGCCGCGAGCAAGCGCCAGGCGCAGAGCAAGGAAGGCGTCGACGGCGAGGTGGCCATCGAAGAGCCGACCCTGGATATCGAGCAGGTCAACCAGCAGTCGCTGCGGTTGATCCGCCTGGCCCTGCTCGGCACCTTCCTCGCCGGCCTGTACTGGGTCTGGGCCGACCTGATCTCGGTGTTCTCCTACCTGGACAATATCGCCCTCTACCAATACAGCAGCGGCAGCGGCGACAGCGCCAGCCTGGTGCCGATCAGCCTCAGCGACGTGCTCGGCGCGCTGATCATAGTCGGCATCACCGTGGCCCTGGCGCGCAACCTGCCCGGTCTGCTCGAAGTGCTGGTGCTCTCAAGGCTGAACCTGGCCCAGGGCAGCGCCTACGCCACCACCACCCTGC
>NZ_JAUYNP010000243.1 GCF_030696055.1 Pseudomonas sp. | reverse complement strand
CACAGGGGGTTTTGATGCGCTGATTGGACATGACGAGAGGCATTGCTACTGGCGGACAGACTGGCATCTTAACAGGCCGTTGAAAAATGTAGCGAGCGACGGCTAGGCAAGGCGAAGGCAGCCGAAGAAGCGCAATGTACGAGTTGTACATGAGCATTCTGAGGCTGATTTCAACGCCGCATAGCCGAGCGCAGTAGTTTTTCAGCGGTCTGTTAGCCCTTTGCCCAAGGCAGATCACCCCTATATAGCCGGGGGCTTTAGCTTAACTTTATAAAAGCTTTCCAGTAGAATCGGCCCGCCTTTTATAGGCGCCAATGTCCGTTGGAAGCTGTTTTCAAAGCGTCACGAGCACAGTTAATCCTGCAGGTTCGATGTTGGTGCGGCCCCTTGAGTCAGTCTTCAAGGGTTGCACCAGCCCTCATCAAGCCCGTCCTGCCGGCGTAAAACTTTGAAAACAGCTTCTGCAAGGATTCAACAAAACCTCGGCTAAGCGGCCCATAAAGCCACGAAACGCTTGGTTTGTTGTTTTCTGGATCGCGTCCCGGACAACCCTTTGGGACCACTGATGAGGGTAATAACTGTGCTTGAAGCCTATCGCAAACATGTAGCAGAGCGTGCCGCTCAGGGTATCGTGCCCCAGCCGCTGAACGCCGAACAAACCGCAGGCCTGATCGAGCTGCTGAAAAACCCGCCGGCCGGTGAAGAAGCCGTTCTAGTCGACCTGATCACCAACCGCGTGCCGCCAGGCGTCGACGAAGCCGCCTACGTCAAGGCCGGTTTCCTCTCTGCCATTGCCAAAGGCGAAGCCACCTCCCCGCTGATCAGCAAACAACAGGCCGTTGAACTGCTGGGCACCATGCAGGGCGGCTACAACATCGCCACCCTGGTCGAGATGCTCGACAGCGCCGAACTGGCTGCCGTGACTGCCGAACAACTGAAGCACACCCTGCTGATGTTCGACGCCTTCCATGACGTCGCCGAAAAAGCCAAGAACGGTAACGTTCACGCCAAAGGCGTGCTGCAATCCTGGGCCGATGGCGAGTGGTTCAAGAACCGCCCGACCCTGGCCGACAAGATCAGCCTGCGCGTATTCAAGGTCACCGGCGAAACCAACACCGACGACCTGTCCCCGGCGCCTGATGCCTGGTCGCGCCCGGATATCCCGCTGCACGCCCTGGCCATGCTGAAAATGGCGCGCGACGGCATCGTGCCTGACGCGCAAGGCGCCATCGGCCCGATGAAGCAGATCGAAACCATGCGCGGCGAAGGCTTCCCTATCGCCTACGTCGGTGACGTGGTCGGTACCGGTTCCTCGCGCAAATCCGCCACCAACTCGGTGCTGTGGTTCTTCGGCGACGACATTCCTTTTGTGCCGAACAAGCGCGCTGGTGGTTTCTGCTTCGGCAGCAAGATCGCCCCGATCTTCTACAACACCATGGAAGATGCCGGCGCCCTGCCGATCGAATTCGACGTGTCCCAGCTGAACATGGGCGACGTGATCGACCTGTACCCGCATGCCGGCAAAGTCTGCAAACACGGCACCGACGAAGTGCTGGCCAGCTTCGAGATGAAGACCCCGGTACTGCTCGACGAAGTGCGCGCTGGCGGCCGTATCCCGCTGATCATCGGCCGCGGCCTGACCGACAAGGCCCGCGCCGAACTGGGCCTGGGCCCAACCGACCTGTTCAAACTGCCAGAGCCGCCGGCTGCCAGCACCAAGGGTTTCACCCTGGCGCAGAAGATGGTCGGCAAGGCCTGCGGCCTGCCGATCGGTCAAGGCGTACGTCCGGGCACCTACTGCGAACCGAAGATGACCACCGTCGGTTCCCAGGACACCACTGGCCCGATGACCCGCGACGAGCTGAAAGACCTGGCGTGCCTGGGCTTCTCCGCCGACCTGGTGATGCAGTCGTTCTGCCACACCGCTGCCTACCCGAAGCCGATCGACGTCACCACCCACCACACCCTGCCGGATTTCATCCGCACCCGTGGTGGCGTGTCCCTGCGTCCAGGCGACGGCATCATCCACAGCTGGCTGAACCGCATGCTGTTGCCGGATACCGTCGGTACCGGTGGTGACTCGCACACCCGCTTCCCGATCGGCATCTCCTTCCCGGCCGGTTCCGGTCTGGTGGCCTTCGCCGCTGCCACCGGCGTTATGCCGCTGGACATGCCGGAGTCGGTACTGGTGCGCTTCAAGGGCAAACTGCAACCGGGCATCACCCTGCGTGACCTGGTGCATGCCATCCCTTACGTGGCCATCCAGAAAGGCCTGCTGACCGTCGAGAAGAAAGGCAAGATCAACGCCTTCTCCGGCCGTATCCTTGAGATCGAAGGTCTGGACGAGCTGACCGTTGAACAGGCTTTCGAGCTGTCCGACGCCTCCGCCGAGCGTTCCGCCGCCGGTTGCACCATCAAGCTGCCGGAAAAGGCCATCGCCGAGTACCTGCGTTCGAACATCACCCTGCTGCGCTGGATGATCAGCGAAGGCTACGGCGATGCGCGCACCATGGAACGTCGCGCCCAAGCGATGGAAGCCTGGTTGGCCGATCCGCAGCTGATGGCAGCCGACAAGGACGCCGAGTACGCCGAAATCATCGAAATCGACCTGGCTGAAATCAACGAGCCGGTTCTCTGCGCACCGAACGACCCGGACGACGCCCGTCTGCTGTCCAGCGTTGCCGGTGAGAAGATCGACGAAGTCTTTATCGGTTCGTGCATGACCAACATCGGCCACTTCCGCGCTGCCGGTAAGTTGCTGGAAAAAGTCAAAGGCACCCTGCCGACTCGCCTGTGGCTGTCGCCGCCGACCAAGATGGACCAGCATCAGCTGACCGAAGAAGGCTACTACGGCATCTACGGCAAAGCCGGCGCGCGCATGGAAATGCCGGGCTGCTCGCTGTGCATGGGTAACCAGGCACGGGTTGAGCCGAACGCTACCGTGGTCTCGACTTCGACCCGTAACTTCCCCAACCGTCTGGGCGATGGTGCCAACGTCTACCTGGCTTCGGCCGAGTTGGCGGCGGTCGCCTCGATCCTCGGTCGCCTGCCGACCGTCGAGGAGTACATGGCCTACGCGAAAGACATCGACAGCATGGCTGCCGACGTTTACCGCTACCTGAGCTTCGACCAGATCGCCGAGTTCCGTGAAGCTGCTGCGAACGCCAATATCCCGGTCGTTCAAGCCTAACGCGACAAAGCATCAAAAGCAGTACGCATCAAGAAGAGCCCCGCCCCGTGCGGGGCTTTTTCTTTTCCGCGTTTAGAGAAACGGCACTGGCCTGAGCAACGCCAGCGGCACACGCAGGCCCCGCCCTTTTATGACCAATCCAGAGACTCTAGTCATCACTGGCATATGGTTTGCTTAGTTACTCGCAGCAGAGCCTCTCCAACGGCGGAGCCGGCTTAATAGACAACGGTGTCGTGCCACTGGCTGAGTCATGCAGCCGGTGGCGCGGCACCTTTTTGTGTGGATCTGGGAAAAGTGCAATGAGCGAGCATGAAATCAGCCGTACCGACGCGCAGGCTTGGATTGCGGGCAACGATGCACCGGAAAAGCGCGTACTGAATATCGGCTTTATGGCCCTGACCGACGCGGCCTCGGTGATTGTCGCCGCCACCCAGGGCTTTGCCGAGAAATATGGCCTGACTCTCAACCTGCAGCGCCAGGCCTCCTGGGCCACCCTGCGCGACAAGCTGCTGAGCGGCGAGCTGGATGCGGCGCACAGCCTGTATGGCTTGATCTACGGCGTGCAGCTGGGCCTTAGTGGCGCGCCGGCCACCGACATGGCGGTGTTGATGGGACTGAACCACAACGGTCAGAGCATCAACCTGTCGCCGGCCTTGCAAGCCGCCGGCGTGTGCACAGGCGACGCACTGGCGCAGCGCGCGCACCAGGCTGGTGCAAGGCTCACCTTTGCCCAGACCTTCCCTACGGGTACCCACGCCATGTGGCTCTACTACTGGCTGGCCAGTCAGGGCATTCACCCGCTGAAAGATGTCGACAGCGTGGTGGTGCCCCCGCCGCAAATGCTCGCCCACCTCAAAGCCCGGCGCATCGACGGTTTCTGTGTCGGTGAACCCTGGAGCGCCCAGGCGGTGGATGAGCAGATGGGCTGCACCCTGGCCACCAGCCAGTCGATCTGGGCGGATCACCCGGAAAAGGTCCTGGGCTGTACCCGCGCCTTTGTCGAGCAGAACCCCAACACCGCCCGCGCCTTGATCATGGCCATACTCGAGGCCAGCCGCTTTATCGACGAGAGCGAAGAAAACAAACGCAGCACGGCGCAACTGATCAGCGGCGGCGACTATGTCGACGCCCCGCTTTCCGCCATCCAGCCGCGTTTTCTCGGCCAGTACCAGGACGGCCTCGGCCACGCCTGGCTGGATGGGTCTCCGCTGCGTTTCCATGCCGGCGGCCAGGTGAATATGCCCTACCTGTCCGACGCCATCTGGTTTATGACCCAGTTCCGCCGCTGGGGCCTGCTGCGCGATGACCCCGATTACCTCGGCATTGCCCGCCAGGTCCAGCAGCTTGAGCTGTACCGGCAGGCGGCCACGGCCCTGGCGATCCAGGTGCCGGACGAAATGCGTAGCAGCCAGCTGCTCGATGGCAAATACTGGGATGGCAGCGACCCTGCCGGCTATGCCCGCAGCTTCGAGTTGCATGCGCTGACCGATGCTCCGGTCAGCGCTCACCAGGAGAGTCGCTAAGATGCTGCGTATCCTGCTGATCAACGACACCCCGAAAAAGGTCGGTCGGCTGAAAACCGCCCTGATCGAAGCCGGCTTCGAGGTGATCGACGAGTCCGGGCTGACCATCGACCTGCCCGAGCGGGTCGAGGCGGTACGTCCCGATGTGATCCTGATCGACACCGAATCCCCCAGCCGCGATGTGATGGAACAGGTGGTGCTGGTCAGCCGCGATCAGCCGCGGCCCATCGTCATGTTCACCGACGAGCATGACCCCCAGGTGATGCGCCAGGCCATTCAATCCGGGGTCAGCGCCTATATAGTCGAAGGCATCCACGCCCAACGCCTGCAACCCATTCTCGACGTGGCCATGGCCCGCTTCGAGAGCGACCAGGCCTTGCGCGCCCAACTGCAGGCCCGTGACGCTCAGCTTGCAGAGCGGAAGAGAATCGAGCTGGCCAAGGGTCTGCTGATGAAGATGAAGAGCTGCAACGAGGAGGAGGCCTACACCCTGATGCGCCGCCAGGCCATGAGCCGGCAGCAGAAGCTGGTGCAGGTGGCCGAACAGATCATTGCCATGCATGACATGCTCGGCAACTGAAGGGACAACTTGCGTAGGATGGGTTGAGACGCGTAGCGACGATACCCATCGAACAATCACTATGGGTATCGCTTCGCTCAACCCATCCTACAGCTGTACTCCCAAGTTTCACGGTAACTGCTCTGGACGGTGGAGCCCCGCTGCGTTTATCTTCGCCACTGGCCAGCGCACTGGCCAACGTCGCTCGGACGGTTCCGGGCGCTTACGTATCCGAGGAAAGCATGGCTGACCAAGCTTCGCGCCGCTTTGCGCGCATCGATCGACTCCCCCCCTACGTGTTCAATATCACCGCCGAGCTGAAGATGGCCGCGCGCCGCCGTGGCGAAGACATCATCGACTTCAGCATGGGCAACCCGGATGGCGCCACGCCGCCGCATATAGTCGAGAAGCTGGTGCAGGTCGCCCAGCGTGAAGACACCCACGGCTATTCCACCTCCCGCGGCATCCCGCGCCTGCGCCGGGCCATCTCGCGCTGGTACAAGGACCGCTATGAGGTAGAGATCGACCCGGAAAGCGAGGCCATAGTCACCATCGGTTCCAAGGAAGGCCTGGCGCACCTGATGCTGGCCACCCTGGACCATGGCGATACGGTACTGGTGCCCAATCCCAGTTACCCTATCCATATCTACGGCGCGGTGATTGCCGGTGCCCAGGTGCGTTCGGTGCCGCTGATACCCGGGGTGGATTTCTTCGCCGAGCTGGAACGGGCGATTCGCGAATCCATTCCCAAGCCGAAGATGATGATCCTCGGCTTCCCCTCCAACCCCACCGCGCAGTGCGTGGAACTGGACTTCTTCGAGCGCGTGGTGGCCCTGGCCAAGCAGTACGATGTGCTGGTGATCCACGACCTGGCCTATGCCGACATCGTCTACGACGGCTGGAAAGCCCCGTCGATCATGCAGGTGCCGGGGGCCAAGGACATCGCCGTGGAATTCTTCACCCTGTCCAAGAGCTACAACATGGCCGGCTGGCGCATCGGCTTTATGGTCGGCAATCCGGAGCTGGTCAGCGCCCTGGCGCGGATCAAGAGCTACCACGACTACGGCACCTTCACCCCGCTGCAGGTCGCGGCCATCGCCGCCCTGGAAGGTGACCAGCAGTGCGTGCTGGATATTGCCGAACAGTACCGCCAACGGCGCAATGTGATGGTCAAAGGCCTGCATGAAATCGGCTGGATGGTGGTGAACCCCAAGGCCTCGATGTATGTCTGGGCGAAGATTCCCGACGCCTACGCCCACCTCGGCTCCCTGGAATTCGCCAAGAAGCTGCTGCTGGAGGCCAAGGTCTGCGTGTCGCCGGGTATCGGCTTCGGCGATTACGGCGACGACCATGTGCGCTTCGCCCTGATCGAAAACCAGGACCGCATCCGCCAGGCGGTGCGCGGAATCAAGGCGATGTTCAGGGCCGATGGCCTGCTGGAGGCGCCAGCGCCGAGCAAGCCGCGTAAAGCGCCGAACAGCTGAATCTGCTCCACATTCACCGACGCGGCGCTCGCCGCGTCGTCTCCCGTCCCGCCCTAGCCCGAATAGTCCAGCACCGTCCAAATACGGCTGAGGTCATCGCCTAGCACACAGCCGCTCTGGCCCAGCTCCTGGCTGTTGCTGTGCAGCGCCATCAACGTGGTCGCACCATCGACGGCGTCCGAACGTTCGCTTAGCCACTGCACCCGCCCGCAATGCGGGGTCTCGATCACATAGCTGGCGGCGACTGCCGACTCCTGATCGAGCCGCTTGATCACATCCACCACAGTGCCCTGCTCCTGCACGCGCTTGCCATCGGCTATCAGCACGGCCCAGGCCTGGTTGTTCTCGATCACCAGGTAGCTGCCATTAGCCCGGGGCTGCTCTAGCTGCGGCTGGGCGCAACCGCCGAGCAGGCCCAACAGCACAATTGTCATCAGCATCTGTTGCATTGTCAGTGACTCCTTTGCAGTGCCTATGGCCAGTGGCTTTGCGAGCTAATGGCGGGTGTGATCGAGTGGATACCAACTGAAGACTTGGCTTTACTATTGTCTAATACTGTTTATTTGTACAGTATTTTTCGATTACCCTTATCGGCGTCACTTAGCCAGGTCGGCAACAGCGCAAACCTGGCCCATCCGAGGCGCTAACCAGGAGCACAAGATGCTGGACGTACTGCAGCTGAAACACACAGTGAACCGCATGCCGCTGGACAAGGTCCGCACCACGGTCGAGGAGTTGTACCTGGAAGGCATAGTCACCGAAGGCAAGACGCCCTTCTCCCGGGTGCACTTCAATACCTGCTTCGCTGAAATCGAGGCCCTGTTGCAACGCGCCGGCTATCACAAGCAGTTGGATGTGGTCGGTTATCAGGGCCTGGCCTACGCCATGTTCGACCCGGCGCGCTGGCAGGCCGTCGAGGTGCTGCGTTGGCTCAAGGAGTTCGTCGAGGAAGCCCAGGCCAGGCCGGCTTATTGAACGGCTGACTGCTCCAAGGCAAATCGACGGCAGCGGTTAAACCGAACCAAAAGCGCCCAAGTGGCGCTTGACGTGCACAGCAATGGCTCAATAAGCGCGCAGCTATTGGGCCATTTTGGCTTTTTTAGCTGGCCTTTAGCGGAATAACTCAGCCTATATTTAGCCTGCAATAGGCTTCTTAACTAACTGATATATATAGTTTAGATATTAACTTTTAAGTCTCTTTCGAGCATCTCTTCGAGCCTTTCAGCTAAGACTCTGCGCCTCCATCCGGAAAAGCTGGCAAGCCCCTTGCAATCACCTCAGCAAGATTCCTGCGCAGCCCACCAACGGCGGTGAGCCGCGGATCACGGACAACGGCGTCCGTCAGATCACCTCGCTAATGGGTGATCTGGCGTACGCCGTTTTTTTGTTTCAGCCGTCTTCTCGGCAAAATAAAGGACAGCCTTCATGACTGATCGTGATTCGAAAAACCCAAGCCAGCACAGCCGCCGTGACTTCCTGAAAACCTCCGTAGCCGTCGCCGGTACTGTCGGTGGGATTGCCGCCCTCGGCCTTTCCGCTCCCGCCAGCCTGCGCAGCGCAGCCTGGGCTGCCGGTTCCGATGCGCCGGAAAAAGCCGCACTGAAAGTCGGCTTTATCCCCCTGACCGACTGCGCCTCGGTGGTAGTCGCCGCCACCCAAGGTTTTGGCGAGAAATACGGCCTGAACATCACCCTGAGCAAGGAAGCCTCCTGGGCCGGTGTACGCGACAAGCTGAACACCGGTGAGCTGGATGCCGCCCATGTGCTGTACGGCATGATGTATGGCGCGCAACTGGGGATCGCCGGCCCGCAGAAGGACATGGCGGTGCTGATGGGCCTGAACCAGAACGGCCAGGCCATCACCCTGTCCAACCAGCTCAAGGAAGCCGGCGTGACCAATGGCGCGCAACTGGCCGCCCATGTGAAGAAAGGCGGCACCCCGCTGACCTTCGCCCAGACCTTCCCCACCGGCACCCACGCCATGTGGCTGTATTACTGGCTGGCCAGCCACGGCATCAACCCCATGAGCGATGTGAAGACCATCACCGTGCCGCCACCGCAGATGGTCGCCAATATGCGCGTCGGCAATATGGACGGCTACTGTGTAGGCGAGCCTTGGGGCGCGCGGGCGATTGCCGACAATATCGGCTTTACCGCGGCCACCACCCAGCAGATCTGGCCGGACCACCCGGAAAAAGTTCTCGGTGCCACCCGTGCCTTTATCGAGCAATACCCCAACGCCGCCCGCGCCCTGATCATGGCGATACTGGATGCCAGCAAATTCATCGAAGCCAGCGACGAGAACCGCAAGAGCACGGCCAAGCTGATCTCCGGCAAGGCCTACGTCAACGCGCCGGTCGCGGTGATCGAGCCGCGCTTCCTCTGCCAGTACGAAGATGGCCTGGGCAATAGCTGGAAAGACGACCACGCTATGGCCTTCTGCAAGGACGGCACGGTCAACTTCCCTTATCACTCCGACGGCATGTGGTTTATGACCCAGTTCCGCCGCTGGGGCCTGATCAAGGAAGACCCGAACTACGCCGCCGTCGCGGCCGGGGTCAACCAGGTTGCGCTGTTCAAGGAAGCCGCCAGCGCCCTCAAGTTGCCGGTGCCAAGCAGCTCCCTGCGCAGCAGCACGCTGATCGATGGCACCGTATGGAATGGTTCGGATCCAGCCGCCTACGCCAAGTCCTTCGCGATAAAAGCCTGATTCGGAGGTTGTGATGAACGCACCACTGAAAACGCCGCTGCCGCTCCCCGCGGCAGTTAGCAAAGCCCCGCGCCTGGCACTGCCCGGCGCGGGGGGGGTCAACAACCTGGCCAAATCGCTGGTTCCGCCGCTGCTGGGTATCCTGCTGTTTATCGGGGTCTGGGCGCTGATCGCCAGCAAAAGTCAGGGCCTGCCCGGGCCCATAAGCACCTGGCTGTCCGCCTTGGAGTTGTTCGCCAACCCCTTCTACGACAACGGCCCGAACGACATGGGCATCGGCTGGAATATCCTGCACTCCCTGAAGCGCGTGGGGATCGGCTTCGGCTTGGCGGCCTTGGTCGGCATCCCCCTGGGTTTCGCCATCGGCCGCTTCGCCTTCCTCGCCGGCATGCTCTCGCCGATCATCAGCCTGCTGCGCCCGGTCTCGCCACTGGCCTGGCTGCCGATTGGCCTGCTGGTGTTCGAGGCCGCTGGCCCGGCATCGATCTGGGTGATCTTTATCAGCTCGATCTGGCCGATCATCCTCAACACTGCCGCCGGCGTGGCCAGCGTACCGCAGGACTACCTGAACGTGGCGCGGGTGCTGAAACTCTCGGAGTTCAAGGTGCTCACGCGCATCCTCTTCCCCGCCGTATTGCCGCACCTGATGACCGGCATCCGCCTGGCCATTGGCGTGGCCTGGTTGGTGATAGTCGCCGCGGAAATGCTCACCGGTGGCACCGGCCTGGGCTTCTGGGTGTGGGATGAGTGGAACAACCTGAATGTCGAACACATTCTGATCGCCATCATTATCGTCGGCCTGGTTGGCCTGGCCCTGGAACAGCTGTTGTTGCTGCTGGCCAAACGCTTCGATTACGCCAGCTGAGGAGCCTGATCATGGAAAAATTCGTAGAACTGACCCAGGTCAGCAAGCATTTCGACACCAAGAAAGGCCGCTTCCAGGCGCTCGAAGGCGTCAACCTGAGCATCGCCAAGGGTGAGTTTGTCACCCTGATCGGCCACTCCGGTTGCGGCAAATCCACCGTGCTCAACCTGATCGCCGGCCTGCTGGAGGCCAGCGCCGGTGGCTTGATCTGCAATGGTCGGGAGATCGACGGTCCCGGCCCTGAGCGCGGCGTGGTATTCCAGAACCACAGCCTGCTGCCCTGGATGACCTGCTTCGGCAACGTCTACCTGGCGGTGGAGAAGGTCTTCGCCGGCAAGGAGAGCAAGGCCCAGCTCAAGGCCCGCACCGAAGCGGCCCTGGCCATGGTCGGTTTGAGCCACGCCACCCATAAGCACCCCAATGAAATTTCCGGCGGCATGAAGCAACGGGTCGGTATCGCCCGCGCCCTGGCCATGGAGCCCAAGGTGCTGCTGCTGGACGAACCCTTCGGCGCCCTGGACGCCCTGACCCGCGCCCACCTGCAGGACGAGTTGCTGCGCATAGTCGGGGAAACCCAGAGCACAGTGGTGATGGTCACCCATGACGTCGACGAGGCGGTGCTGCTGTCGGATCGCATAGTCATGATGACCAACGGCCCGGCGGCCACCGTGGGCGATATAGTCCGGGTCGAACTGCCGCGCCCACGGGATCGCCTGGCCCTGGCCAATGATCCGCAGTACCACGCGTACCGCACCGCGGTGCTGGAGTTCCTCTACCAACGCCAACAGCGCCCGGCCGCCTGAACCTGCTGCTAGCGAAGCCACCGCGCCCTGCGGTCGCCTCGCCAGCCAGGGCAATAGCCGAGTATTAGGCACTTGCTTGCCCACCGATCCGACCGGGCGCAGCCAGGCATGGATGCCGCCCGCGGCTAACAGGCCGTTGAAAAATGTAGGCGAGGCAGCCGAGACAAGGCAAAAACGGCCGCTACGCAGCGCAGCGGAGTAACAGCCGCAGGCTGGCCCGCAGGGCGAACGTAGTGAGTAAAAAGCGCAGTTTACTTGTTGTAAATGAGCATTTTGAGGCCGATTTCAACGTGTGCAGGCGTGAGAAAGATAACACTGAGAAAGCGCGATAAAAGCGGGATATAGGGGAAGGAAGCGGAAAATAGCGGGATGGCGTTTGAAAAAGCCTTTCGCAGAGGGAAAGGCTTACGTCAGGAGAAAAGGCGGTGCTGGCGGCGGTCGACTTCGCGCTTGTGGACGCGGGCGATCAGCTTATAGATGCCGCGAACGGTCATGCGGTGTTTGCGGGACAGGTCCGCATGGTTATGCCCAGTGAACTCGTTGTAGATCCGCAAATCCCGTTCGGCCAGCTTGAACAGGTAGTCCTTCGGAAAGTTGATCAGCTGGCCACCCCAGTGCTCGGCCAGGTGCTCGGCGATCGCAACCCCGGCCTGATCAGCCACGTCAGCTTCGACACCGTGGTCCTTGAGGATAGTGGTGGTCTGAGCCGCAACGTCTGATAGCAGTTCATGCCGGATCGGCTCCATACGGGACTCGTTCATCAGTTCCCCCTCAGCGCTGCAACGCGGCGCTCACCTTCTTCTTTATTGATTATCCCGAGGCGTACGTCCGCATCTATGCGGCCGATCGCATCCTGCAGGGCCTGCTGTGGCGTTGTGGCCGCTCGCGGCGGCTTGGCCGGCGCGGCGGCCTGTGCCTGTGCCGGATCCGCAGCGATGCCCCACACCACCGCCCGCAGATAGTTGTGGTTCTCCAGCGGTAACTGCAGGCGATCACGCTGGACCAGCATCTGCTCGATACCAGCGGCCCACAGGCGTGGTGGCGCCGGCTTGGTCTCGTTGGTGCGCGCGTCACGCGAGACCGTACTGGTACCGACCATGGCGAGCAGCTCCTCCACCAGGCGAATGGCTCGGGTGGTGCGAAGGCCACGCTTGGCCGGGCTGAACAGCCGCAGGTAACTCAGCACGGCACGGCCCAGCTTGGGTTCCAGGCCAGCGAACAGGGCCGCCAGTTGCTTGCCTTCGGCGTCAGCAAAGCCCGCTTCGAACGGGAACTGCTCGCCGCAGCAAGGGCATTGCATGCGCATTACTCGCACTCCCTGGCATTGATGGCGGCGTTGAGCGCCTCGATCAGCGCTTTGAGAATTGGACGTTGCCGCTGCCACCCCTCTGGTAGCTGTTCCAAACCGTCCAGGCGTTCTGGACCCTCTACTCCGAGGCGACTGCAGAGCCTTTCCACATCCGTCAACAAGGCACGCTTCTCCTGCTCCACGTGCAAGGCTGCGATCAGCGCGTCGAGCTGCTTAGGTGCTTTCAGCCAGGCTACCCGGTCGACATTGAACATCTGACGGGCAAGCGCGTCGGCGTAGGCCCAGGGCAGTCGCATATCGGCGAGCAACGCCTCGATCTTGGTGATACGCGCTGGCATCTGATCAAAGTTCTTCGGCTTCCCTGCGGCCTTGGTACTGGGTTTCGGCTTGAAACCCAGACGCTCGAACTCGCGAAGTACTGCGCCGGCCTGGCGGTCATTCAACTCTTTGGACGAGCGCACACCGGCGACGCGCGCCAGCAGCCCTCTATATATGTCGTCTTCCATACCCAGTTGCTGCTTGGCGATATGGATCTTGCTCAGAGTGGCTTTTGCGAGGGCCATGTCAGCCTTCCTCCCTCATTTGCTGCAAGCCTTCCAGCATCATTCCCAGGCCGTCGAGGCTATCGGCGGTGACGGCGAGGAAGATCAGTTCGCGGCCCGAGTCGAGCGATAGCCGCACAAGGTCGAAGGCGTCTTCGTGGTTCTGCTCGGCCTGCTGGATGAGCTGCAGCAGCGTGGTTTGCTCGTAATCAATGTCATGCAGAAGGGACATATCAAACTCCCTGAGTCAGCCGGGCGACCGGCTTGTGATTGATCGCCGTGTGCAGCTGGGCGGCCTTGCCAGCCTGGTAGCCGGCCACGGCAGCACCTTCGTCGCGAGCTTTAAGCTTGCGGCGTTTCATCTCTGCGGTACCGAGGTTCGGATGATGCTTGGCCATGTAGGCTTCGATGGCTTCGGCGATGTTGTCTTCCACCCCTGCGAACTCGTCGACCTTGCGGTACACCGCATCGATCCAGCCATTGGCGAAGTGGTCGCCACGCACGACCTTGGTCGATCGCTTGCAACGCTTCTGCTTGGGTTCAGCAAGAAAGTCACGGCGCGCCTTCTGTAGCTGACGCTCGAGCACCTGGTAGGCATAGCCGGTCAGTTCGGGCGCAGCGGCACAGCCGACAAAGATGAAGCCGGCAGCACTGAAGGCGCTGGTGGTGATGATCATCTTGGTACCGAAGGCGTGCGCGCATACATGGGCCAGTCGTACTCGCCAAGTTGGCGGCGTACCCTCGGAACCGGCAGCAATCTTTACCTCGCAAGCCATGCTGGCCAGCACGTCGCCCAGCTCCAGGTTGTAGGCTTCCATCAGCTTGTGAGCCTGGCGCAGTGCGATCTCCGCTTCGTTGGGGTTTGCGGTCTTCGACTTCGCCATCTCCATACACTTCTTGATTTTGTCGAGAATGCGATCCTGGTCCATGTCACACCGCCGCGATATTGAGGTTGATGGGCTCGTAGCGGTCGGTGTCGCCCACGCGCTGATAGACGCGGATGTAGATGGCGGTACCGTTGACCTGTATGGAGTCCTTGAGGGCCTCCATGGCGAGCTTCCAGTCGGGATCGTCGATCTCGATACGCAGCAGGCTGAGGACGTCGCCGGTTTTGATCTGGCCCTGTTTGTTGGCGCGGAATGCGCGATCGACCAGGACACGCAGGTGCTGGTCGGCACCCTCGCTCCACTTGCGAATACAGCGGTCAATCAATTCCTTGGCCGCAAGAATCTCCTCGGTGAACGTCAGGCGTTCCGCCATTTGGCGCTCAACCTTGAACCGGCCGTCATAGGTAGTGATCGAGGCGTTGCCCTTCTTGCCGCCGATGGTCACGCCATACTTGGTGCTAGAAATGGCGATCAGGTCGTCGATATCTGCCAGGGCCTGATCCTTGAACCGGCAAAGCGCATCGTGAATAAGCAAGGCCTGGCCAGCCAGATCACGGGCGACCTGATCACGCAGTTTGTCGTGCTCACGCACCTGGTGTTCGGGTACCAAGTGGCCTGCGCCGTTGCGCACATAGCCGGCCGGTACCGACGTTTGATTGGTATCAGCCATGGGATGGCTCCTCCTGTGCGTGATTGTGGTCGGTGGTGCTATCCAGTTCGGTCAGCACCTGGCGACGAAACTCGCTGATCTCGTCATTGAGCTTGTGGCCGCCAATGCTTGGGTAAGCAGAGGCGAAACCGGCGCTGCGTTTGAGCAGCTCCAGGGCTTCGTGCAGGCGGCGTTCGACGCGGAGTTGGAACGCGGATTTGCTCATGCTGTTCATCAGTGCACCCTCCCATCGGTGGGCTTGAGGTTTTGTTTGTACGCGGTGGCAAACCTGCCTACGCCGGCCAGCACGGTATCCGTGTCGCCGGTCAGGTAGGCCTCGCAGATGGCGGCGAGGTCATTGCCCAGGCGGTTGTTCCAGTACACGAGGTTGGCCAAGCGCAGCGCCAAGTCGGAATTGCGCCGGCATTCGGTCTGCAGGTTTTCGTTGGCCTCCTGCAATTCCTGCTGCAAGGCGGTGATGGTGGTTTCGAGTGGCTCTCTCATGAGTCCTGCTCCTTCACCGGGGTAAGCCAGCAGATACGGCAACCGCCGAGGCGCACGCTGTTGAGGGTGCGGGTGCCCTTGGTGCTCCAGGACGCGCCGCGCCATTCGGCGCGGAAGGCCTCGGCCAGGCGGCCTGCATCCTCGGCGACGATGAACAGCGTGACGTCGAGGGGCGATGCCGCCTCGACACGCACACCCACATCGCGCAGGCGTCGGGTCATGGCATTGACCAGCTGCAGGCTGTTGGCCAGTTCCGGGGTCAGTACCGTGCAGGCCGGCATGGCGTGCTGGCGTGCCAGGTCGGCGGCGACCTGGGCGCTAAGGGGGATGACGTTGGCGATGGGCATGGCTACACCTCCGCGAAGATATCCGCCGTCAGGCGGGGCGCGCCGAGCGTGGCGGCGAGGTTGAGGGCAGCGGTCACTTGGTTGTGTACCGCCAAGGGGTACAGCACTGAGTAGGTGCCCTGGTTTTTCGGCATATGGCCGGTGAGCTTGCTGCGCAGGGCTTCGATGGACTGTTCGTCCATCAACTCGTCGAGCTTTTTGTTGATCAGTTCGAAGCGGTGTTTGAGGTATGCGCCGAGCTGCTCGCCCAGCGGATTGAGGCGCACCACCTCGCAGCGCTGCACCACTTCGCGCACGTCGGCGCGGTTCTCGCTGAGTTTGTTGCCCAGTTCGGTCTGGCCGATCAGCACGATGCTGAGCAACTTCTCGAAGCCGTCCTCCAGTTCGAAGAAGCGCTTGAGGTGCTTGAGGGTAGGGATCGGGATGGCATGCGCCTCCTCGATGATCAGCACATGCCTGTTGCCCATCCGGTGCGAATCCTTGAGGGCGTTATGCACGGCGCGGAAACGCTGTTCTTGGCCGCGCGGCATCTTGGTGCCAGGGCTGACTGTGGCCAGAATCGCCTCGCAGATGTGGATGGCCTTGAGGGTCTTACCCTTGAAGTCGTCATCTTCCATGCCGAGGATGTAGGGCTCGATGATGATCACCGGCTTGTCGTCGGCCTTGAGGCGGGCATGCAGATCCTTGCGGATGGTGCTCTTGCCGCTGCCACTCTCGCCGACGATGGCGAGGAAGGTGCCATAGCGCGTCACCTGGTAGAGGTTCTCGCGCACATAGCGAATCTCCGGTGAGACGAACAGCTCGGTACTGCTCTGCGGATCCCGGAATGGGTCGCTGAACAGGCCGAACGCCTGGCGGGCTTGTGGTGTCAGGGTTTGCTTGCGTAGTAGCATCGTCTCGGGCTCCTCGATGGTCGGTTTCTTATCGTTGCGGTGCTCAGGCTGGTGGGCGTTGGCGCGCCCTCCAGCCGTCTTTTTCTTTTCAACTGTTGGGTCGTCTTCTTCGAAAATGCCCACCAGTTGCATACCGGTGATGCCCTTACCCTCCAGCCAACCGACGATCAGGGCTTTGATCTCTTCCTGGGGAACGGTTTTCAGCCAGATGTTCTGGTTGATCAGTTGGCTGATCGTCGGCCGCGACAGGTTCACATCGCGGGCCAGGTCGGCCTGGCTCAGGTTGTGGTAGCGCAGCAGCGCCTTGAGCTTGAGCATCAGGCACCTCCTACAACGGACAAGGTTGGGCGCTTGCTGAAGGCAACCCGTAGGCGCTCGGCAAGCGCTGGGATGTCTTCTTCCTTGGCGCCTGCCGGGTAATGCTGGCTAAGCCAGGCGTAGTGCTCTGGGCCCCAGCCGGCCACCTCAGCCTGCAAACGCTTGGCTATGGCGAACACGCCGAGCGGCGGGGTTTCCACGGTGGGCAGTACCAGGTCGTGCTGGGTACCACGGCGTGGCATAAAGGCAGGCAGATCGGCCTCGGTCATCTGCTTGTAGGGCTGCAGCTGGCCACCGAAGGGAATGGCCTTGGCCTTGCGCGCGGCGTCCACTTCATCCTGGGTGTCTGCGCCCATGGCGAGCTTGGCGGCGTCCTTGCGGGCGACCTGGGCCGGGGTTTCGGCGTGGCGTTTGAAGGCTTCGCCGATGGTGGCGGCGGCAACATCAAAGCCGAGTTCGTTGGTCACCACGGCCGGCACCACATAGAACACCTCGTGGCCGTTGGCGTCGGTGGCCACTACCTGGGCAGCGTCGTCGCGCCATGGGTTACGGGTGACCATCAGGCGGTCACCTACCATCACTTCCGGCACTACGGACACGTCGTACTCGCGGCCCTGGAAGGAAACCCGCAGCTTGGTGGTGACCTTGCGGCTTTCCGGCTCAGCGACTGCCAGGCGGCGGCATTCCTCAACGCTGGGCACCTTGATCAGTTGGTGCTCGCGGATGCTCATCCACACCGCAGAGCGGTTCTTCTTGTGGCGGGAATGCACCGCTGTGGCGTTGAAATAACCGCGCCACCGCGCCGCCAGTGCGTTGAGTTCGTCCAGGTCGGCGACTGGCTGAAAGCGCAGGCCAGCCTCGAACTTGCGCTCGATGATGTTCCGCGCGTTCTCCACCTGCCCGGTCACTCGCGCCGCACCAGGTGCGTGGACGATCATCTGGATGCCCAAGCTGCGGCACAGATTCTTGGCCATGGCGGAGGTGTTCGCCGAGCCGGGGTCCATCATCAGGATCTCGGGGCGACCGTGAGGATGTCGGCATCGCCGCGTTCCTGCATGGCGTTGATCAGCACGCTGCAGAGGTTCTCCCCCGATTCAGCACCCATCACGTATTCGAGGTAGATCCAACCGCTGGCGTGGTCGGTGATCTCGTATGACCAGACCCGATCCATCGCCACGCGCAGCAGGTTCTTCGGCTTGTTCTTATAGAACTCGGCTGCGTCCATCACCCGCAGGCCGTTGGTTTTCGAGTCCGCACCTGGCTTGAGGTAATAGAGCACGCAGATCGAGGCGTCGATCTGCCAGACATGGTTCGGGTGCGTGCTGGCCAGCTCGGTTACCGGCGCCGGTGCCAGCAGTTGGTCCGGGTGCAGCTTGTAACTGTGCAGCGCGCGGCCGATGGCGCTGAGCGACATCGGACGAAGTTCACCGGTCGCCTTGTCGACAGCCTCGGCGCGGATCATGCCGCTGATGCGCAGGGCATCCACGGCATCGCCCAGGGAGTACAAGCGTTTCTCGTTGCGGCGGGCGGACTCGATCAGGGCGGCGCTGATGGCCAACGCCTCCTGGCGAGTGAGGTCGCTCTTGCCGGCGTCCGCGCGCCGCTTGCGGGTAGTGGTGACCACGGTCACCTCCTCAAGTTTGCGGTAAAGGGTTGCCAGGGAAAGGCCCAGGTCGTGCGCCGCGGCCCTGCACAGCGCCGTGCGACGGCCGTGGCCCGCAGCGTCAAGCGCGCGGACCAGGTCAACCAGGCGTTGGGTGATGACGGCGCTCATTGATCAGGCGTCCTGAGCCAGGAGAGGCTGGCCGGCGGCCTGCCCAAGCCAGGGAAACTCATCCTCCCCGGAGGCGTCCGGCAAATGGAACTCACTGCGGATCGCAGCCAACAAGGCTTCGAGCTGGCGCACCATCGCGGCCTTGAACGGGCGATGATCTACACCGTGTTCCTCGGCATGCTCGGCCAGCTTGATAAAGCCCTCGCGCAGCTTGCCGGTGATGTCCGCCTCGGCCTCAAAGGCCAGGGCGGCTACCTCCACGCGCAGCTCCTTGGCACGCTCATCGGCGGTAAGGGTTTGCACCTGGCGGCGCACCTTCTCCAGCTCCTGGCGGGTCTTGTCCAGTTCAGCGGACTTGTTCGCCAGCACGCCGCCCTGGGCTTCGTAGTCGGCCTGGGTGTCGACGAGCTTCTGCTCGACCTTGGCGTGATTTGCGATCAGTTCCTCGGCCAGAAAGATCACTGCTTCCTTGTTGTCCGTTTTGGCGGCTTCGATCAGGGCCGAGCGGGCATCGTCCGGCAGGCGTCGCCATTGGCGCAGGTCACGGTAACCGGCTCCGATCGAGGAAAGTTGCTTGAGGGCTTCCTCACCAAAAGCTGCGAGGTTGATGAGATCTTCGTCAACCTTCGAGCGCGACAAGCCGAGGGCTTGGCAAAAACCATCCCAAGTGCCGACGTCGGCAATTTCGTTACCATCCTGGTCAACCCCTTTTTTGCCTGCCAGGCCCCGGTACATCTTGGTTTCCTTGATGTGGGCCAGTTTGCTCAAACTGACGACGTCGGCAAAACGGGCGAAAGACCTGGCCATTTGAACTTGACCAAGCAACTGATTGACCAGGTCGCGCTCGTCCTGCATGCCTTGAGCAATAGCCCCCAGGTTCTGGGTGACAGCCAGGGCTCCAACATCCAGTGCTGCGTCTTGCACCAACTCGACAGGTGCGATTGCTTTGCGGGCCATCAGGCAGCCCTCCGTGCGGTGGCGCCAGCCAGTTTCTGCAAGCGGGCAATGGCTTGCTCGCGGTCGCCATTGGCCTCGATCAGCGCATTACGCCATTCGTTGTGGCCGCGCTCGTTACCCGCGAAGTAGGCATCGAACTCGACCGTGCCAGCGGCATAGGGCGCCTGCACAGGGCTGTCATCGATGCGCCGTTTGATCACCGCGATCATTCCCTCTCGGTACGCCGCGCTTCGGCGGTCGCCGTGCTCAAGGATCTTGTCGGCCAGTTTCTGGTAGTCCATGTGTCGCTCCTTGTTGTCAGCGGCTGGCTCCAGCCAGCACACGTTGGTTGATCTCGTTGATGCGTGCCTGGGCCAGGGACATCTCGTTGGCATGGGCCTGGGCGATCTGCAGTACCGCCACGCTCAAGGCGAAGCGGCCGGTGTCGAGCTTGGTGGCCATGCCCTCGGCGATCAGGGTGTTCAGGCAACGGTTGATGGTGGCCGGGCTCTCGCCCAAGGCCTTGGCCAGGTCGCCGTTGCTCAAGCCTGTGAGGCTGTGGCCACGCAGGGCCTTGAGTACGCGCAGCACGCGGCCACCGCTGTCGCTGGTGCGGGTCTTGTCATTCATGGCTTTCACCGAGTTCGAGTTGTGGGTGGGCGTGCTGTTGCACATTGCCGCGATGCCAGGCCAGGCCCTCAAGCCCGGCCTGAATGGCGGCCATGGTCGCGGCGGCATCTGCTGTGCCGTTGTAGAAGGCCAGCAACGCGCCGGTGGCGGTATGCAGTACTGCCTGTAACTCCTGCATGTCCTCAGCGGAGCAGGTACGGCCGGTGGGCATGTCGATCAGCAGCTTGCTGCCGGTCGCGGCCAGCCAACGGCTGACCAGGTTGATGCCACACACATGCTCGAACGCGGGGATGCTCACAGCGGGCATGCGGCCCTCGCTGGCCCACTTGTAGAGCGCCCAGTGGTTGGCCAACCCCATGCGCTCGGCAATGCGTTCAACGCTCAGGTTGTGCCGCTCTTTGGCGTGTTCCAGCGACCACTCCAGGGCCTGGCGAATACTGCTGGGCTGGGCGGTCTTCCAATTGCGTTTCTTCATTGGAAGGCCCCCAAGCGCAGGCCAGAGCGGGTCGCCAAACAAAATGATTTTTTGCAGCTGGGCAAAAGCGTTTCAAAACCCACAATGGAATCGGGTACATTCACGAGAAGGCACATAGCTATGACCGATCAGATTGAGAAGTTGGAAGCGCAGGTGAATGCTCTGGCTCAGGCCGTACTTCGCCTGGCCGCAGTGGCTGAGGTGAATGGGCAGTTCCAGCCGGAGCAGCTACGTGAACTCCGCTGGCCAGGGGCTGCTTTTGAGCCAGAGGCGATAAGGACGATGGGCTGGTTATGCGATGAGCTGGCTGCTGCCCGTGAGGCGCGCCAATTACGCGAGCAAGCCGGTTGAAGCCCAGGTCATTGAGGGCGCCCTGGTTTGGCGATTTGGCTTCCAGGCGCTGGCCGACCAGCTTGCCAGCACCGAGCAGCATCAGGCGGTCGATAAGCTTCGCCTCGCCTTGGCTGGCAGCGGTGAAGTCGCGGCAGATCAAGGTGTTTATCCGGGCATCGTTAAGGTGCCAGGCTATATCGGCAGAAGTACCGGGTGCGACGGCGATCAGCGCATTGAGCG
>NZ_JAUYNP010000240.1 GCF_030696055.1 Pseudomonas sp. | reverse complement strand
CTTGAAGGTCTTGCCATCCAGCTGACGCAGCAGATCGGCCAGATCGACGGCCAGGTAATCGACCACCTTGAGTTCCAACGCCTCCTCGGCAGACAGGCTGTGGGCCTGGCGCACCGCCTGTTCGGCCCATTCGGCATTGCGCCCGCGCAGCTGCGCCAGGCCGCGGATATAGGCGGCGGCATCGTTGATCTGCTTGGCGGTCATGGCGTCCACCGGCGACTCCTTGTCGTCGTCCGGCTTCTGCTGATTCTCGTCTGCGGCTTTGCCGTTCGGCGCGCCGGGCATGCCGATGGCCACCGGGGTCGCCGCGCCCAGGTTGGTGCCCGGCGCCATGGCGGCGATATGGCTGGCATAGAGGATATAGGTGCCGGCACTGGCGGCACGCGCGCCGCTGGGCGCCACATAGCTGGCCACCGGCACCGGGCTGGCGAGAATCGCCTTGATCATGCTGCGCATCGAGGTATCCAGGCCGCCCGGGGTGTCCATGCTCAACACCAGCAACTGCGCGCCCTGCTCCTGCGCCCGGACCAGGCCACGCACCACATAGTCGGCGCTGGCCGGGCCGATGGCGCCCTCCAGGCGCAGTTCCAGCACGGGCGCGGGGGCCGCGCACAAGCCCACCGCCAATAACGAGCAGGCCAGCAGCAAATAACAGCGCAGCAGCGCAGGCTTCACGAGTCTCTCCCGGGCAGCCGGCATGATCGACGCGCAACGACGACCTGGCTACCTGCTTATGAGGATAGACCAAGGCGCGGGTCACCAAAGCCGCGGCGCGGCGCGACCATAAAAGCGCCGCCAGGGGGCTGCCCAGCCTGCGCCGAGTCCGTTAGGCTGCCGGCTATTGTTCCCGCACAAGGTCCGCGCATGCCGTCCAGCGCTTTCAGTCAGTCCCTGCGTCGCCTCTGGGCCTTGGATAAGTTCAGCTACAGCCTGCGGGTGTTTATTGCCCTCAGTGGCGCGCTGTTGCTGTGCTGGGCGCAGGACTGGATGCAGGCCTTGATTCCACTGTTTCTCGGGGTGATCGCCAGCGCCCTGGCGGAGACCGACGACAGCTGGCAAGGTCGCCTGGCCGCCTTGCTGGTGACCCTGGGTTGCTTCAGCGCCGCGGCCTATGCGGTGGAATGGCTGTTCCCCTACCCCTGGCTGTTCGTCAGCGCCCTGGCCCTGGCCAGCTTCGCCCTGACCATGTTCGGCGCCCTCGGCGAGCGCTACGCCACCCTGGGCTCGGCCACCCTGATCCTGGCGGTGTACAGCATGATCGGCGTGGAACAGCGCGGCGGCAGCGCCGGCCTGTGGTTGGAACCGCTGCTGCTGGTGGCCGGCGCGGCCTGGTATGGCCTGCTCTCGGTGCTGTGGCAGGCGGCCTTCGCCAACCAGCCGGTGCAGCACAGCCTGGCCCGGCTGTTTCGCGAGCTAGGCCGGTACCTCAAGCTCAAGGCCGCGCTGTTCGAGCCGCTGCGCCAGCTCGATGTGGCGCAGCGCCGCCTGGCCCTGGCCAGGCAGAACGGGCGGGTGGTGGCGGCGCTCAACGCCAGCAAGGAAATCCTCCTGCACCGGGTCGGCGACACCCGCCCGGGGCCCAAGATCAGCCGCTACCTCAAGCTGTACTTCCTCGCCCAGGATCTGCATGAGCGCGCCAGCTCCTCGCACTACCCCTACAACGAGCTGGCCGAGGCGTTCTTTCACAGCGATGTGCTGTTCCGCTGCCAGCGCCTGCTGCGCCTGCAGGGCCAGGCCTGCCAGCGCCTGGCGCAGGCCATCGAACTGCGCCAGCCGTTCGAATACCGCGAGCTGTGCGACCAGGCCCTGGTCGACCTGCAGGCCTCCCTGGAGCACCTGCGCCTGCAGAGCAACCCGGCCTGGCGCCACTTGCTGCGCTCCCTCGCCGCCCTGGCCGGCAACCTGCGCAGCCTGGATGGGCTGCTGAGCAACGCCAGCAACCCGGATGCCCTGGCCGAGGAGCAGGACAGCAGCCTGCTGGACCGCGAGCCGCACTCTTTCAGGGACGTCTGGGAGCGCCTGCGCCAGCAGCTGACGCCGACCTCGCTGCTGTTCCGCCACGCCCTGCGCCTGGCCGTCGCCCTAGCCGCCGGCTACGGCCTGCTGCACTGGATTCACCCGGCCCAGGGTTACTGGATACTGCTGACCACATTGTTCGTCT
The DNA here is from genome assembly GCF_030696055.1 of Pseudomonas sp. Lineage (GTDB taxonomy): Bacteria > Pseudomonadota > Gammaproteobacteria > Pseudomonadales > Pseudomonadaceae > Aquipseudomonas. The sequence goes on along the minus strand of NZ_JAUYNP010000240.1, from coordinate 4,482 downwards.
GCCAGCCGAACTACGGCGCCACCCGCCTCAAGCTGCTGCAACGGATCGGCGGCACCGTGCTGGGCCTGCTGCTCGCCTGGGCGCTGTTCGACCTGCTGCCCGATCCGCGCGCCCAGGCGCTGTTCGCGGTAGTCGCCGGGGTGGCCTTCTTCGCCCTGCGCAGCAGCCGCTACACCCTGGCCACCGCGGCCATCACATTGCTGGTGCTGTTCTGCTTCAACCAGGTCGGCGACGGTTACGGGCTGTTTATCCCGCGCCTGGTGGATACCCTGCTGGGCAGCCTGATCGCCGGCCTGGCGGTGTTCCTGATCCTGCCGGACTGGCAAGGCCGCCGCCTCAATCGCCTGCTGGCGAGCACCCTGAGCTGCAACAGCCGCTACCTGCAGCAGATCATCCAGCAGTATGCCAGCGGCAAGCGCGACGACCTGGCCTATCGCCTGGCGCGGCGCAACGCGCACAACGCCGACGCGACCCTGTCGACCACCCTGGGCAATATGCTGATGGAGCCGGGGCACTTCAGGAAGCAGGCGGATATCGGCTTCCGCTTTCTGGTGCTGTCGCACACCCTGCTCAGCTACCTCTCGGGACTCGGCGCGCACCGCGGCGAAACCCAGCTGGCCGGCGCCGACAACCCCCTGCTACTGGGGGCCAACAGCCTGGCGAACAGCCTCGAGGAGATCGCCCAATGCCTGAGCGAAGAGCGCCCGGTAGCGATTCACAGCGAGGCCGAACAACAGTTGGCGAACCGCCTAGAACAGCTCGCCGACGGACTGGATGACCAGCAGCGCCTGGTGCAGACCCAGCTGGCGCTGATCTGCCGCCAGCTCGGCCCGCTGCGCACATTGGCCGCCCATCTGCTTAAGGGCGAGCAGGCCTGACTTGGCAGCTTGGTATAACAGCGCCAACCCTGAGGCCAAGCATTGGCTTCGATGGGTATCATGAGGGACATCCATGTCCCTCACCCTTCGGGCAGCTAAAGCTGTGCAATACGGCATCCTGCCGTTTTGTCGCTGCGCTCAACGCCATCCTACCTGGGCATCGCGTAACTGCCCGACTGGGCGGTTTTCCGCTAATCTGCGCCCCTTCTGCCTGCACTCCGCCAAAGAAAATGCCGACCCTAAACAAACCACTGTTGCTGCAACAGGTGCTAGCCCAGCTCGAAGCCGACCTGGCCCAGGCCCAGCAGGCCGCCCTGACGGCCTACGAAACGGCGACCCACGAAGAAAATATCGCCGAGAACAAGTACGACACCCTGGGCCTGGAAGCGTCCTACCTGGCCACCGGTCAGGCGCGCCGCGCCGAGGCCATCCGCCATTGCCTGGGCACCTGGAAGCAGCTGGTCTTGCGCCCCTTCGACCGGCTGCAGGGCATCCAACTGGGCGCCCTGGTGTGGCTGGCCGATGAGGAGGACAAGCGCCAGTGCCTGTTCGTCGGCCCGGACGGCGCGGCCATGAAACTCCAGCAGGCTGGCCACAGCGTGCAGGTGATAGGCCCGCAAGCGCCGCTGGGGCAGCGCCTGCTCGGCTGCGGCGAGGGCGACAGCATAGAGCTGCGCATCGGCGGCAAGCTGCAACTGTTCGAGATAGTGCAGGTGATTTAAGCCTGTTTAGTAGGGAATCTCGACCTGCCATTCCTTGGCCAACTGCGCCAGCCGGCCTTGCTCGATCATCTGCTGCAACGCCCGATCTAGGTCCTCACGCAAGGGTCTATAGCGGTCTTGGCGGGGGAAGGCGAAGTAGCCGTCCTGCAGGTCGATCTGGGACTTGAGCTGCTCGATCTTATCGGTCAGGCCCAGCGCCAGCAGTACCGGGCGGGTATTGCGCTGGTTGCTGGCCAACAGATCCAGACGCCCGGCGCTAAGCATCTTCAGGCCATTCTCGACCCCTTCCACCGTGACCAGATCGAGCTGCGCGCGCCGGCTGTCGAACCGCGCGCCATAGACCCAGGCGCGCACCACCCCGATGCGCCGGCCGAGCAACTCCCGGTAGTCGCCGTGCCAGTACAACAGGCGCCCGCGCTGGCGGTAGAAGACGATGTGATCGCGGTAGAAGGGCTGCGCGGAAAAGACGAAACGCGCCTCGCGCTCGGCATTCTTGTAGGGCCCGATCAGGATATCGCCCTGGCCGTGCTCGACCATATGCTGCGCGCGGGCCCAGGGGTGCAGCTCGAAGCGAACCTGATAGCCCAGGGGTTCCAGCGCCTGGCGCAGCACGCTGGTGGCGAGGCCCCGATAGCCACCAGCGTGTTGTTCGAACACCCCGGGAAAGTTGGTGCCGATTGCCAACAGCTCGCGCGCCGCTAGCGGAACGGCCAGCAGCGCGCAGCAACATGCCAGCAACAACCTGGGCAGAACGCGCGAATGCATGAAATGGAGGCCTCGGCCATGGGGGGACGATATCAGGCAGCCTAGCAGGTCAGGCTCCGCGCCTTGCCGGCGCTATGCAACTGTTCGCACTGCTGCCGGTCGACTAAAAGCTGCTATCACTTGATAGTCGGAAAACCCCTTTCGCAGCGCCGCACTTCAGGAGATTCGCATGCAAGCGCAGACCCACAGCCTGTCGGCATTGTTCAAGCAGCTCGGCCTGGACCATGAGCAGGCCAGCATCGATCGCTTTATCAAGCACCACTCGCCCTTGCCGGAAGGCTGCCGGCTGGCCGACGCACCCTTCTGGAGCCCGGCCCAGGCGGCTTTTCTGTGCGAGGAAATACTCGAAGACGCCGACTGGGCCGAGGTGGTCGATCAGCTCAATCTATTGCTGCGGGGCTGACAGCCCAGGCGCGCAGCCGGGCAGCTCACGCCAGGTCAGGTAGACACGCAGATCGAACTCCAGCTGGTGGTAGCCCGGCAACATGTACTCGCACAGCTTGTAGAAGGCCTTGTTGTGCTCGGCCTCCTTCAGGTGCGCCAGCTCATGCACCACTATCATCTGCAGAAATTCGGGAGCGGCGTCCTTGAACAGGGCGGCGACGCGGATTTCCTTCTTCGCCTTGAGCTTGCCGCCCTGCACCCGCGAGATTGCCGTGTGCAGGCCGAGGGCGCGGTGAGTCAGGTCCAGGCGGTTGTCGTAGAGCACCTTGTCGATGGCCGGCGCATTGCGCAGGTGCTCCTGCTTGAGCCCCTGGATATAGGCATACAGCGCCTTGTCGCTCTGGATGCCGTGCTTGCCGCTGTAGGAGCGCGCCAGGTAGTCGCCCAGGCGCTGCTCGGCGATCAGCTGGCGGATCTTGTCTTGCAGCTGGGCCGGGTAGCCTTGCAGGTATTTAAGCGGGGTCATGACTGGGCTTGCGCAATGCACCTCGAGATAGGTCCGGCGATTATGCCGCAAGCCCGGCTCCAGCAGTCTGTCAGTCTGTCGGCGCGGCCGGCAGCGCGGCCGAGAATGGCGCGGGGCACTGGTCCGCGCGCAAGCCGCAGGGCCGGCCGGCCAGATAGCTGCGGTAAATCTGCAGCATCTGCTCGACGCTGACCCGGCAACGCTCGCCGCGGCACTGGCCGTTAAAGTCGAAGCGGCTGTCCTGCGCCTGCGCCAGGCGGATATAGAGCGCCGGCCACGCGCTGGGCGGCGCATCGGCCGGGGTAAACAACAGGCGTCCGTCGCGCTGCAACAGCGGCGCCCCGGCAGCGGCATAGTCGAAGACGAACAGCAGGGTGCGCGACACCTTGGTGGTGCACTCGACGCGGCTCAGGCAGCGCCGCGGATCGGACTCCGGCACGGCCAGCGGCGCAGGCAGAGCCGTGCTGCTCGGCTGCCCCGCGCAACCCGTCAGCACAGCAATGGCGAATACCAGCCCGATCAACCTATGCATCGCTTCCCCCCAGCAGATAACAAAAAGCCCCGCATCTGCGGCAATGCCGTTCAGTTGGCTATCTCAGATCGTTTGTCGCAAGCAAGGAGCCCAGAACGTAGCCCGGATGCAATCCGGGAGCGGATTTGCAGGGGGTAGATTTCCCCGGATTTCATCCGGGCTACAAAAAATGCCGTTCGCTTGGCTTAAGTGAACGGCATTACCGCATCAGCTGGGCTCTTGGGTCATGCCTAGGGTGGACAGGGCTAAGCCTTGTCCACCTTATGCGACACAGTGGCGGACAAGCCTGCGGCATGTCCGCCCTACGCCACCATCGCCTCCGGCTTAGTTGACCTTGGCGGCCAGCTCACCCTTGGCGTAGCGCTGGAACATGCCTTCCAGGGTGATCGGCTTGATCTTCGAGGCATTGCCGGCGGTGCCAAAGGCTTCGTAGCGGGCAATGCAGATATCGCGCATGGCCGTCACTGTGGCGCCGAAGAATTTACGCGGGTCGAACTCGCTCGGGTTGCTGGCCATCAGGCGACGCATGGCACCGGTGGAAGCCAGGCGCAGGTCGGTGTCGATATTGACCTTGCGCACGCCGTACTTGATGCCTTCGACTATCTCTTCGACCGGCACGCCGTAGGTCTCTTTGATGTCGCCGCCGTACTGGTTGATGATCGCCAGCCACTCCTG
>NZ_JAUYNP010000236.1 GCF_030696055.1 Pseudomonas sp. | reverse complement strand
CGGGTCGGCAACCTGACCATGACCAACCACCCGATCCACCTGCATGGCCACGAGTTCGACGTCACCGGCACCGACGGTGTCCCTGTGCCGGTGGGCGCGCGCTGGCCGGAGGTGACCACCGATGTGGCGGTGGGACAGATGCGCCAGCTGGAGTTTCTCGCCGACGAGGAGGGCGACTGGGCGCTGCACTGCCACAAGAGCCATCACACCATGAACGCCATGGGCCATGACGTGCCGACCCTGCTCGGCGTCGATCACCGCGACATGACCCGCAAGGTCGCCAAGCTGATCCCCGATTACATGGTGATGGGCGAGCGCGGCATGGCCGATATGGCGGAGATGCAGATGCCGCTGCCGGACAACACCGCACCGATGATGACCGGCGACGGCCCCTTCGGCTCGGTGGAGATGGGCGGCATGTTCAGCATGCTCAAGGTGCGCAAGGACCAGGCAGCAGGCGACTACAGCGATCCCGGCTGGTTCCAGCATCCGGCAGGCACCCAGGCCCATGAGTGGCAGGGCGAGCTGGCCATGCCGGCGCGCTCGAGTGCCCCAGGCGGGCAGTCCATGCCGCTTAAGCAGCCGGTCAGCGCGGAAGTACAGATACGTAAACCTTCCGGGCATACCGGGCATTGATTCCTAACATTCCAACTCATATGAGGTCGCACAGATGAAGAAACACCAACAGTTGATCGGTTTAGCCCTGTTGCTTGCCGGTATAACCGGCAGCGCCGAGCTGCTGGCCCATGGCGATATGCAGAAGGAGACGCATGCCGCCCAGGCGCCGGTGCTCAAGGAGCAAAAGGATTGGGGCATAGCCGGCGACAGGGAGCAGGTGTCGCGCAGCATCGAGATCAGCATGAGCGATCAGATGCGTTTTACCCCGAACCAGTTCGAGGTGAAGCAGGGCGAAACCATCAGGTTCGTTCATCGCAACCAGGGCCGGATGCGGCACGAGTTCGTCCTCGGCACCAAGCCCGAGCTGGATGCGCATGCGGCGCTGATGGCCAAGTTCCCCGGCATGCAGCACGACGAGCCCTTTATGGCCCATGTCGGGCCGGGCAAGAGCGGGGAAATCATCTGGACCTTCAACCGCGCCGGCGACTTCGACTTCGCTTGCCTGATGGTCGGCCATTACCAGGCCGGCATGGTGGGCCAGGTTCGTGTAGTGACCGAATAAAACCCATTAACCAGGGCATCCGCCGGTGGCCGATGCCCGCAATCAACCTAAGGAAAAATTATGAGGAATCTACTAATAGCTATCGCCATGGGCTGTGCCCTGACACTCCCGGTAGTTGCCAGCGAGACCAGCGTCGCGCCGGCCGCTAGCGCAGCCGCGGCCATGAGCCAGGGCGAGGTGCGCAAGATCGATGTGGCCAACCAGAAGATCACCCTGCGCCACGGGCCACTGGTCAACCTCGGCATGCCGCCGATGACCATGGTGTTCGGCGTGCAGGAGCCTGGCCTGCTCGATGGGCTGAAGGTGGGCGATAAGGTCCAGTTTGTGGTTGAGCAAAAAGGCAGCCAGTTCGTTGTGACCGAACTGCAATCCGCGCAATAAGTGCATGTGCGGCTGTTTCCCACGCGCCAGCGTGGGAGCACCGCCTCCGACCCATCGGGTCTGATACAAGGGCGTCAGGGCCGAGCGCTGGACGCTCCCCAACGCTCGCTCCTTGCGCTTGCTCCTTGTGCCTAGAGCCCTGCCAGTTCCGGCTGCCCATAGCCTGCGAAGCGGCATTGGGTTTATGTCAGTGCGACGAATCTGAGCAGTCTGGCGACGACTTTACGGCCTTGAGCGGTAGGTCAAGAAACTCGTCAATTGTGGCTTTTGTTTTTTGCAATATTCACAGAACGGAACGATCGTGCACGAGTCAAGCGCACATGGCCGTGTCCGCTGGAAGTGGTAGGGGACAGTGGCGTCAGCCAGACGGCCTGCTTACAACAACATTTACCCAGGGATGATTTTCGATGAAGAAGAAAAACAATGTTCGTAGGGTTGTTGGTTCTCTCGCTCTAGCCGCTTCCACCGCCACTCTTGCCGCCTCACCCAGTGACAGCCAACGCTTCAATGATTTCTGGAGCCCAGGCAAGCCGAGTCTTTCGGCCTGTAAATCGCCGCTACTGGTGGGTACACCACTGGGTTTGCCGCGCTGTATGCAGGCCGACAATGTGCTGATCCGCCTGCAGAAGTTGCAGGACATCGCCAGCATAAATGGCGGCAATCGAGCCGCCGCCCAGCCGGGTTATCAGGCGTCGCTCGACTACGTGCGCAGCACCCTCGAGCAGGTCGGTTATGCGGTGACCATTCAGGCCTTTCCCTTCACCTCCTACGAACCGATCGGGCCAGGCACGCTCAGCGCGCTCGCACCGGTGCCGGCCAACTACGTCTGGGATGAGGACTTCACCTATTTGTCGCAAACCGAAGCCGGTGATGTGAGCGCCGCCGTGGTGCCGGTCGATCTGGCACTCGGTGCGGGCAATACCTCCAGCAGCGGTTGCGAAGTGGAAGATTTCGCCGGCTTCCCCAGCGGCTCGATCGCCTTGATCCAGCGCGGCGCCTGCAGCTTCCAGCAGAAGGCCGAGAACGCCGCCGCAGCGGGCGCAGTGGGAGCGATCATCTTCAACCAGGGCAATACCGAGGATCGCATGGGCTTGATGAACGCGACCCTGGGCGATACCTATGCCGGCGGTATCCCGGTGTTATTCGGCACCTATGCCCTGGGGGCCGACTGGGCCCAGACCGCGGGCTTGCAGGCGCGCATGGTGGCCGACGTGGAGCGTAGCCGTACCGAGACCCATAACCTGGTTGCCGAGACCCGTCGCGGCAACCCGAACAATGTGGTGATGGTCGGCGCGCACCTGGATTCGGTGGGCGAAGGCCCTGGCATCAACGACAACGGTTCGGGCAGCGCAGCGGTGCTGGAGATGGCGGTGCTGATGAGCAAGGCTCACCCGTTCAACAAGGTGCGTTTCGCCTGGTGGGGCGCGGAAGAGTCGGGCCTGGTCGGTTCCACCTTTTACGCCAGCCAGTTGGCCGATGAGGAGAAGCAGCGGATCAAGGCGTATCTGAACTTCGACATGATAGGTTCGCCGAACTTCGGCAACTTTATCTATGACGGCGACGGTTCGGACTTCGGTCTGCAAGGCCCGCCCGGCTCGGCTGCCATCGAACGCTTGCTAGGGGCTTACTTCAACCTGCGCAGCAAGCCTGCCGAGGGTACCGAGATCGACTTCCGCTCCGACTATGCGCAGTTCTTCGAAGAAGGTATTGCCTTTGGCGGCCTGTTCACCGGCGCCGAAGACCTGAAGAGCGAAGAACAGGCGCAAAAGTTCGGCGGTGCTGCCAACCAGCCGTTCGACCCTTGCTACCACGCGGCTTGCGACGACATCAGCAACATCAACACCGATTCGCTGGAGTTGCATGCTGACGCCATGGCGTTCGCCACCAGCTGGCTGTCGTTGTCGACCAAAATCATCGACGATGAAATCGCCGCCGCCGAGACGGCCGCGCAAGGGCGTGCGGCCAAGCAGTCCGTACGCAACGTCGAACGTTGGGGCCGCTATTTTATCAAGTAAGCATCAAGTAAGGTCTGAACCAACAGCTGCGCCGGGGCTCAGGCTCTGGCGCAGTTTTGTTTTTTAGAGCCTGTTGCGGATCTTGCGAGCTAGAGCGAGACAAGGCGAAAACAGCCGAGGAAGCGGAGTTTACGGGTTGTAAATGAGCATTCCGAGGCTGTTTTTAACGCAGTATCGCCGACGCGCAGCAGATCCGAGACAGGTTCTTAGGCGTTAGCGAAACGCTCATTCAGATAGGCGATGATCACCTTGGACTCATACAGCCAGGTGCTCTGGCCGTTTTCTTCGATGCGCAGGCACGGCACCTTGATCTTGCCGCCTTGCTGCTCCAGCTCCTGACGAGCCTGGGTATCATGCTTGGCGTCGTGCAAGGCGACCGGCACATTGAGCCGGTGCAGGGTGCGGCGGGTCTTTACGCAGAAGGGGCAGGCGTGGAACTGGTACAGCGCCAGGCCTTGGGCGGTCTGCGTCACCGCGGCCTGAGCCTCGGGCGAACGCTTGAGCTTGGCGGGACGGGAGATCCAGTCGAGGAAGATGATCAACTGGCCGAGGCCGATTCGAAGTGCCTTGATAATCATGCTGACGTAAACCTTGGGTAGATAAATACGGGCGCGCAGCTTACCCGAGTTTGTCGCGGCTGGCCTGAGCCCGGGCCGAACGGCATAATCGCGCCTTGCCTTGTGCCTAGCCAAACCGAGCCCTTGATGAAGCCCGAAGACCTGTTATTGCTGGTAACCCGTGAAATGCCCTTCGGTAAGCACAAAGGCCGTTTGCTTGCCGACCTGCCGGGCAATTACCTCAACTGGTTCGCCCGCGAAGGCTTCCCTTCGGGGGAGATCGGCCGCCTGCTGGCCTTGATGCAGGAGATCGATCACAACGGCTTGTCCGGCTTGCTCGACCCTTTACGCACAAAACCGAGAGTGCCGTTTCGCGGTCAATAAACAACCGGCTCCAGGCTAATGCCAGTCAGTTAAGCTGACTGGCATTTTTATTTCTGATCGGATACTTCGACGATTTGAGCCTGATGGCGCGTGGATAGATACGATCTTCTCGTCGATGGGGCAGGACGTAGTGTGGGGCTGAAGCATGCAGTTC
>NZ_JAUYNP010000221.1 GCF_030696055.1 Pseudomonas sp. | reverse complement strand
CCGTCTTCCACCGCGCCTTTCAGTTCGCTCATCAGCGCCAGGCGCAGCAGGCTGTGGCGGTCCAGTTCCGGGCGGTAGAGGGCATAGGGCGAACGCTGCTGCTTGCCCAGGTACATGGCCACCTCGGCGTGTTGCAGCAGGCTGCCGGCGCTTTCGCCGTGATCGGGGTAGAGGGCGATGCCCAGGGTGGCGTTGAGGGTCATGCTGATGCCGCGCACGGCGAAGGGATCGTGCAGCGCGCCGCGGTAATGCTCGGCGGCGGGTATGACCGCGCCGGGCTGGCAACGGCCGATCAGCAGGGCGAACTCGTCGCCGCCCAGGCGGGCCAGGCTGTCCTGGGCGCGCACATGGCTGTTCAGGCGCTCGGCGACTTGCTGTAACAGCCGGTCGCCCATGTCGTGGCCGAGGGTGTCGTTGAGGTCCTTGAAGTTGTCCAGGTCGATAAACAACAGGGCGCCCTGCTGCAGGCCGCGCGAATGCTTGGCCAGGGCCTGTTGCAGGCGATCGAGCAGCAGGCGGCGGTTGGGCAGGCCGGTGAGGGGGTCGTAGAAGGCCAGTTGGTTGATCTTCTCCAGGTTCTTGTGGTGTTCGGTGATATCGGTGGAGATGCCGCACAGGGCATAGATCTGCCCCTCGGCATTGCGCAGCGGCAACTTGACCGAGAGGAAGGCGTGCTCGGTGCCGCCATCCAGGCCGCGGTTGATTTCCTCGGCTTCCACCCGCTCGCCGAACATCAGCACGCGGCGGTCGTTTTCATGCAGGTTGGTCGCGGTGGTGCTGTCGAAGAACTGCTTGTCGGTCTGGCCTATCACCTGCTCCAGGGGCTGGCCGAACAGCTCGCAGACCTTGCGGTTGGCGTACTGATAGCGCAGCTGTTCGTCCTTGATATAGATATAGGCCTCGACGCTGTCGAGAATGCAGTTCAGGCGTTGTTCGCTGGCTTGCAGGTGGCGGGTTTTCTCGCTGACCTGGCGGCGCAAGAGCAGGGCGCCGGCCAGCGCCATCAGCAGCAGAAAACCGAGGCTGGCCATGCCCCACCAGAAGCTGGCGGGGACCAGCAGCCGGGGCAGCTCACCGCCCCAGCGCTGCAGGGTCTGGTAGTAGTAGGAATCCGGCGCGCTCTGCCAGCCTTGCAGGTGGTTATCGATGGCGGCCAAGAGGTCGGCGTTCTGTCCTTTGCGCGTGGCATAGAACAGCTGCGCCGGCTGAAACATGATGGGGGTACTCTGCAGCTTGTACTGCGGGGCATGAAAGTCACCGAAACGCTGGTTGGCCACCACCGCATCGGCCTGGTTCGCCACGACTTTCTCGAAGCCTTGCTGCAGGCTCGGCACGCCGATCAGTTCGGCGGCCAGGCCAAAACTCTTGAGCAGGTCTTGCAGGTAGCTCTGCTGGATGGAGCCATCGAGTACCGCAATGCGCAGGCCTTTGAGGTCCAGTAGCGAGTCGAGCGTGCTGTCGCCACGGCTGTACAGCTGCGACCAGCTGAACAGCGAGGGCCGCTTATGGAAGTCCAGCGACTGGGCGCGGCTTTCGTTGAACGTCACACCCGGCAGCAAGTCGATTGCACCGCTCTGCGCCAGCTCCAGGCACTGCTGCCAGTTGCAGGGCTCGGGCGTCAGTTGCCAATGCTCCTCGCGGGCGATCTCGTTGAGCAGTTCACCGAGAATGCCGGAGAGCTTGCCATCCTGGCCCAGCACTATTGTCGGTTCGCTGCCATACACCCCGACGCTCACCGAGCGCTGCTGCGCCCAGGCATGGCCGCAGCCTACCCATAGGCCGCACAGGCATAGGATCAGGGCAGTGCTTGCGCGTAACGCCAGGCGCTTCATGGGTGGGCCGGCTTCCGTCCGCTAAGTCCATGAGCTAACAATAGCCAGAATATTCAGGCGCTGCCGGGCGGTAATGGCAATTCGCTATGGGGCGGCTAGTCGGCCCAGCCCTGATAGAGATAGGTCATGGGCCTTGGCCCTTGCAGGTAGCGGTTCTGCAGCTGGCCGATGCGAAAGCCCGCGGTGTCTATCAGGGCGGCTATATCGCGATTGAGGTGGCAGCCGCCGGCCAGGGGTTTCCACAGCGGGGTCAGGCGGTTCTGCCAGCGCAGCACCGACCGCTCGGGTGACTGGCCGTGTTCGCAGAACAGCAGGCGACCGCCGGGTTTCAGCACCCGGCGCATTTCCCGCAGGGCCGCCCCGGCATTCGAGATGGTGCACAGGGTAAAGGTGCAGACGATGCTGTCGAAACTGGCGGCGGGGGCCTGAATCTGCCCCAACTCCAGGGCGATCATCTCGACCGGGATGCCGATGCGCGCGGCGCGCGCCTTGGCCAGTCGCTGCATGGCCGCACTGGGGTCGACGCCGACTATGACGCTGACCTTGGCCGCATCGTAGAACTCAAGATTGAGGCCGCTGCCGATGCCGATCTCCAGCACCCGACCGTGGGCCTGGGGCACCAGTTGCGCGCGGGCCTGCATCACCTCGCCCATGCCGCAGGCGAAGTCGATCAGATGGGGCAGTAGATAGCGGTCGTACCAATCCAAGCGGGTGCCCTCGGCTGGCGCTCTATTCGATGTCGTTAGCGGCGTCGTCCGGCTGCTCGGCGTTGTCGCCGCTGATGGCGGCGAAACACTTGATGCTGTGGCTGCTGTCGGCGCGGGCAATGCTCCAGCTGTCATCTGCCGCGACAAAGTGGGCGGCCAGGACTTGTGCCAGGCTGAAATGCCATTGGCGTCGGGCGCGGCCGTCCATGCACTCGATGCTGAGCAGGGGCTTGCCGGCGTCTTCGGCGCTGGCCGAGCCGGCGTTGTGCCGGGCCAGCAGGTCGTGATCGAGGTTGAATTGCCAGGCATGCAGCGCGTCGATTTCCAGCATGTCGGCGCTGCTCAGGGCCGCGATCAGGTTATCCGTGATGGTGCTCATGAGTTGTCCATATTGATAGGGGGTTAGCGGCCGAGGCGGCGCAGCTGGTGCGACTCGATCACGCGGGTGCCGCGATCTTCTTCCAGGGCCAGGCGCCAGAGTGCGCGGGCCAGGACTGTGGCTTCGATGCCGCGGTACTTGCCCGGAAGCCAGCGCATAAAGGGCGCGACCAGGCGTTCGCCGAGGCGGAACTCCTGGCGCGCCCCGAGCAGCAGGGAGGGCCGCACTATAGTCAGCTGCGGCCAGCCCTGGGCTTTCAGGGCCTGTTCCATTTCACCCTTGACCCGGTTGTAGAACACCGCGGAGTGGGCGTCGGCGCCCAGGGCGCTGATCACCAGCAGATGCCGCGCGCCGAGTTCGCGGGCGCGCTTGGCGAAGGCCAGCACCAGGTCATGGTCGACTGCGCGGAAGGCCTCCTGCGAGCCGGCTTGCTTGATGGTGCTGCCCAGGCAGCAGAAGGCGGTGTCGATGGCGCCGCTGAGTTGAGGCAACAGCGCAAGCAGTTCACCCACCGGGTTGTCCAGGTGCGGGTGGTCGGCCAAGGGCCGGCGGCTGGGCGCCAGCACGCGTGCGACTGTGGGCTCGTTCAGCAGGCGATCCAGCAGGTGTTCGCCGGTCAGGCCGGTGGCGCCGGCGAGAAGGATATGCTGGGGCGTCAAATACATAGTGGTCGGTTCTCCGCTGATATCCATCAGCTTAACAGGCTGTTGGCGACTCGCACTGTGCGTGCCGCCCGCTTTCTTTGCGCTTATCGGCTGGCCGCGGTTTTTTCCTCGGGGCCATTATTCAGGACACGCTCGGCCTGCTGCTCGCGCAATTTACGCCACTGTGCGAGCACCGCTTTGGCCGGCCATATCTGCGGTTCTGAAGCCTCGAAACCGTCGGCCTGTTCGCGTTTGGCAACGCTGGCCTGGGCCAGTTCGAAGGCGCGCTGCAAGTCGTCGGTCTGTTGCAGGGCCTCGGCAAATAGCGCGCGGCCAAAGTAGGTGAAGTCGTTCTCTTCCGAGCAGCCAAAGGACACCCGGTCGGCGCGCGCGGCGGTCATCAGCAGGGTCTTGTCATCCTGCAGCTTGGGGATAAAACCGCCGGAGTAGCAGGCGGAGATCACCAGCACCTTGTGCCTATCCTTGAGCGGCTCGAGCAGCGCGGCCAATTCGCTGGCGGGCAGGTCATTGAGCTGCAGGCGCGGCTGGTCGAGGTTCAGCTCGTGGCTGGCCGAGCCGTGGCTGGTCAGGTAGATAAAGATCAGGTCTTCCGGGCCACTGCGCTCGGCCAGCGCCTGCACCACGCGGGTCAGGCTGGCGCGGGTGGCCAGGGGGCGGTCGGCGAGATGATCGCGGTGGTTGACCAGGGTGATACGGCCGTGGGCGGCGAAGCGCTCGCCGAGCAGGTCGGCGACATAATCGGCTTCGCGCATAAACACGCTCTGTTTGCCATCGCCGGCCAGGGTCAGGGCATACAGCTCGATGGCTGGGGTCGAGGCGGGTAGGGCGGCGATGGCGCTATCGAGCAGCTGGCCCTGTTCCAGCAAACCTTTTTCCAATGTGTCGGGCAGCGCTTGGCCTTGTTCATCGCGGATGCGCTGGCCATTCTGCCAACTGCCCTTTTGCGTGCTGCCGTCGGCCAGGGTCAGGCTGCCTGCGCCGTGGTACTGGTCGTAGACGAAGTGGCCCTGATACAGGCTGCCGTCGGCCAGGCTCAAGCGGCCCTCGCCGTGATAGCTCCAGTCGCTGAACTGGCCGCTGTAGTGGCTGCCGTCGGCAGCCTTGAACTCACCCTTGCCGCTCAGCGCTCCCTCGGCGAATTGACCGTTCCAGACCTCGCCGTCGGCACTTTGGTAGCGCCCCTCACCGTGAAACTGCTGGGCGCGGAAATGGCCGCTATAGAGATCGCCTTTAGGGCTTTTGAAACTGCCCAGGCCATTCAGTTGGCCCTGCTTGAAAGTGCCGGTGAACTGGTTGCCTTCGACGTCGGTCAGCACACCCTGGCCGTCTGGCTCGCCTTTCTTGAATTGGCCCTGAAAGCTGGCGCCGTTGCTCCACTCCAGGTTGCCCAGGCCACTGTAGAGGCCCTTGCTGAACTCGCCGCGATAGACCAGATCGCTGCGCTTGAGGGTGCCTTCGCCGTTCGGCGTGCCTTTGCCAAAGTTGCCCTGGTAGTGGCTGCCGTCGCTGTAGCTAAGGCTGCCTTGACCATGAAAATTGCCGTCCTGGAACTCGCCCTTATAGTGTTCGCCCTGTTCGCTGACCCATTCCCCGTTGCCGTGGAACTGGCCGTCCTTGAATTGCCCCTGGTAATGGCTGCCGTCGCTGTAATCCAGGCGGCCCTGGCCCTGTAGCAGGCCATCGACCACCGCGCCGCGGTAGCGGCCGCCATCGGGCAGTACGGCGTCTGGTGGCAGCAGGGGTTCGCCTTCGCCACAGGCGATCAGCAGCAAGGCGAGGCTCAGCGGAGCCAGGTGGGCGAGGCGGCGCATAACAAGCATCCATACTGTAGGGGTGTTGTCGAGTATGCCTTAAACAACTGCGCCTGCGCTCTAGCCGGGACCATGCAGAAAAAATTGCATGGAGCAATTTTTAACGTCGCGCAGCGACGGCCCGGAGGGTGGCCGCCATGGATGGCAGGCACAAAAAAGCGCGCCATCCGTCGATGGCGCGCCTGGTGACAGCAGAGGGGGTCAGACGAAGCAGAGGGTCAGCGGTTCGGCGATATAGGCCGGTTTTTCCGAGCCTTCGATCTCCAGCACGACTTTGGCCTTGAGTAGCCATTGGCCCGGATTCTTCTCATGGGCATCGGTCAGGCTGACCGCCAGGCGGACCTTGGAGCCGACCTTGACCGGCTGGATAAAGCGCACGCTGTCCAGGCCATAGTTGATGGCCATTTTCAGGCCCTGGGGCATGAGCATGATGCCCTCCATCAGCTTGGGCACCAACGACAGCGAGAGGAAGCCGTGGGCGATGGTGGTGCCGAATGGGGTGAGCTTGGCTTTGACCGGATCGACGTGGATAAATTGATGATCGCCGGTGCATTCGGCGAATTGGTTGATGCGTTCCTGGTCGATGGTCAACCAGTTGGAACGACCGAGTTCTTTGCCAATGTAGCTTTGCAGTTCTGCGACTGGTACTGAGGGCATGGTTTC
Organism: Pseudomonas sp.; assembly: GCF_030696055.1. Lineage (GTDB taxonomy): Bacteria > Pseudomonadota > Gammaproteobacteria > Pseudomonadales > Pseudomonadaceae > Aquipseudomonas. Next base: position 19,254 of record NZ_JAUYNP010000221.1, on the reverse strand, counting down.
TCCTTGAAGACGCGGGTTTTGTTTTTTTGCACTGCGTAAATCCTTCTGCCCTAAGATCATCATGGCTTCGGCTTAGGGTCAAGTCTTGCGTGGTACTGCGGCGAACTCGCGATAAAATCGGTGCAACCGCTGTAAACCGGCGTTAGCGGGGCTTGGCGGCTTATACTGTCAGGCATTCCACCTGGGATCATACGATTTGGAGATTGCCCATCATGCTGCTACGCGGCCTTTCCTGGCTGGTGCTCTGTCAGTTGCTCGGCACCGTCATCAATGTGCTGGTGCTGCCGATGCTGCCGGGGCCGATCATCGGCATGCTGCTGTTATTCGTCTTTCTGCTGCTGCGCGGCGAAGTGGGTGAGCCGCTGCACCTGGCCTCCCGCAGCCTGCTGAAATACCTGCCCCTGCTGCTGGTGCCGCCGGCGGTGGGGGTGATGGTGTATGCCGAGGCGATAGCCGCGGACTTCTGGGCGGTGGCCGGCGCTTTGCTGCTGTCGCTGCTGCTGTCGATCCTCTTCGCCGGCTGGTTGATGCAGAAGTTGATCGAGCGCCAGCAACGCCGGGAGGCGCCATGACTCTGGAGTGGCACGCCGCCTGGCAAGCCTTGATCCATCATCCGCTGTTCGGCGTGGGCATCACCCTGGGCGCCTACCAGCTGGCCATCGCCGCCTATGAGAAAAGCCGTTGGGTGTTCCTCCAGCCGGTGCTGCTGTCGATGCTGACGGTGATCGGCATTCTGCTGGCCTGCGGCCTGACCTTCGCCGAGTACAAGGACAGTGCCGTCGCCCTGAGCCTGTTTCTCGGCCCTGCTACAGTGGCCCTGGCGGTGCCGCTGTTTCTCAACCTGCGGCGGATTCGCCAGCTGTTCTGGCCGACCCTGATCACCCTGCTGCTGGCCGGGGTGTTCGCCACTGTTCTGGGGGTGACATTGGCCTGGGGCCTGGGGGCCGAACAGATCATGCTGATGAGCATGGCGCCCAAGTCGGTGACCTCGCCTATCGCCATGCTGGTGGCCAATCAGATTGGCGGCATCGCTTCCCTGGCCGCGGTCTTCGTGATGATCACCGGGGTCATCGGCGCTATCGTCGGGCCGTCCCTGCTCAAACGCTGTGGCGTGCGGCACCCGGCCGCCCTGGGCATGGCCCTGGGTTTGACCGCGCATGCCGTGGGCACCGCGCGGGCCTTGCAGGAAGGCGAGGAGTGTGGGGCCTTCGCCGCCCTGGCGATGAGCCTGATGGGCATGTTCACTGCGGTCTTGCTGCCGTTGGCGATTCTGTTACTGCGTTGAGGAGGCCGCCATGACGTTACCTTTGTTTCCCCTCAATACCGTGCTGTTCCCCGGCTGCACCCTGGATCTGCAGATTTTCGAGGCACGCTACCTGGACATGATCAGCCGCTGCATGAAGCATGGCGAAGGCTTCGGCGTGGTGTGCATAGTCGAGGGCGAGGAAGTGGGGGCGGCGGCCGAACAGTTTGCCGCCATCGGCTGCGAGGCGCTGATTCGCGATTTCCAGCAGCGGCCCAATGGCCTGCTGGGGATTCGCGTCGAGGGCGGGCGGCGCTTCCGGGTGCGCAGTGCCGAGCTTATGCGCGACCAACTGGCGGTCGCCGAAGTCGACTGGCTGGAGGATGAGGTCGAGCAACCCTTATTGGACGAACATGCGGACCTGGCCGCCTTGCTCAATGCCCTGAGCGCGCACCCCATGGTGGCTGCGCTGGATATGCAGGCCGAGCCGACCGGGCAGGCGGCGCTGGCCAACCAGCTGGCCTACCTGTTGCCGCTGGCGGCCGAGCATAAGCTGCAATTGCTGGCGCTGGACCAGCCGCAGCAGCGCCTCGACCTGCTGCATGAGCTGCTCGAACAGCTGCAGGGCCAGGCCGGCGGCGCTTAACAGGTTGTTTTTAATGGCTATGCCCAAATTACCTGTTGTGCCCAGAACGTAGCCCGGATGCAATCAGGGAGCGGATTTGCAGGGGATAGAGTTCCCCGGATTTCATCCGGGCTACAAAAAATGCCGTTCACTTGGCTTAAGTGAACGGCATTAGGCCGCGTAGGTCGTTGTGCAACGGCCTGTTAATAGCGATAGAGCAACTGCGCGGCGGACCAGTGCCAGATGGCGATGCCGCCGAGCAGCGCCAGGATGGCCGGCAGCAGCAACCACCAGATCCTGGCCGACAAGGCCGACAGTGGCGAGCGCCATTGCACCAGGGTCAGGCTCAGGGCGCAGATACAGGCCGCCAGCACGGCCCCGGCAATGATGTCGCTGGGCCAATGCGCGCCCAGATAGACCCGTGAACCGGCGATAGCCGCGGCCGGCAAGCCGCCCAGCAGCAGCCAGGTCAGGCGCATGCGCGGCGGTTGGCCGCGGCCGGCCAGCAGCGCCAACACCAGGCACAGGGCGAAGGCCGCCGAGCTATGGCCGCTGGGAAAGCTGAAGCTGTCCAGCGGCTCGAGCAAGACCTGCGGGCGGGTGCGGGCGAACAGGTTTTTCAGTGCGTCATTGGCCAGCGCCGTTCCCAACAGGGCCATGCCGGCGAAACTCGCCATCCGCCACTGCCGGGTGGCCAGCAGCACCAGGCACAGCAGTACGCCCGCGGCCAATTGGGTCTGGAAGTCGCCGAGGCGGGTGACCAGCACCATCAGGCTGTCGAGGCTGGCGCTGCGTTGCTCCTGGATAAGCGCCAGTAGGCCCTGATCGAGTTGGGTCAACTGTGGCCAGCTGTACATCAGGCCGATCAACAGGGCCAGGCTCAAACCGGCGGCGAGCAGGCTGGCATGGCGCTGTCCGCGCAGGCTGCCGTGGGCGCTCACGAGCAGGGCCAGGGCCAGCCCGGCGGCGAGCGCACCGGCCTGCGGCCAGAAGCCTGGCGGCAGCGGCAGGCGTAGCGCGGCGCCGGTGGCCCAGCCGGGCAGCATATAGGCGATGGCCCAGCCGGCAGCAGCCAGCATGCTGACCGCGATAAAGCGCCCGAGCGGCATATTCAGCATGCCGGCGACCATCGGCAGCATGGGCCGCAGCGGGCCTATATAACGGCCCACCAGCAGGCTGGCGACACCAAAGCGCTGAAAATAGTTTTCTGCCGCGGCCAGCCATTGCGGGTGTTGGCGCAGCCCCGGCAGGCGCCGAATATCCTGATGGAAATAGCGTCCTGCGGTGTAGGACAGGGCATCGCCCAGCAGCCCGCCGAAGTAGGCCAGGGCCAGGGTTTCCCACAGCGTCAGGGCACCGTTGCCGGCCAGCACGCCGACGGCGAACAGGATAATGGTGCCTGGCACTATGATCCCGGCAATCGCCAGGCACTCGATGCAGGCGATCAGGAAAATCGCCAAGCCCAGCCATTGCGGGTTGGCGCTGAGCCACAGGGTCAAACTGTCGAGCCACTGGCTCATAGGTGCTTATCCTCGGAGGTTAGTAGGTGGAAATGCTGGCCGGCGATCTGCCCGCGGCGCAGTGGGTTGCGTGTGCAGTAAGGGGCAAAGGCTGCGTCGACGAAACGGTAAGGCAGCTGTTCATCGCGTCCCAGGGGAATCCCCAGGCGGGTGCACTGCAGCACCTGCTCGGGGCGTTCGCCGACATCCTCGACAAACAGGCGCTGGGCGTCGAAACGCTGGCCGTCCCAGTCCGGCACCTTCAGGCCGAGGGCCTTGCACAGCAGGGTCTGCCCGGCGCACAGCCGTTGCGCCGGGCGCGCCCGGCCCTGGGCGTCGGGGTTGTTGGCCTGCATCTGCGCCAGGCTGGCCGGCCCCGAATACTGGTCCAGCCAGGTGTGGGCGGACTTGATCAGCACCGCATTGCCCGGGCCAAAGGCGCTGAAGTTCAGCGAGTCACCGCCGCGGGCGTAATACATATAGATATGCCCGCCATCCTGAAACAGCGCGCGGCGCTTATGGGTGTAGCCCAGGGAGGCGTGGCTGCCTTTTTCCGCACAGTAATAGGCTTCGGTTTCGATGATGCGGGCGCTTAGCCACAGCTCGCCGTATTTGTGCCTGATCACCTTGCCGAGCAGTTCGCGGGCGAGCAGGCGCGCGTCGCGGTCGAAGAAGCTATCCGCCAGGGCGCGGCCTTGTGGCCAGGGCAAACTAAGGTTGGGTTCGACAGGCATCCGGTGTCACTGGTTGGCGGCAGGGCATAGGCTGGGCGGCGATCATAACAATAAGAGCCCGCCTTATGTCTGCACGTGCCAGCAGTGCCCATATCAGCCCCAGCGCCCATTACACCGGCTATGTCTGGTATCGCCATCGGCTGGCCGAGCCGGCCTTCGTCACCGGCTTCGGGCGCTTGGTGCATGGCCTGCTCAGCCCCATTGCCTGGGGCGCGCGGGTCGGCTTCGGCCTGGATATCGAGCAGTTCCTGCTGCAGCGGCACTTGCAGATAGATGCGCAGCTGACCGCCGCCATCGAGCGGGGCGGCGTCTGTCAGGTGGTGGAGATCGCCTGCGGCCTGTCGCCGCGCGGTCGGCGGTTTAGCCAGCGCTACCCGCAGTTGCGCTACCTGGAGGCCGATCTGCCGTTGATGGCCGCGCGCAAGCGTCTGCTGCTGGGCGGCCAGGGCTGGCTGGGCAGTCGCCATAGGGTGCGCGCGGTGGACATTCTCGCCGAAGACGGCGCCGCAAGCCTGGCGGCCCTGTTTGCCGAGCTGGATCGGCGCAAGCCGCTGGTGGTGATCACCGAAGGGTTGGTGAACTACTTCGAGCTGGCGCTGATCGAGTCGTTCTGGACTCGCCTGGCCGACCAGTTGCGTCAGTTCCCCAGTGCCACCTACCTGACCGAACTGTACCCGGACCTGCGCGAGCATCCGCGTTATCGCCAGTTGCGCTGGGGCGTCGGCTTGATCGGCCGGCTGACTCGCGGCAGCTATCCACTGCACTATCGCGACGATCAGGCGATAGAGTTGGGCTTCAAAAACTGTGGTTTCCGCGAGGTCGCGGTGTTGGACCCCAGCCGGGCCAGCCAGGCCCTAGGCCTGGCCCCCTGCAACAGCGCCGGCCTGGTGCGGGTGATCGAGGCCCGGGTGTAGGCGCGGCCAGCGTCAGAATGTAGGGTGGGGCGCATGGCAGGGTGGTGTCGGTTTGCAAAGAGTCTGTTGCGCCGTAACCCGCCCTACGCGCACGCGGCCGTGGGCAGCTCATTCTGCTGGAACTGCATGGCCAGGGCCTGGCTGGCCAGCTGGTCGCTGTGCGGGAAGACAAAGGCCAGGCCGTCGGCGTCATGCCGCAGCGGCAGCAGGGGTTGTGGCGGCAGGTCCTTGCACAGCAGTTGCCAGCCGCGCGCGGGTTTGCTCTGCGGTAGCTCGACCGTTAAGAGCCCGCCGAAGAAGCCCAGTTCGCGGAGTTCCACCGTCCACTCGCCGCCATCCCTATGGCGCAGGCGCGCCTGGCGCTGGCTGGGCGGCAGGCGCGGTTCGTGGCGTTTTTCCAGCTGCAGCAGTTGGCTGGGCGCCAGCAGACTGCTGCCCGGGTGGCGTGGTGGCAGGGCCGCGCCGCGCAGGAAGGGGTTGTACAGGCCGGCGCAGGCCTCGCGTCGTTCGAATTGGGCCAGGTGATCGGCGTTGTGGATCAGCGCGCAGCTGGCGTTGGCGCAGGCCGCGGCGAACTGCGCATGTTCCCAGGGTTGGGTGAAATGATCGTGCTCGCCGGCCAGCACCAGGGTCGGGCAGCCGGGGTGCCGGCTGAAACCCTGAAAATCCAACAGGCGCTGGCTGTTCTGCCGGTAGCGCTCCACCTCGCCGGGTGACAGGCGCTGGATCTGCCGCAGCAATGCTTTGCGAAATACCGGGGAAACCCCGGTCTGCTGCAGGCGCAGGGGGTTGAGTAAGCCGGTCAGGGCACCGTGGGCAAAGGCTTCTGTACTGCCTTCCGCCAGCAGCGCCAGGCCTTCCTGCAGCAACAGGCGCGCGCCGGGCCGGCCGAAGGCGGTGATCCCGGCCAGCAGCAGGCGGGTGCAGCGCTGCGGATGGCGGGCGGCGAACAGCGCGGCCAGGGCCGAGCCGTAGGACAGGCCGATCGGCAGCAGCGCGGGCAGGCGCAGCTCCTGGGCAAAGGCGGCGATCAGGTCGGCCAGTTGTTCCAGTCCCAGCTCCGGCGCCAGTTGCAGATTGCCGCCCTGGCTGGGCAGGTCCAGCAGTATCACCGGGTGTTCGCCGAGCAGTTCGCTGACCTCGCCGGCAAAGGAGCGAAAACTCTGGAAGGCGCCGCCGAGCAGCAGCACCGGGGCGCGGGGATCATCGCTGCGCCTGGCGTAGGCCTGGTAATGCAGGCGCCAGTTGCCGAGCTGCAGCACCTCGGGGGCCTCGTTGAGCAGCGCGGCGCTGTAATCGGTACGGTATCGCATGGTCACCTACCCGGCGGTGGGCCGCCTGTTCTTGTTTCAGGCTGCAAGGTAAACATTCGTGGCGTTTTTGTTTACCTAACCTTCGGGCGGGCGTGGGGCGCAGATGTCACTGTTTCGTAGCACCTCCCGCAGGCCCTGGTCTGGCCGCGTTACCGGCGCCTGCGGCGAACGCCTTGTTTACCGTCCACCCAGCACTGCTGGGCGTGAGGCGGCGCGACCGTTATACTCAGCGACTTTTTCCAACCGCCAGACCTGCCAAGACCATGACTGAGTCCGTGCTCGACTATATGACCCGCCTGGGACAGGCCGCCCGCCAGGCTTCGCGCGTGCTGGCCGGGGCCAGTACCGCCCAGAAGAACCGTGCCCTGCAGGCCGCCGCGGCCGCGCTGGACGCGGCCCGCAGCGAACTGAGCGCCGCCAATGAACTGGACCTGGCCGCGGGTCGCGCCAGCGGTCTGGAACCGGCCCTGCTCGACCGTCTGGCCCTGACCCCGGCGCGTATCGACGGCATGATCGAAGGCCTGCGCCAGGTCGCCAACCTGCCCGATCCGGTCGGGGCGATCCGTGACATGAGCTACCGTCCGTCTGGAATTCAGGTCGGCAAGATGCGCGTACCCCTGGGCGTGATCGGCATCATCTACGAGTCGCGGCCCAACGTGACCATAGACGCCGCCAGCCTGTGCCTGAAGTCCGGCAACGCCACCATACTGCGTGGCGGCTCGGAGGCGATTCATTCCAACCGCGCCATCGCCCTCTGCATCCAGCGCGGCCTGGCCGATGCCGGCCTACCGGCCGCCGCCGTGCAAGTGGTGGAAACCACCGACCGCGCCGCCGTCGGCGCGCTGATCAGCATGCCGGAATTCGTCGACGTCATAGTGCCGCGCGGCGGCAAGGGCCTGATCGAGCGCATCAGCAAGGATGCGCGGGTGCCGGTGATCAAGCATCTGGACGGCATCTGCCACGTCTATGTCGACGCCCATGCCGATCTGGCCAAGGCCCAGGCCATCGCCTTCAACGCCAAGACCTACCGCTACGGCATCTGCGGGGCGATGGAAACCCTGCTGGTCGATCAGGCGGTGGCGGCGGCGTTCCTGCCGGCCATGGCCGAGCAGTTGCGCGCCAAGGGCGTCGAGCTGCGCGGTTGCCCACGCACCTGCGCCTTGATCGAGGCCAAGCCTGCGACCGAAGAGGATTGGCACACCGAATACCTGGCGGCGATCCTGTCGATTCGCGTGGTCGATGGCCTGGAGCAGGCGATCGAACATATCAATCACTACGGCTCGCACCACACCGACTCGATAGTCACCGAGCATCAGGGCCAGGCCCGGCGTTTCCTCGCCGAGGTGGACTCCAGCTCGGTGATGCTGAATACCCCGACCTGCTTCGCCGACGGCTTCGAGTACGGCCTGGGCGCGGAGATCGGCATTTCCACCGACAAGCTGCACGCCCGCGGCCCGGTGGGCCTGGAAGGCCTGACCTGCGAGAAGTATGTGGTGATAGGTGACGGCCAACTGCGCGGGCAGAATGGCTAAGCGTATCGGCATCCTCGGCGGCACCTTCGATCCGGTGCATATCGGCCATCTGCGCAGCGCTCTGGAAGTCGCCGAGTCGCTGGGGCTCGACGAGTTGCGCCTGATCCCCAGCGCGCGGCCGCCGCATCGCGGCGAGCCGCAGGTGCGCGCCGCCGATCGCCTGGCCATGGCCGAGCAGGCGGTCGCGGGGATGGCGTTATTGCAGGTGGATGATCGCGAACTCAAGCGCGATAAGCCGTCCTACAGCATCGACACCCTGGAGTCGTTGCGCGCCGAACTGGCGGCGGACGACCAGTTGTTTTTACTGCTGGGCTGGGATGCCTTTTGCGGGCTGCCCAGTTGGCACCGCTGGCAGGAGCTGTTGCAGCACTGTCATATCCTGGTGCTGCAGCGCCCGGATGCCGACAGCGAGGCGCCGGAAGCCCTGCAGAACCTGCTGGCGGCGCGCAGCATCAGCGATCCGCTGAGCCTGAGCGGGCCCAGCGGGCAGATTTCCTTTATCTGGCAGACGCCCCTGGCGGTGTCCGCCAGCCAGATCCGCGCCTTGCTGGCGAATGGACAATCGGTGCGTTTTCTGGTGCCCGACGCGGTACTGGCTTATATCCATGCCCACGGACTCTACCGTGGCGCAAATTGAACACGAGGCAAACGAGTTACTTATGACAAAGGCAAAAATGTTGAGCGAAGATCTGGTCAAGCTGGCCATCGCCGCTCTGGAAGACATCAAGGCGCAGGACATCACCACCATCGATGTGCGCGGCAAGACCAGCATCACCGACTTTATGGTGATCGCCAGCGGCACCTCCAGCCGTCACGTCAAGTCGCTGGTCGACAACGTGCTGGAGAAGGTCAAGGAGAAAGGCGTGCGCCCCCTGGGCAGCGAAGGCCTGGACAGCGGCGAGTGGGCCCTGCTCGACCTCGGCGACATAGTGGTGCACGTGATGCTGCCGACCGCCCGCCAGTTCTATGACCTCGAGCGGCTGTGGCAGGGCGCCGAGCAGAGCCGCGCCCTGCACGCCCCCGAGCAAGGTCCGGAGCAGCACTAAGGGCGTTCGTCTGTGCGTATCAAATTGATCGCCGTTGGCTCGCGGATGCCGCGCTGGGTGGAGGACGGTTGGCAGGAATACGCCAAGCGCATGCCGTCCGAACTGGCGTTGGAGTTGGTGGAAATTCCCCTGACCACCCGCGGCAAGAATGCCGATGTGGCGCGGATGATCCGCCAGGAAGGCGAAGCCATGCTGGCCAAGGTTGCGCCCGGGGAGCGCATAGTCACCCTGGAAGTCGAAGGGCGGCCCTGGAGCACCGAGCAGTTGGCGGTCGAGTTGGACAAATGGCGCCTGGATGCGCGCACCGTCAACCTGATGGTCGGCGGCCCGGAAGGGCTGGCGCCGGAAGTGCAGGCGCGCAGCGAGCAGCGTTGGTCGCTGTCGCCCTTGACCCTGCCGCACCCGCTGGTGCGGATTCTGATCGGCGAACAGATTTATCGTGCCTGGACAGTCTTGTCCGGTCACCCTTACCACAAGTAACCAGCAGCCACCGATGCCGCAGCCCATTCGCCTGAAAGACCACGAAAAAGATGGCCGCCTGATTCGCCAGCGCGCGGTCGTCGGCGCCGTGGCCGTGGTGCTGCTGACCGTTGCGCTGATCGCGCGCCTGTATTACCTGCAGGTGGTGCAGTACGAGCACCACACGACGCTGGCGGAGAACAACCGCATCCACGTGCAGCCGATTCCGCCGACCCGTGGGCTGATCTTCGACCGCAACGGGGTGATCATCGCCGACAACCGGCCGAGCTTCAGCCTGACCCTGACCCGCGAGCGCGCCGGCGATTGGGCGCAGGTGCTGGACGTGGTGGTCGAGGTGCTGGGGCTGGGGCCGGATGAGCGCGCGCTGTTCGAACGCCGGGTGCGTCAGGGGCGGCGCCCCTTCGAGCCGGTGCCGGTATTGTTCGAGCTGACCGAGGAGCAGATCGCCCGGATCGCGATCAACCAGTTCCGTCTGCCCGGGGTGGAAGTGTCGGCGCAACTGGTGCGCTACTACCCCCACGGCGAGCATTTCGCCCACTCGGTGGGCTATGTCGGGCGGATCAATGAGAAGGAGTTGAAGTCGCTCGATCCGGTCGACTACAGCGGTACCCACCATATCGGCAAGACCGGCATCGAGCGCTTCTACGAGAACGAGCTGCACGGCGAGGTGGGCTACGAAGAGGTCGAGACCAATGCCCGCGGCCGCGTGTTGCGGGTGCTCAAACGCACCGACCCGCTGCCGGGCAAGGATGTGGTGCTGAGCCTGGATGTACGTTTGCAGCAAGCCGCCGAGGTGGCCCTGGCCGGGCGCCGCGGCGCCATAGTGGCGATCCAGCCGCAGACCGGTGAAGTGCTGGCCATGGTCAGTCAGCCGAGCTTCGACCCCAACCCTTTCGTCACCGGCATCAGCTTCAAAGCCTATGCCGATTTGCGCGACTCCATCGACCGGCCGCTGTACAACCGCGTGCTGCGCGGCCTGTATCCGCCCGGCTCGACCATCAAGCCGATGATGGCGGTGTCCGGTCTGGATGCCGGGGTGGTGACGCCGCAGACCCGGGTGTTCGATCCGGGCTTCTATCAGCTGCCCACCCACAGCCACAAATACCGCAACTGGAACCGCAGCGGCGATGGCTGGGTGGATATGGACCTGGCCATCATGCGTTCCAATGACACCTACTTTTACGCGCTGGCGCACAAGATGGGCATCGACCGCATGCATGACTATATGACGCGCTTCGGCCTCGGCCAGCGGGTGTCCCTGGACATGTTCGAGGAAACCACCGGGCTGATGCCGTCCCGCGAGTGGAAGCGGGCGCGCTATCGCCAGGCCTGGTATCCGGGGGAGACCCTGATTCTCGGCATCGGCCAGGGCTATATGCAGACCACGCCGCTGCAACTGGCCCAGGCGGTGACGCTGATGGCCACCCGCGGCAAGTGGATTCGCCCGCACCTGGCCAAGAGCATCCAGGGCGCGCCGCCGGTCGACAGCGCTCCGCTGCCCGATATAGTGCTGCGTGATCCGTCTTTCTGGGACAGCGGCCGGCACGGCATGGAGCAGGTGATGCACGGTCCCCGTGGCACCGCGCGCAAGGTGGGCGACACGGCGCTGTACCGGATCGCCGGCAAGAGCGGCACGGCGCAGGTGGTGGCGATCAAGCAAGGGGAAAAATACGACCGCAGCAAGGTCCAGGAGCGTCACCGCGACCATGCCCTGTTCGTCGCCTTCGCCCCGGTCGACAAGCCGCAGATCGCCGTGGCGGTGATGGTCGAGAATGGCGAGTCCGGCTCCGGGGTTGCCGCCCCCGTGGTCAAGCAGGTGATGGACGCCTGGTTGCTGGACGAGCAGGGCCAGCTGAAAGCCGAGTTTGCCCCGCCCGTGGCTGCCGAGGTACCGCGCCATGCACAGTAATTTCGACCGTACCCTGTCCAACGAGGATCTGCTGCGCCGCCGCGCAACCCTGCTGCAGCGCCTGCATGTCGACGGCGTGCTGCTGCTGTTGCTGCTGGTCCTGGCGAGCGGCAGCCTGTTTATCCTGTATTCCGCCAGTGGCAAGAACCTCGACCTGCTGCTCAAGCAGGCCAGTTCCTTCGGTATCGGCCTGGTCGGCATGTTTATCATCGCCCAGTTCGAACCGCGTTTTATGGCGCGCTGGGTGCCGTTGGCCTATGTGATTGGCGTGGGCTTGCTGGTGGCGGTGGACGTCATGGGGCATAACGCCATGGGCGCCACGCGCTGGATCAATATTCCCGGGGTGATCCGCTTCCAGCCCTCCGAGTTTATGAAGATCATCATGCCGGCCACCATCGCCTGGTACCTGGCCAAGCGCACGCTGCCGCCACGCTTCAAGCATATAGTCGTCAGCCTGGGGCTGATCGTCGTGCCCTTCGCCTTGATCCTGTTGCAGCCGGACCTGGGCACCTCGCTGCTGATCATCACCTCCGGGTTTTTTGTGCTGTTTATCGCCGGCCTGCAGTGGCGCTGGATTCTCAGTGCGGTGGCGGCCGTGGTGCCTGTCGCCATCGGCATGTGGTTCTTCGTGTTGCGCGAGTACCAGAAGCAGCGGGTGCTGACCTTCCTCAACCCGGAAAGCGATCCGCTGGGCAGTGGCTGGAACATCATTCAGTCGAAGGCGGCCATCGGCTCGGGCGGCGTCTGGGGCAAGGGCTGGCTGCTCGGCACCCAGTCGCACCTGGACTTTTTGCCGGAAAGCCACACGGACTTTATCATCGCCGTGCTGGCCGAGGAGTTCGGCCTGGTCGGGGTGTGTTTGCTGCTGCTGGTGTATCTGCTGTTAATCGCCCGCGGCCTGGTGATTACCGTGCAAGCGCAGACGCTGTTCGGTAAGCTTCTCGCCGGCGCGTTAACCATGACCTTCTTCGTTTATGTCTTCGTCAATATTGGTATGGTCAGCGGCCTGTTGCCGGTGGTGGGCGTGCCACTGCCCTTTATCAGCTATGGCGGCACTTCGCTGATCACCTTGCTGGCAGGATTTGGAATTTTGATGTCGGTCCACACCCACCGTAAGTGGATGACACAGGCTTGATTGGGATTATGAATTCAATGCAAAAGATGCGCGCTTGGCTTGTCCGCACTGCTTTCCTGGCTGGGGCGCTGGCCATGCAGCCCGCGCTCGCCGGGGACTATCAGCAGTCGCCGCTGGTGGCCGAGTTCGTCGCCGAAATGACCCGCGATTACGGCTTCGCCGGTGAGCAGCTGATCGACTGGTTCGCCGAGGTCGAGCGCAAGCAGGCGATCCTCGATGCCATCTCGCGCCCGGCGGAGAAGGTCAAACCCTGGAAGGACTACCGGCCGATCTTTATCACCGATGCGCGCATCAGCCGCGGTGTGGATTTCTGGCAGCAGCACGCAGCGACCCTGGCCCGCGCCGAGGCCGAGTACGGGGTGCCGGCCCAGGTGATAGTGGCGATCATCGGTGTGGAGACCTTCTACGGTGGCAACACCGGCAGTTACCGGGTGCTGGACGCGCTCTCGACCCTGGCCTTCGACTATCCGCCGCGGGCGCCCTTCTTTCGCAAGGAGTTGCGCGAGTTCCTGATGCTGGCCCGGGAGGAACAGGTCGATCCGCTGACCCTCACCGGCTCTTACGCCGGGGCCATGGGCCTGCCGCAGTTTATGCCGAGCAGCTTCCGCGCCTACGCGGTGGACTTCGACGGCGATGGTCATATCAATATCTGGAACAACCCGGTGGATGCCATCGGCAGCGTCGCCAGCTACTTCCAGCGCCACGGCTGGCAGCCGGGGCAGCCGGTCGCCAGCGCCGCCAGCGTCCGGGGCGAACAGGCCGAGCAGGGCCTGACCGTCGGCCTGGATCCGCTGAAGAATGTCGGCGAACTGCGTGCCCTGGGTTGGTCGAGCGCCGATGCGCTCAGCGCGGACTTGCCGGTGACCGCCTTCCGCCTGGAGGGCGCGGACGGCGACGAGTACTGGATGGGCCTGCCGAACTTCTCCGTGATCACCCGCTACAATCGCAGTGTGATGTATGCCATGGCGGTGAATCAGCTGGCCGAGTTGCTGGTTGAAGCGCGGGGTAATAATTGATGTCGAACGCATCCTTCAAGCTGGCGGGCTTGGCCGGCCTGGCGCTGATCCTGGCCAGCTGCTCGGCCAGCCGTGCACCGCAGCCGGTGGCCCCAGTGCAGCCGGGCGGCGCGATTTCCGGGCCTGGGCAATACAGCCCGCCGCATAGAGATGGCGCGCCCTGGTGGGACGTCGACGTGTCGAAGATTCCCGATGCCGTGCCGATGCCGCATTACGGCGCGGTCAAGGCCAGCCCTTACTCGGTGTTCGGTAAACAGTACTACCCGATTCCCGATGCGCGGCGCTATCAGGCGATCGGCCCGGCGTCCTGGTACGGCACCAAGTTCCATGGCCAGGCCACGGCCAACGGCGAAACCTATGACCTCTATGGCATGACCGCCGCGCACAAGACCCTGCCGCTGCCCAGCTACGTGCGGGTGACCAACCTGGACAACGGCAAGAGCGCGATCCTGCGGGTCAATGACCGCGGGCCCTTCTATTCCGACCGTATCATCGATCTGTCTTTCGCCGCGGCGAAGAAGCTCGGCTATGCCGAAAGCGGCACCGCGCGGGTCAAGGTCGAGGGCATCGATCCTCACGAATGGTGGGCCCAGCAGGGCCGGCCGGTGCCCCTGGTTCTGGCCGCGCCGCAGCCAGTGGCGCAGGTCAAGACGGTCGCGCAACCGGTCGCGCAGCCCATCGAGCAGTATTCGCCGCCCGTGCAACAGCATGCCGCCGCGGTGCTCCCCGTGCAGATCGACGCAAAAAAAAACGCTTCAGTCGCAGCCTCTGGCCTGTATCTCCAAGTGGCCGCCTTCGCCAATCCGGACGCTGCGGAGCTACTCAAGGCCAAGTTGAGCGAGACGGTGGCTGCGCCGGTGTTCATCAGCTCAGTGGCGCGCAACCAACAGATTCTGCACCGCGTGCGTCTGGGGCCGGTGAACAGTCAGAGCGAGGCTGAGCAGCTGCAAGACAGCGTACGCTTGGCCAATCTCGGCCAGCCGACCCTGGTACGGGCCGAGTAGGGCGGCACTTATTAAGCCTTAACTGGACTAATCACTGACTTACAGCCGGCGCCTTGCCGTCGGCGGTAGAAAATTTGCCCGTTGGGGCCTGTTCGACCATTAGCCATCTAGAGAGACGGATGAATATCACCAGCTTTGCGCAACGCGTTTGCATGTCACTTTTTCTCCTCAGCGCTCCAGCCGCCTGGGCCGATCAGCCAGCGATTCCGGCGCCACCGCAACTGGCCGCCAAGTCCTATGTGTTGCTGGATGCCGCCGGCGGCAAAGTGCTGGTGGAAAACAACAGCGACCAGCGCCTGCCGCCTGCCAGCCTGACCAAGCTGATGACCGCCTATATCGCCACCCTGGAGATCCGCAAGGGCAAGATCGGCGAGCAGGACCTGGTCACCGTCAGCGAGCACGCCTGGCGTACCGGTGGTGCAGCGTCCGGTGGTTCCACCATGTTCCTGCCGCTGAACAGCCAGGTGAAGGTGGACGATCTGCTGCACGGCATCATCATCCAGTCCGGCAACGACGCCAGCATTGCCCTGGCCGAGTACATCGCCGGCAGCGAGGACGCCTTCGCCGACATGATGAACGAGACCGCCGAGAAGCTGGGCATGCAGAATTCCCACTTTATGAACGCCACCGGTCTGCCGCATCCGGAGCACTACTCCAGTGCCCACGACATGGCGATTCTGGCTCGCGCCATCATCAACGAGGACGCGCAACACTACGCGATCTACTCGCAGAAGGAGTTCTTCTGGAACAACATCAAGCAGGGCAACCGCAACCTGCTGCTGTGGCGCGACAAGACGGTCGACGGCCTGAAGACCGGTCACACCGAAGAAGCCGGTTTCTGCCTGGTGGCCTCGGCCGTGCGTGAAGGTGCCCGGATGATCACCGCGGTGTTCGGTACCGACAGCGAGTCGGCCCGCGCCGCGGAAACCCAGAAGCTGCTGACCTACGGTTTCCGCTTCTTCGAAAACCGCACCTTCTACAAGAAGGGCCAGGAATTGACCCAGGCGCAGGTGTGGAAGGGTGCCGTTCGTCAGCTCAAGGCTGGCTTGGCGGAAGACCTGAGCCTGACGTTGCCGAAGGGCCAGTTGGATAAACTGCAGGCCGGCATGACCCTCAACCCGCAGCTTATCGCGCCTATCGCCCAGGGCGACGTGATCGGCAAGGTCGAGGTCAAACTGGGTGAGGAGGTGGTGCACAGCGCCGACCTGATCGCCCTGGAAGCTGTCGAAGAGGGTAGTTTCTTCCGTAGACTGTGGGATAGCATCAGCTTGTTCTTCTACGGATTGTTCAACTGATAATTTGCCTGGACGCCCCTATCCGGGGCGTTCTGTTTTGGAAAGGGTCAAAAGCCCAACGACGCCATGACTGATACCGACGTTCAAGCCCCGAAAATCGAATTCCCCTGCGCCGATTACCCGATCAAGGTGGTCGGCGATAGCGGTGCCAATTACAAAGACACTGTGATCGAAATCCTCAGCAAGTATGCCAAGGTCGATCTCAATACTCTGGCCGAGCGCCAGAGCAGTAATGGCAAGTACACCACCGTGCAGCTGCACATCGAGGCAACCGGTGAAGACCAGCTGCGCGATATCAATAGCGCCTTGCGCGCTACCGGTATCGTGCATATGGTGCTTTAGTGGCGCCTGCGTTGCGGGTGCGCCACCTCGGCCTGGTGGACTACCTGCCGACCCTGGAGGCGATGCGCCGCCTGACCGCCGAGCGCGACGAACACACGCCTGACGAAATCTGGCTGCTGCAGCATCCCCGGGTGTTCACCCAGGGCCAGGCCGGCAAGGCCGAGCACCTGCTGGCACCGGGGGATATCCCGGTGATCCAGGTCGAACGTGGCGGCCAAGTCACCTACCACGGCCCAGGCCAGCTGGTGGCCTACCTGCTGTTGGATCTGCGTCGCCTGGGTCTGGGCGTGCGCGAGCTGGTCAGCGCCATGGAGCAGAGTCTGGTCGAGGTGCTGGCCGGCTACGGCATCGAGGCCGCGCCCAAGGCTGATGCCCCCGGCGTCTACGTCAAGGGCGAGAAGATCGCCTCGCTGGGGCTGCGGGTCAGCCGCGGCTGCTCGTTCCACGGTCTGGCGTTCAATGTGGACATGGACATGGCGCCCTTCCTGCGCATCAACCCTTGTGGCTATGCCGGGCTGAAGATGGTGCAGCTCAGGGATCTGCTGCAGACGCCGCCGGCGCTCGACGAGGTGGAACAGCGCCTGGAGCAGGCGCTGCGCCGGCATTTGGGGTACGTGCCGGCCTGATTCAGTTCAGGTTGAGGGTCGGAATCAGGCTGGCATCGACCGGCTGGCCCGGCACAGGCACTGGTGCCGCCAGGCCCAGGTTGTTCTTCTCGAACACCCGGTCGGCGCGGTAGCTGGAGCGCACCAGCGGGCCGGCGGCGACTTCCATAAAGCCCTTGTCCAGGCCGATATCGCGGAAACGGTTGAACTCTTCCGGACTGACCCAGCGTTTGACCGTCAGGTGGTTGCGGGTCGGCTGCAGGTACTGGCCGAGGGTGAGGATGTCCACGCCGATGGCGCGCAGGTCATCCATGGTCTGCAGGACTTCCTCGTCGCTTTCGCCCAGGCCCAGCATCAGGCTGGTCTTGGTCAGCACGTCCGGGCGATGGCGCTTGGCGTGTTCGAGCGCACGCAGGGTCTTTTCGTAGCCGGCGCGGGGGTCGCGTACTTCATGGGTCAGGCGCTTGACCGTCTCGACGTTCTGCGCGAAGACCTCCAGGCCGGAATCCACCACGCGCTCGATGGCCAGCAGGTCGCCGTCGAAGTCCGGAGTCAGGGCCTCCACCACCACCTGCGGGGTGCGTTCCTTGATGGCGCGCACGCAGGCGGCGTAGTGAGCGGCGCCGCCGTCGGCCAGATCGTCGCGGTCCACCGAGGTCAGGACGATATAGCGCAGCGCCATCAGCTCCACCGACTTGGCGGTGTTCTGCGGCTCCTCCTGATCCAGCCAGCCGTTGGGGTTGCCGGTATCCACCGCGCAGAAGCGGCAGGCGCGGGTGCATACCGAGCCCATCAGCATGATGGTGGCGGTGCCGTTGGACCAGCATTCGCCCATGTTCGGGCAGTGGGATTCCTGGCACACGGTGCTCAGGCGGTGTTCGCTGACATTGCGTTTGACTGCTTCGAAGCGGCTGCCGCCGGGAGCCTTGACCCGCAGCCACTTGGGCTTGGGTTCGAACACCTGGGGTTCGCTTGAGGCGCGGCGCTTCTGACCGTCCTTGATCGCGGTGATGCCTTGAGTGGTGCGGAATTTGTCGCCGCTGGCAACGGTTTTGGGCGGGGAGGTATCGGACATCGGCAATCTGGGCTCCGTGGACGAGGCGGCTTGTGGCCGCCGCGCAGTTTATCACAGAAGCTGACTGTGCAGTCCGTTGAGCGCCGTGCGGTCCAGGCTGGCTGTTGGGGGGTAGACGCGCAGCGTCGGCGCTGCGCCCACAGTTATCTGAGCTGCTGCAGCAGCTCATGGCTGGGGTAGCCGTCGGCCGGCAGGCCCAGGCTCTGCTGGAAGGCGCGCACGGCCTTGCGCGTATTGGCGCCGATAATGCCGTCGGCCGGACCCGGCTGGTAGCCTTTGCTGGCCAGCAGTTCTTGCAGCTCGATACGCTCGCTGCGACCCAACTGGCGATCATCGCGCGGCCAGGCGGCCTGCACGCCGGCGTTGCCGTCGAGGGCGTCGGAGAGCAGGCCGATGGCCAGGGCGTAGGCGGTGGAGTTGTTGTACTTGAGGATGCTGCGGAAGTTATTCAGCAGTAAGAAGGCTGGACCGCGATGGCCCGCCGGCAGAAACAGCGTGGCTTGGCTTTGTTCATGAGCATCAACCGTTTCCAGCGAATTGACCCCCAGGGCGCGCCATTGCGCCAGGCTGCGGCGAACTTCCGGGTCGGCCAGGGCGTAATCGAAGCCCTGCGGCAGGCTTACCTCGAATCCCCAGGGCTGGCCATTTTCCCAGCCCGAGGCCTGCAAGTAGTGGGCGGCGGAGGCCAGGGCGTCGGGGGCGGAGTGCCACAGGTCACGGCGGCCGTCGCCATCGAAGTCCACCGCGTGCTGGTTGAAGGTGGTCGGCATAAATTGGGTCTGCCCCATGGCCCCGGCCCAGGAGCCGATCAGGCCCTGCACGGAGTTATCGCCCGCCTGCAGTATCTGCAGCGCCGCCAGCAGTTGGCTGCGCCAGAACGCCTGGCGGCGGCCGTCGTAGGCCAGGGTGGCCAGCGAGCGGATCACGTTGTGCTCGCCGATATTGCTGCCGAAGTTGCTTTCCAGGCCCCAGATGGCGATCAGGACTTCGTGGTCGACGGCATAGGTGCTGCGAATGGCTTTGAGCGTTGGCCGGTGCTGCGCCTTGAGCAAGCGCCCCTGGGCCACACGGGTCACGGAAAGCGCGCCATCGATATAGTCCCAAATCGGGCGGGTGAACTCCGGTTGGCTGCTATCGGCGGCGATCACCTTGGGGTCCAGGCTGATGCCGGCGAAGGCACGGTCGAACAGCTCGGCATCGATGCCCGCGGCTATGGCGTCGCTGCGCAGCAGGCCGCGCCATTCCTCGAAGCTCAGTAGCGGGCTGGCGACTGCAACGACTGCGGTGACTGCCGGGCTGGCGGCTGGCGCGGCTGGTGCGGTTGTAGGAGCGCTCGCCAGGGATTGCGCGGGGGCTTCGGCGCAGGCGGTCAGCAGCAGGAGAATGCAGGCTGTGGCGGTGTGGAGCAGGCCACGAAAAAGCAGGTAAGGCATGGTGGTCTCGGCACATTTTGCAGGCCGCTACCTTAGCACGATTGAGGCGCTAGG
>NZ_JAUYNP010000220.1 GCF_030696055.1 Pseudomonas sp. | reverse complement strand
ATGATGCCGAGCAGGTTCTTGGCCGCCGCGTCGACCTTGGCGATGTAATTGCGCTGCTTCGGATTCAAGTCGGTCTGCAGCGCCAGGTGCGACATGCCGATGATGGCGTTCATCGGCGTGCGGAGCTCGTGGCTCATATTGGCCAGGAAGTCCGTCTTCAGCCGCGCCGCCTCCTCGGCCAACTCCTTGGCTTTGCCCAGGGCCTCCGCGGCCTGCTTGCGCGCGGTGATGTCGCGGCTGACGCCGACCAGGCCGAGCAACTGACCCCGGTCGTCATAGAAGGTGCTGCGCAGGGTGTCGAACACCACGCGCCGGCCATCCGGGTAGATGGAAAAGCCTTCGCTCTCGTAGGGCCCGGTCCAGTTCAGCGCGGTCAGGTCGTGTTCGATGCGGCTGGCCGCCCAGTCGGGATGCAGCAGGTCTTCGTCGCGCTTGCCCTCGACCTCTTTGTTGGGGCGGCCGAACAGCTCGGCGCAGGCCTGGTTGATGCCGACGTAGCGGCCCTCGACGTCCTTGAACCAGATCGGGTCGGGAATCGCGTTGATCAGCGCTAGCAGGGTGCTGCGCTGGCGCCGCGCCTCGGCCTCGGCGCGCTGGCGTTCGGCGATCTGCACCGCCAGGCGGCGGTTCCACACCAGCACGAAGGCGATCAGCGCCAGCAAGCCCAGCAGGTAGGGCCAGCCCACCTGCAGCAGGCGCTGCCAGTTGAACACGGTTAGCGGCGGCAACCAGCGCTGCTCGATCGCCTCGCGCTCCGCCCGGCTCAGGTCGTCCAGCGCGCGGTCGAGCAGGCTGACCAGCTGCGGCCAGTCGCGGCGCACGGCGAAACGGAACTCGCTGCCGGACAGGCCGGTTTCGCCGCGCAGTTCCAGGTTGGTCAGGTTGAGCGCGCGGATCAGATGGCTGGCCACTATCATGTCGCCGACATAGGCCTCGGCGCGCCCGGACGACACCGCGCGCAGCGCCGCCTCGGTGTCCCGCACTTCCAGCACCCGCACGTCCGCCACCCGCTCGACCAGGGCCTGCTGCAACACATAGCCGCGCTCGATGGCCACCAGCCGCCCGGCCAGGTCGGCGAGACGCTGCACCGGCAGATCGCGGCGGGTGAAGATCAGGCTGCTGCTGGTGATATAGGGTTGGCTGAAGGCCATAAAGCTTTCGCGCTCGGCGCTCTTGGCCACCGAGGGCAGCAGGTCCACCCGGCCGCTGCGCAGGGCCTGCTGCGCCGCTTCCCAGTCGTCCAGCAGCACCGCCTCGAAGCGCAAGCCCAGACGCCGGCCGAGCAGCTCCAGGTAATCGCCACTGAGGCCGCGATGGCGACCGTGCTTGTCCAGCACATCGAAGGGTGCCCAGCCGCCGCGCTCGATGCCGACCCGCACCACGCCATGGGCCGCGACCCAGGCACGCTCCTCGTCGCTCAACTGCAGGGCCGCAGACGCGCCGAGGGGCAATAGACAGAACAGCAGCAGGCCACAGAGGCAGGACAGGGGGCGCGGCATAGGCGGCATCCTTGCGGGGTGCAGATTCGCCTTGAGCTTAGCCGCTGCTTTAAAAGTCAGATATGCATTGGCAGGCCACAGGTGCGGGCCGACAATCGCTGCAGGCCCGATGGAGAACCGCGCCATGCTCGATGCCGACCTTTGCTGGCAAGCCGTCTGCAACCGCGATGCAACCCAGGACGGACGCTTCGTCTTCGCCGTGCGCAGCACCGGTATCTACTGCCGGCCGAGCTGCCCGGCGCGGCGCGCGAAACGCGAAAATATCAGCTTCCACCCGGATGCAGCCAGCGCCGCCGCGGCCGGCTTTCGTCCGTGCCGGCGCTGCTCGCCGCAAGGCCAGAGCCCGGCCGAACAGCTCGACCAGCTGGTGGTCGCCGCCTGCCAGCTGCTGGCAGACACGGAACAGCGCCTGACCCTCGAACAACTGGCCGCGCGTATCGGCCTGTCTGCCTCGCATCTGGCGCGCGCCTTCAAGGCCCGCACCGGGCTGACGCCCAAGGCCTGGAGCGAGGCGCAACGGCGCGCCCGCCTCGACGCGCAGCTGGCCCAGGCCGGCAGCGTGCTGGACGCCGCCCTGGCCGCCGGCTATTCCGGCACCCGCGCGCTCTATCAACAGCCGCAGGCCTTAAGCCCGGCGCAGCGGCGCCAGCAAGGCGCGGGGGAGCGCCTGCGCTACGCCATCGGCGCCTGCCCGCTGGGGCTGTTGCTGCTGGCCAGCAGCGCCAAAGGCGTCTGCGCCCTGCTGTTTGGCGAGCGCGCCGAGACCCTGGAAAGCGAACTGCGCCAGCGCTTTGCCGCCGCCCAACTGGAGCGCGACGACAATGGCCTGGGCGACTGGCTCAGCCAGGTGATAGCGCAGATAGAGGAACCGCGCCGCGCCGCCCAGCTGCCCCTGGATATTCGCGGCACGGTATTCCAGCAGCAGCTGTGGCGCGCCTTGCAGCAGATTCCGCCGGGCCAGACCCGCACCTACGGCGAACTGGCCGCCCAGCTCGACAGCCACCCGCGCGCCATAGCCCGGGCCTGCGCCAGCAACCCCTTGGGCCTGCTGGTGCCCTGCCACCGGGTGATTGCCAGCGATGGCCGCCTGAGCGGTTACCGCTGGGGCATCGAGCGCAAGGCGGCGCTGCTGAGAGGCGAACAGCGCTAGCAACGCCCATCCGTCGAACGAGCTGGCACGGCGTGCGGCCCGCCCTACACTCTCTAGCGGGGGCTGCCGTTGCGATTTTGGGTTGGGGGCGAGAGTCTTCCTCATGTACGAACGCCAAATCGAAGTCCTGGGCCAAATCTGTTCGCGCGTCTTTCAAGGCATGACCAACACCGAGGTTGTGCACGTCATCTGCAAGCGCGATCAGCGCTCTGACGCCCGCTACACCGTGGCCTTCCACATCAAGTACGAAAACATGGAGAAGCGCATCGAGGGCAAGTTCACCCTCGGCTTCACCGAGCCGGAAATGGCCGTGGCGGTCGCCGCACCGCTTGCCGAAACGCTGGGCTTGCCGCCGCCAGCCGAACTCGACGAGACCACGGTGGAGCTGCTCAGCGAGTTTCTCAACACCGTGGTCGGTCATGCCGTCGCGGCCTGGGACAAGATAGGTTTCAAGGTGCGTTTCTTCCCGCCGGAGGTCTGCCGCGAAGTGCCGCTGCGCCATCCGACCGAGATCGAGTCGGAAGCCTATGTGATCATCCTGACCCTGGACGTGCACCATGTGACCTTCCGCGTGGCCTTCAGCGACGAGCTGGCGAGCGGCCTGCATGGCAAGCGTCTGCTGGTGGTGGACGACTCCGGGGTGATCCGCAAAGTGGTCGCCGCCCATCTGCGCAGCGCCGGCTTCGAGGTAGAAGAGGCCAAGGACGGCCGCGAGGCGGTGGAAAAACACGCCAGCTTCAAACCGCACCTGACGGTGATGGATCAGGTGATGCCGAACCTGAACGGCCTGGACGCCATCCTCGAGATCAACGAGACGACGCCGGGGGCCAAGTTCATCATGCTCACCTCCACCTCGCGCAAGGACGAAGTGCTCACCGCGCGCACCCTTGGGGTGGTGGAGTACCTGCTCAAGCCGCTGGACCTGAACCGCTTGCTGGGGTCCATCGCCAATGCGCTCACGGTGCGGGAGTAAGCACTGCGCCCGCACCGGCCTCGACTAAGTTCCCGCCACGCCGAGCCGATCCAGCGCTGTTGTAGGGTGGGCCGCGAAGCGGCGTAACCCACCCTACGAGCTGGGGGCTGGAACGCAAGGCCGAGCTGCTACGCCGAGAGGGCGCCCAGCCCGCTACACGGGACTAATTAGGCGCCCAGCGGTACTGCACTGCGGACTTATCAGGCCGATAACCCGGATAAGTCTCCCCGGGAGGGTGCCGCCATGCCGTATACCGCACACTTCATGTTGGAAAATCTGATCCGCCCGTTGCTGGCCGAACTAGGCGAGCCGCGCGCCGGCATGGCCGAGCTGCTGTTGCGCTGCTGGCAGCTGGGCTGCAGCAGCGGCCACCCGGAGGGGCTCGGCCCCTATGCCTTGAGCAGCGTCCAGCATCGCCAGCTGTGGGACGGCTGGCTGGCCTGGCGCGTGGAGCTGGCCAGTCAGATTCGCGGGCTGGCCAGCCAGCACCACTTCCTCCGCGACCCCGACGGCGAGCTGGCCTGCAACCTGTTCTACAGCACCGCCCTGGCCTGGGTGGCCATCATCGCCAGTGAACGGACGATACCTGGCGCCGGCGATACCACCGGGCAGACCCTGCTGTGGCAGCAAGTCTTCGCCGGCGAACAGGCCCTCGCCGCCTGACCAGAACCCGCACGAGGGCAAGGCTCAGCCTCGAAACCGTCGTGCGCCGCAGCGAGTAGCCCGGATGCAATCCGGGAACAGCGACGATCACCGATAGACCGCCCCGGATTTCATCCGGGCTACCGGCAGGCCCCCCTATCCCGCAGCCAGTAGCCCGACTCAACGCTCGAGTATCGCCGTTACCCCCTGCCCGCCCGCCGCGCAGATAGAGATCAGCCCGCGCCCCTCCTGGGCCACCGACAGCAGCTTGGCCAGGTTGGCGACTATGCGCCCGCCGGTGGCGGCGAAGGGGTGGCCGGCGGCCAGGGAACTGCCCTTGACGTTCAGCTTGCTGCGCTCGATGGCGCCCAGGGCGGCGCTCAGGCCCAGGCGAGTCTGGCAGTAGTCGGCGTCTTCCCAGGCCTTGAGGGTGCACAGCACCTGGGCGGCGAAGGCTTCGTGGATTTCGTAGTAGTCGAAGTCCTGCAGGCTCAGCTTGTTGCGTGCCAGCAGTCGCGGCACGGCATAGGCCGGGGCCATCAGCAGGCCTTCCTGGCCGCCCACGAAATCCACCGCCGCCGCCTCGCCATCCTTCCAGTAGGCCAGGATCTGCAGGCCGCGGGCCTTGGCCCAGTCCTCGCTGGCCAGCAGCACCAGGGAGGCGCCATCGGTCAGCGGCGTCGAGTTGGCCGCGGTCAGGGTGCCGCGCGGGCTGCGCTCGAAGCAGGGCT
Organism: Pseudomonas sp.; assembly: GCF_030696055.1. Lineage (GTDB taxonomy): Bacteria > Pseudomonadota > Gammaproteobacteria > Pseudomonadales > Pseudomonadaceae > Aquipseudomonas. The sequence goes on along the minus strand of NZ_JAUYNP010000220.1, from coordinate 379 downwards.
TAAGGCTGCCCAGTTTGTCGATACTGATATCCGCGCGCAGGTTCTGGTCGCGGGTCAGGCCGCGGAACGGCGTGAGCAGGTCGTCGTGCCAGCCCTCGGCATAGGACGCCGCGAGCTTCTGGTGGCTGGCGACGGCCAACTGATCCTGCTCGTCCCGGGGAATGGCCCAGCGCTGCGCCATCAGCTCGCAATGCTCACCCATGGACAGCCCGGTGCGCGGTTCGCCGTTGCGCGGAATGGCCGGGGCCAGATGACGCGGGCGGATCTGCAGCAGGCTTTTGAGCTTGTCGCCTGTGCTCTTGCCGCGGTTGGCCTGCAGCAGAATCTTGCGCAGCCCTTCATTGACCCCGATCGGCGCATCCGAGGTGGTGTCCACCCC
>NZ_JAUYNP010000219.1 GCF_030696055.1 Pseudomonas sp. | reverse complement strand
AAGGGCGAGCTGGGCATGGCCACGCTCAAGGCCCTGGCCGGGCACTTCGACCCGGAGCAACGCCTGGCCCCTGGCGTGTTGCTGCAGGATTGATGATGAGCAACTGGAACGCCGCCTGGCGCGAGCAGGCGCTGCCGGAGTTGGCCGCGCGCGACTGGGACCTGATAGTAGTGGGTGGCGGTATCAGCGGCGCCGGGATTCTGCGCGAGGCGGCGCGGCGTGGCTGGAAATGCCTGCTGCTGGAGCAGCGAGATTTCGCCTGGGGCACCTCCAGCCGTTCCTCGAAGATGGTCCACGGCGGCCTGCGCTATATCGCCAAGGGCCAGCTCAAACTGACCCGGGACTCGGTGCGCGAGCGCCAGCGCCTGCTGCAGGAGGCGCCGGGGCTGGTCGACCCCCTGAGTTTTATCATGGCCCATTACCGGGGCGGTTTTCCCGGCCCCAGGGTATTCGGCGGCCTGCTGGCTGTGTACGACGCCCTGGCCGGCAAGCGCAACCATCTGTATTACCCGTTGCAGCAACTGCGCTACCTGGCCCCGGGCTTGAAGGAAGACGGCCTGCTGGGCGGCACGCGCTTTTTCGATGCGGTGACCGACGATGCGCGCCTGGTGCAGCGGGTGCTGGGTGAGGCGCGGGCCGAGGGCGGCGAGGCGCTGAACGGCATGCGCGTGGTCGAGTTGCTGCGTGAAGACGGGCGGGTCACTGGCCTGTTGGCCGAAGACAGTGAAACGGGCCTGCGCTATGGCTTTAATACCCGCGCCGTGGCCCAGGCCACGGGTGCCTGGGCTGATCAGTTGCGCAAGAAGACGGGCTTGGAACATATCCGCCCCCTGCGCGGCAGCCATCTGCTGTTGCCGGCCTGGCGCCTGCCGGTGGCCCATGCCTTTAGCTTTATGCACGAACAGGACGGCCGTCCGGTGTTTGTCTTCCCCTGGGAAGGCGCCACCGTGATCGGCACCACCGACCTTGATCACTCGGCACCCCTGGGCGAAGAGGCACGTATCAGCCCTGCTGAAGCGGAGTACCTGCTGGCCGCCTGCGCCCAGCAGTTTCCGGCGGCCGGAGTCAAGGCGGCCGACGTGCTGTCGAGCTGGGCCGGGGTGCGACCTGTGGTCAGCGATGGCGCTCCAGGGCGCAAGCCCTCGGATGAGAAGCGCGAGCATGCGCTGTGGGTCGAGCCCGGTTGCGTCACCCTGGCCGGCGGCAAGCTGACCACCTTCCGTTTGCTGGCCCTGGAAGTGATGCAGGCCTGCGCGCCCATGGTCGGCCGCACCGTGCAGGATCAGGGCGCGGCGACCTTTGCGTCGGTGCCCAGGCAGCCGATGCCCAATCTAAGCCCCGCTCAGCAGAAGCGCCTGATCGGCCGCTATGGTCGGGCGCTGCCACAGTTGCTGGCGCTGCTCGAACAGCTTGGCAGTGAAAGCGTGGCCGGGACCGACACGCTATGGGCCGAACTGGCCTGGGCCGCCGAGCAGGAGTTGGTACTGCACCTGGATGACCTGCTGCTGCGCCGTACCCGCCTGGGCCTGTTGCTGGCGAACGGTGCCGCCGCCGAGCTGCCGCGCATCCGTGCTCTGTGCCAGGCGCGCCTGGGCTGGAGCGATGCGCGCTGGACCGAGGAAGAGCGCGATTACCTGCAACTCTGGCAACGCTGCTACAGCCTGCCGGCAGAGGAATGATGGGTATCGCCTTGCTCCACCCATCCTACAAAGCCCGCGTTCGACCGTAGGATGGGTTGAGCGCAGCGATACCCATCTGGAATAACAAGAAGGATTGCGTCTTGAGCGAAAAAAGCTACCTGCTGGCCATCGACAACGGCACCCAGAGCATTCGGGCGCTGCTGTTCGATCTTCAGGGCAATCTGCTGGGCAAGGGCAAGGTGGAGCTCGAGGCCTATTACTCCAAGCAACCCGGCTGGGCCGAGCAGGACCCCGAGTATTACTGGGCCAGCCTGGGCCAGGCCTGCCAGCAACTCTGGCAGCAGGTGGATATCGACCGCAGCCAGATCAAGGGCATTTCCCTGACCACCCAGCGTGGCACCCTGATCAATGTCGATCAGCAGGGCAAGCCGCTGCGCCCGGCCATGCTCTGGCTCGATCAGCGCCAGGCCAAGGTCGAGGGGCGGATCAAGGGGCCCTGGGGTTGGCTGTTCAAGCTGGCTGGCTTGCAGGCCACGGTGGATTACTTTCGCGCCCAGGCCGAGGTCAACTGGATCGCGCAGAACCAGCCGGATATCTGGGCCAATACCCACAAGGTGCTGCTGCTCTCGGGCTTTCTCACCCAGCGTCTGTGCGCTCAGTTCGTCGATTCGGTGGCCTGTTGCGTGGCCTATCTGCCGTTCGACTACAAACGCCTGCAGTGGGCCAAGGCCAGCGACTGGAAGTGGCAGGCCATGCCGGTGCGCCGCGAGCAGTTGCCGGAGTTGCGTAAGCCGGGCGAGCTGCTTGGCCATATCACGGCGGCCGCCAGCCGCCACACCGGTATTCCCGAAGGCCTGCCGCTGATCGCCGCCGGTGCCGACAAGGCCTGCGAGGTGCTCGGCGCCGGTGGCGTGGAGGCGAGCACCGCGTGCCTGTCCTACGGCACCACGGCCACCATCAACACCACCCGCAGCACCTACCTGGAAACCATCCCGCTGATTCCGCCTTACCCCTCGGCGATTCCCGATCATTTCATCACAGATGTGATGTTCTACCGCTGATTCTGGATGGTCAGCTGGTTTAAGCAGGAATTCGGCCTGCGCGAGATGCAGCGCGCCAAGGAGCTGGGCGTCGAGCCCGAGGCGCTGTTCGATGAACTGGTCAACAGCGTGCCGGCCGGTTCCATGGGCCTGATGCTGCAGCCCTACTGGTCGCCGGGTATCCGCGAGCCGGGGCTGGAGGCCAAGGGCTCGATCATCGGCTTCGGCGACGTGCACACCCGCGCGCATATCTACCGCGCCATACTCGAAGGCCTGGCCTATGCCCTGCGCCAGGGCAAGGAGAAGATCGAGAAGCGCTCGGGCACCAAGATCACCCGCCTGCGTGTCTCCGGCGGCGGCTCCCAGAGCGATGCGGCGATGCAGCTGACCGCCGATATCTTCGGCCTGCCGGCCGAGCGTCCGCACCTGTATGAAACCAGCGGGTTAGGTGCGGCGATCAACTGTGCGGTGGGCCTGGGCCTGTATGCGGATTTCCCCACTGCGATCAAGGCCATGACCCGGGTCGGCCAGGTATTTGCGCCCAATCCCGAGGCGCAGCGCACCTATCAGCAGCTCTATAGCCAGGTCTACCAACGCATGTACAAGCAGCTCAAGCCGCTGTACCAGAGCATCCGCAAGATCACCGGTTACCCGGCGTAAGATGGGTTGAGCAAAGCGATACCCATCGGCTGCACATCAGGCCATATCCACCAGGATAATTTCGCTGTCTTCGAGGGCCGTCAGGCGGATCACCTCTTCATTGCGCACCGCCACGCCATCTCGCGCCTGGGTGGCCACGCCGTTGACCTCGAAGCTGCCGCTGGCCGCCACCAGATAGGCTTTGCGTGCGGCCCCTAGCGGGTACTCGGTGCTCTGCCCGGCTTGCAGGGTGGCGGCGGCCATCCGTGCATTAGTGCGGATCGGGAGGGCGTCCTGGTCTTCGGCATAGCCGCTGGCCAGGGTGACAAAGGCGCCGGCGCGCTCTGCCTTGGGAAAGGGCCTGGTACCCCAGGCGGGTGGCAGGCCGCTCTGGTTGGGCTGAATCCAGATCTGGAAGATCTTGCTGGGGCTGTCTTCCAGGTTGTATTCGCTGTGGGCGATGCCGGTGCCCGCGCTCATCACCTGTACATCACCGGCCTCGGTGCGGCCCTGGTTGCCCAGGCTGTCCTTGTGGGTGATGGCGCCCTGGCGCACATAGGTGATGATTTCCATATCGCGGTGTGGATGGGTAGGGAAGCCGCTATTGGGCGCTATCTCGTCGTCGTTCCACACCCGCAGCGGGCCCCAGTTCATCCGCTGCGGGTCATGGTATTCGGCAAAGGAAAAATGGTGGCGGGCCTGCAGCCAACCATGGTTGGCTGCGCCGAGCTGGGCAAAGGGGCGAACTTCGATCATCTGCATATCCTCATCAATGACGGCCTGGGCTGATTGCCTTTAGCTGTCGGTGTGAGTGAATGATCTATCAATGTAGATCGATTAAAAATGCTGATTTTTTCACTCAACCTATCTATTTATTGGATTTAACGTGGGCCTGTTGTGTCGATTGCTACCTCGCCAGCAGAGCTATGCCGAGCCATTAAGGGTGCATCTGCTGCGCGCATAAAAAATCACTCAGGCAGGGGGATGCACGAGCAAGCCGGGTATGCATAAATCTACAGATGCCCAGGTTCAGCATCCCTGGCTGGCCTCTGCGCCAGGCTTCGCGCATGATGGCGTACGGCCATAGAGCCTTCAGTACTAGCCCCGCCGGCCGATACCCCGAGTGATGGCTATTTGGGCTAGGCTAAATCGATAAGTGAACAGGAGCGCATGATGGCCGGCATTCTCGACTCAGTGAATCAACGCACCCAGTTGGTGGGCGAGAATCGCCTGGAAATCCTGATGTTCCGCCTGGCCGGGCGGCAGCTGTTTGCGATCAACGTGTTCAAGGTGCAGGAAGTCCTGCAGATGCCCAAGTTGACCCTGATGCCGCAACGGCACCGCTTCGTCTGCGGGGTGGTCAATCTGCGTGGCCAGACCTTGCCGGTGATCGACCTGTCGCAGGCTATCGGCATGCGCCCGATAGTGCCGGATGAGCGCAGCACCATCATAGTCACCGAGTACAACCGTTCGGTGCAGGCCTTTCTGGTCGGCGGGGTCGACCGCATCCTCAACCTCAACTGGGAATCCATCCTGCCGCCCCCCGGCGGCGCCGGCCGCCAGCATTACCTGACGGCTATCACCAAGGTCGAAGAGCAGTTGGTGGAAATCATCGACGTGGAAAAGGTGTTGGCCGAGATAGTGCCCTACAGCGCGAAGATCACCGGCGATCGTCTATCCGACCCGGTGCTGGAGAAGGCGCGCGGACGTGAAGTGCTGCTGGTCGATGACTCCAGCGTGGCCTTGGCGCAGCTGCGCGATACCCTGTCGCAGCTGGGCTTGAAGATGCACGTGGCGACCGACGGCCTGAAGGCCCTGAACATGCTGAAAAAATGGGCGGATAGCGGCGAGGTGATGACCGACAAGCTGCTGATGGTCTTCACCGATGCGGAAATGCCGGAAATGGACGGCTACCGCCTGACCACCGAAATCCGTCAGGACCCGCGCCTGATGGACCTCTATATAGTGCTGCACACCTCGTTGTCCGGCAGCTTCAACGAAGCCATGGTGAAAAAGGTCGGCTGCGACAACTTCCTCTCCAAGTTCCAGCCGGACAAACTGGTCGACGTGATTCGCGAGCGCCTGATGCTCGACGAGCCTGCGACTTGAACAGCGCTGCTAGCCCTGAGCCTGCTCAGGGCTGCTGGGCAAGACGCTGACGCAGCTGCTCGATGCGCTTGCGGTTGACCTCGAAGTCGGCATAACCCAGGCGCGAGGCCGAACGCACATCCACGGCGGACTCACCGATCAAAAACTCCACATCGTCGACAAAGCGCATCAGCTTGCTGCTGAACTCCGCGCGCAGATAACCCGGCGCTTCCTCTACCAGACGTACCCGTGGTTCGCTGGCGAGCACTTGCTTGAGCAGCGCCTGGGTCTGTTGCGCCGAGCCCTTGAGCGGCAAGGGGGCGATAAAGTGCTCGGCATCGCCGGCCTGGCTGTTGACGCAGTTGGGCGAGTCGGGGCAGGGCGTCAGGTGGCCGTCATGGCTACCCAGGTTTTCCGGCGGGCTGCCGCTGCAGGCGCTCAGTAGCAGCGCCAGGGGCAACAACAGTGCAGGCTTGTGGGCGCGGCGGGTTACTCGTATAAGGGCGTTTTGCCAAAGGGAAAGCGGGCTCATGTTGCATCTCTCCGGGTTGTACCGTTATCCACTGAAATCGGCCGCGGGCGAATCCTTGCAGGAGACCGCGCTGGATGCCTTGGGCGTGCTCGGGGACCGTCGCTGGATGGTAGTTGATGCCGAGAGCGGGCGCTTTCTGACTCAGCGTCTGCTGGCGCAGATGACCCAGTTACGCGCGCGCTGGCAAGGCGCCGAGCGGCTGCTGTTGAGTGCGCCGGGCATGCCGGACTTGCTGGTGGCCGTGCCGGGGCCGCAGGCCGCGCTGCGCGGCGTGACCATTTGGCGCGACAGCCTGCAGGTGCCGGATGCCGGCGAGGCCGCGGCCCTGTGGTTGAGCCAGTGGCTCGGCCGCGCCTGCCGCCTGGTGCAGGTGCCGGAGTCACGCGCGCGCCAGGTCGATACCGGCTATGCCGAGCCGGGTGAGAAGGTGGCCTTCGCCGATGGTTTTCCCTTGCTGCTGATCGGCCAGGCTTCGCTGGATGATCTGTCGGCGCGGGTCGGTCGACCCCTGCAGATGCTGCGCTTCCGCCCGAACCTGGTGGTGGCCGGGAGCGAACCTTATGCCGAAGACGGCTGGAAGCGCATTCGCATCGGCGAGCTGGAGTTTCGCGTGGTCAAGGGCTGTTCGCGCTGCATCATGACCACCCTCGACCCGCAGACGGGCGAGCGCAGCGCCGATCGCGAACCCTTGAATACGCTCAAGAGCTATCGCGAACGAGAGGGCGAGGTGTATTTCGGGCAGAACCTGATCGCTTGCGGCGAGGGGCGGTTGACGCTGGATATGCCGGTTGAGGTGTTGGAGTAAGCGGCAAGCCTCAAGCCATAAGCTGCAAGTAAAAACTCGATGGGCTGCCTGAGCAACCCACACTGAGCAACTTGCAGCTAAAGCTTATTGATCGAAATAGCGCTCGTGCCAGGCCACCAGTGGCTGCGGCGCATTGAGCTTCTCGCCGTAGATCACCGAGTAGGACAGCACGTTCTGCACGTATTGGCGGGTCTCGTCGAAGGGGATGTTCTCGATCCACACGTCATAAGACAGGTGATCGGCGCCGCGCAGCCACTGGCGCACGCGCCCTGGGCCGGCGTTGTAGGCGGCGGAAGCCAGTACCCGGTTGCCGTTGAACTGGCCGTAGATCTGGCTCAGGTAGGCGGCGCCCAGCTGAATATTGATCTCCGGCCGGTAGGCCAACTTCGGCGACGACAGGGGAATGCCGAAGCGTCTGGCGGTTTCCTTGGCGGTGGCGGGCATCAGCTGCATCAGGCCCATGGCGCCGACCCCGGACTTGGCGTCGGTCATAAAGGCACTTTCCTGGCGGGTGATGGCGAATACCCAGCTGGAATGAATGTCGCGATTCCTCGCCTCGCGCACCAGCACGTCGCGGTGGGCCATGGGGAAGCGCACGTCCAGGTCGTCCCAGTACTGCGCCTGACTGATGGTGCGAATGGCCGGGAAGTACCAGCCCATGTCATAGGCCAGGCGCGCCTGGGCGACCATTTCATCACGGCTGAACAGGCGGCTGACGTTGTACCACTCGCGCCGGCCGTCGGCGATCTGGCCGCGGGCGTGGAACTCCAGGGCGCGGCGAATGGCAGCCGAATTGCGCACCTTCTGCACGGTTTTCGGGCTCAAGGCCAGGGGCTTGTTATTCAGCTGGTAGGGTGCCTGCACCTGGTCGGCGGCCATAAAACCGTAGAAATCCCGTTCCTTGGCCAGTGCCTGGTACAGCGCCTTGGGTTCCTGGCTGTTGGGTTGCGCCAGTTGCAGGCTGCGTGCCTGCCAGTAACGCCAGCGATTGGTCTTGCCCAGTTCTTCAGGCATCTGCCGGGTCAGTTGATTGGCTTCATCCCAGCGGCCCAGGCGCAGCAGCAAGCGGGCGCGCCATTCGCTGACGGTGTTGTCGCGCAGCTCCGGGTCATATTTGGCCATGACCTGCAGGGCGCGCGGGTCGAAGCGCTTGGCCAGGCTCAGGCCGATTTCCCGGGCGATGGCGACTTTCGCCGCGCTGGAAAACTTCATCCGCGTGGCATAGCCATCCAGCAGGCGCAGGGCGGTTTCCGGGTCTTGTCGGGCCAGGCGACGCAGGCCCAGGCCGACCACATCGGCCATGGCTGGGTCGGTTTGGCCAAAGCGCGCGGTCTGTTTGAGCAGTTCGGGTTTCTGCGCCACCTGCAGGAGCATCTTGCCGTGGTTGCCCAGGGTCGGCATTGTCTTGATCAGGTGGGTGACCAGGCCGTAATTGCGGGCCTCGGCGGCCAGTCTGGCGCGTTCCCAGCGTTTCTGTTCGCTGAGCTGGCCCGCGGCGGCCCAGCGCTCGAACAGGCGGTCACAGGCTTCGGGTTGGGATTTACCCACCAGCCAGAGCTTTTCCGCGGTGGCGAAGCCTTCGGCGCGCATGCCATGGCCCAGCTGGTATTGGCCGTACAGGCAATCGAGTTCGGTGAAGTTCAGCGCCGGATCATAATGGTTGATAAAGCTCTGCCATTCGCCGCGTTCGGCCAGCCAGCGCAGCCAACGCAGTTTCATCCAGCCGATTTGCGGCAGGTCGCCGTGCTCGGCGAGAAATTTCTCGATTTCGTCGTTGCTCGCCCATTTCAGCCGAGCGGTCAGCTCGTCATAGGCCAGGTAGGGCTCCAGCGGATAGTCGCGCAGGACGCTGGCATAGCGCTGGTAGGGGCCTTTATCGCCTTTGGCCAGGGCGGCTTTGGCCTGATCATAGTACTGCCGCTGTTGCGCCAGGGTCGCTGCATGGGCCGCAGAAAGACTGAGGGTGGAGACCAGACAACAGGCAAACAGGCTTAGCAGAAAACCACGCATGACACTTCCAGGTTGGAGACGCTCGATCCGTCTAGCTTAGTCTTTTGCCGGTGTGCGGAGAAGGCGCAATGGCGGCTGGCGAAAAAATGGCCGGGAGCCATTTTTAACGTCGCACAGCGACGGCCCGCAGGGTGGCCGCCAGGGATGGCGGGCCATAAAAAAGCCCGCGATGCCCGGGCGCTTCTCGGTTAGAATGCGCGCCCTGTTTTTGCGACTGGCAAAAGGCCGTTGCAAATGATTTTTCTGGTGATTCAGCCAAGCGGGACGGCCTGAGTAGATGCAAACCCATCTACTCGGCCATTCTCCGCGTTGCGCCGTTTATACCTGTCGTACTTGTTGAGGCGTGCCATGACCCTGCTCAAATTCACCGATGTTTCCCTGGCCTACGGCGCTATGCCGCTGTTGGACAAGGTGTCGTGGCAAATTGCCCGTGGTGAGCGGGTGTGCATCATCGGCCGCAATGGCACTGGCAAGTCGAGCATGATGAAGCTGGTCAAGGGCGATCAGAAGCCCGACGACGGCTCCGTCTGGCGCGCGCCCGGGCTGAAAATCGGCGAATTGCCGCAGGAACTGCCGCTGGCCGACGAGCGTACGGTGTTCGATGTAGTCGCCGAAGGCCTGGATGGCGTTGGTGCGCTGCTCGCCGAGTACCACCACCTGAGCCAGAACATCCATAACGAGGCCGATCTGGACAAGCTGATGCACGTTCAGCACGACCTCGAAGCCCGTGATGGCTGGCGCTTGCAGCAACTGGTGGACAGCACCCTGAGCCGTCTGCAGTTGCCGGCCGACAAGACCCTGGCCGAGCTGTCCGGTGGCTGGCGTCGTCGCGTGTTGCTGGCTCAGGCGCTGGTGTGTGAGCCGGACCTGCTGCTGCTCGACGAACCGACCAACCACCTGGATATCGGCGCCATCGCCTGGCTGGAAGAGGCCTTGAGCGGCTTCCAGGGCGCGGTGCTGTTTATCACCCACGACCGCTCCTTCCTGCAAAACCTGGCCACGCGCATTCTCGAACTGGATCGCGGCGGCTTGATCGACTGGAACGGCGACTACGCCAGCTTTCTGGTGCACAAAGAAGCCACCCTGGCGGCCGAAGAAACCGCCAACGCCCTGTTCGACAAGCGCCTGGCTCAGGAAGAAGTGTGGATTCGCCAGGGCATCAAGGCCCGCCGCACCCGTAACGAAGGCCGGGTGCGCGCCCTGAAAGCCCTGCGCGTCGAGCGCAGCGAACGCCGTGAACGCACCGGCAAGGCCAATATCCAGTTGGAAACGGCGGACAAGTCCGGCAAGCAGGTCATGGTCCTGGAGAACGTCAGCTTCGCCCACCCGGACGGCCCGTTCCTGATCAAGGACTTCTCCATGGTGCTGCAGCGCGGCGACCGCATCGGCCTGCTGGGGGCCAATGGCACCGGCAAGACCACTCTGCTGAAGCTGATGCTCGGTGGCTTGCAACCCACCAGCGGCACTGTGACCGAGGGTACGCGGATCGACGTGGCCTATTTCGACCAGTTGCGCCATCAGCTCGATCTGGAAAAAACGGTGATCGACAACGTCGCCGAAGGCCGCGACTTTATCGAGATCGATGGGCAGAACCGGCATGTCTTGAGCTACCTGGGCGACTTCCTGTTCAGCCCGCAGCGCGCACGCACGCCGGTCAAGGCCTTGTCGGGCGGCGAGCGGGCGCGTCTGTTGCTGGCCAAGCTGTTCAGCAAGCCGGCCAACTTGCTGGTGCTGGACGAACCGACCAACGACCTGGATGTGGAAACCCTCGAGCTGCTGGAAGAAGTGCTGCTGACCTTCCCCGGCACCGTATTGATGGTCAGCCACGATCGGGCCTTCCTCGATAACGTGGTGACCAGCACATTGGTGTTCGAGGGCGAGGGTCTGGTTCGCGAGTATGTCGGTGGTTATCAGGATTGGCTGCGCCAGGGTGGTTCGCCGCGCCTGCTCGGCGTCGGTGAAAGCAAAGCCGGCAAGCCTGAGCTAGCCTCTGCGGTGGTCGAAACGCCGGTTACGCCAGAGCCGGCCGCGGCCAGTGCCAGCGGCAAGAAGAAGCTGAGTTACAAATTGCAGCGCGAGTTGGAAGCCATTCCCGGCCAGATCGACGTGGTGGAAGCCCAGGTGGCCGTTTTGCAGGCGCAGATAGGGGCCCCCGAGTTCTACCAGCAGCCTGCGGCAACAACCGCCGAGGCGCTGGCGCGCTTGCAAGCCTTGCAGCATGAACTGGAGCAATTGGTTGAGCGCTGGGCCGAGCTGGAAGGCTGAGCCCTGCGTTGAAACCTGCGCAATAGCCTCAAACAGAACCTTAAGAAGTCTGGCGGAGACATCCATGGCCATCGAGTACCGCATTACCCTCGACGACAATCACCAGTTCAACTATTGCATCGAACTGGATCGTGGTTACGAGGCCGCTGTGGCCCAGGCTGCGCCGGCCTGGACGCGCCTGGAGTACCAGCAGTGCAGCAATTGCCCGTTGAGCAAGGACAATTTCAGCCATTGTCCGGCGGCGGTCGATCTGCATAAGGTGATCGAGGACTTCCACGGCTTGCCGGCCTTCAAGAAGGCCTCGGTCTGGGTGCGTACGCCCGAGCGTGAGTACACCAAACTGGTGAGCCTGGAGGAGGGCCTGCGTGCGCTGCTGGGGGTGATCATGGCCACCAGCGCCTGCCCTGTGCTGGGCAAGCTCAGGCCCATGGCGCAGAACCACCTGCCGTTCGCCAGCAATCAGGAGTTCACCCTGCGCACCGTGTCGCTGTACCTGACGCGGCAATATTTCAATTTCCGTGAAGGGCGGCATGCCGATTGGGAACTGAAGGGGCTGGTGCGCATGTTCCAGCAGCTGCAGCTGGTCAATCAGGCGTTCTGGCAGCGCATCCACGACACCTGTGAAGGCGACTCCAACCTCAAGGCCTTCCTGACCTTCTTCTCGATGTCATCGAGCATGAGCTACTCGCTGGAAACCCAGTTGCAGAAGATTCGCCCGCTGGTGATGAGCTCGGGTGACGGCGCCGATTGAGGGTCGCTTGGCGAGTGGCCCTAAGGGCATTCGCCAAGCGCTGCGGTTATTCGGGCTTTTTCAAGCGCACGGCCAGCACATCGCAGGGGGCGCCGTGCAGCACGTCATTGGCGGTGGAGCCGAGCAGCAGGGCCAGGCCATGGCGGCCGTGACTGCCGACTATGATCAGGTCGCAATTCTGCTCCCCGGCCAGGCGGTGGATTTCCTGGCGGGGTTGGCCGTAGGCCAGGTGCCGTTGGTCGGCCGTCAGTGCCGGGTATTTGCCAGCGAACTTGTCCAGCCGCTCTCGGGCCTGATCAAACTGCTGCTGTTGCAGCATCGACAAGTCCATGGGCACGTCGCCACCGAAGGCCATGGCCATGGGCTCGACTATATGCACCACCGACAATTTGGCCCCGCTGCTGGCCGCCAGCTTCTGCGCGCGGTGCATGACCGGGTCGCATTCTTCGGTTAGATCGACGGCGACCAGAATGTGCTCGTAGGGCATGGGTGACTCCTTGTGCGGGGGATCGATAGTTCAAGTATGGCTGTCCTGAGCGCTGATGACAGGCTTTTGCCTGTGAGATAACGATATGACTCCCTGGATACTCTTAGTTCTGCTGGCCTTTGCGCTCAGTCCGTTGGCTTGGCTGGTGCCGTCGCGGCGTCAGCGTGGGCAGATGGATGTGCGCTTGCAAGCGCGGCGCCTGGGGGTGGCTATGCAGTTGTCGCGCCAGGAGTGGCCGCACTGGTTGGCGCGTCAGCCGCCCGGCACCTGCCCGCAATATCACCGTGCCCGCCGGCGTGGCCAGCAAGACAGTTGGTGCTATTGGCAGACAGAACCGGGGCAGTGGCTGAATAAATGGCGTGAGCCCTGTGCGGATGAGGCGTTGTTGGCGCATTTGCGCAAGCTGCCGGCGGATGTCTTCAAGGTCGAAGCGACTGCGCAGATGCTGGCTCTGTGCTGGGGCGAGCGTGGCGAAACCGAGGCCCTGCAGCGGGTGGTGGATTTCTTGCAGGAAAAAGCCTGAGCAAAAAATTGCCTGGAGCAATTTTTAACGTCGCGTAGCGACGGCCCGAAGGGTGGTCGCCATGGATGGCAGGCCATATAAAGAAAGCCCAGCGCGAGGGCTGGGCTGGAAAACGGCCAGGCAGGCCGGTAAAGCGAAGGCGGGCGACCTAGAGTTTGGCCGCGGCGTACTGGCTGGAAATCGCTTCGGTGCCCTGAATAATGGTGTCGGAGTATTTGTTGACCAGGAACGGCACGCTGTTCTCGTTGTAGTTGATCAGTGATTTCTCAATATAGCGCCACTTGGTGCTCACACCGCTCCACGACTGCTTGAGCTGCGGGCTGTTCTTGGGTTCCTTCTCCAGTGCGGTCATCTTGCTGGCGAATTCGCTGACCAGTTCCTCGATCGGGCGGGCTTCACCGCCGCCCATAAAGGTCGCCCCCACCGATGCGCTGCGCGAGGCATAGTCAACCGCAATGGCTTGCATCAGCAGGCTTTGCTCGCGACTGCGTTGGGTCAGGGGCGGCACGCTGTAGCCGCTTTCCTGCTGCATCTTGTTGTACAGCTCCTGGCTCAAACTCATCAACTGCTGGTTACGCCCGGCCAGGTCGGCCACCGGCTGCAGGTCGGTAAAACCCTGGGTTTTCAGGGCGTTGGTGAGCTTGTTGAGGTCGATTTGGTAGCCTTGCCACTGCTGCTCCAGTTGCGAGCGCAGGGCCTTGGAGCTCTCTCCTGGCATCTCCGTCAGTGCGCCCAGATGAGTTCTCGCCTGGGTGAGCGACTCATCGATCATCCGCTCGTAGCGTTGATCGCCCTCCATGCCGTTGAACATATAGAAATCGCCCAGGCTTTTCTGCGCAGCCAGGCGCAGCTGATGCAGTTCCAGCAGGCTGGCAGCGGGGTCGGCGGCTTGGCTGGCGGCACTGAACAGGGGCAGGGTGATAGCGAGCAGGGTGCTCAAGGCGCTGGCAAGCAGGCGGCTCGACATAAGGAAACTCCATGTGCCCTTAAGGCGGGCTCTAATTGTTTTTGTTGTGGCTACAACCGGTCTAAAACGGCTGTATGGGCGCGACTGTACCCGGAGCCAGAGCATTTTGCTAGGTAGGCACTGGATCAGGCTTACCCGCCAGAGGTGCGCTGAATGGCTGTTTATCGCCGCCAATGCTCGCCTGATCGCCTCACAGTTTGCCTGCCGCGCAACGTAACTTTTTGTACGGCGAACAAGCCATTACAGGCCAATTGACAAGTTGTGGCTTTTCCTTGAAGGTGTGCACACCCAAATCAAACGGGCGTATGAATTGAGTGTTTGTCTGTTAAGACGACGCCTATACAGCCCGATTATCGCGTCGGTGGGTGTGCCAGGCTGATTGGGGCTACGCTCAAACGGCTATGCCGTTGAGTAGCTCGCTGGTTGGCTCCGATGTGTACTGTTCAGCTTCCATACCGTGGAGATCAGTTGATGATTTACGAAGGTAAAGCCATCACGGTTAAGGCTCTTGAGAGTGGCATCGTCGAATTGAAATTCGACCTCAAGGGTGAATCCGTCAACAAATTCAACCGTCATACCCTCAATGAACTGCGTCAATCCGTTGATGCGATCAAGGCCGATGGTTCGATCAAGGGCGTGATTGTCACCAGTGGCAAAGACGTATTTATCGTCGGCGCCGACATCACCGAGTTCGTCGACAGCTTCAAGCTGTCCGACGAAGAGCTGGTGGCTGGCAACCTCGAAGCCAACAAGATCTTCAGTGATTTTGAAGACCTCAATGTCCCGACTGTGGTCGCAATCAATGGCATCGCCCTGGGCGGTGGTTTTGAAATGTGCCTGGCGGCGGATTACCGCGTCATGGCCGAAGGCGCCAAGGTTGGCCTGCCGGAAGTCAAACTGGGCATCTACCCAGGTTTTGGCGGCACCGTGCGTCTACCGCGGGTTATCGGTACCGATAACGCCGTCGAGTGGATCGCCGCTGGCAAAGAAAACAAAGCGGCCGACGCCCTCAAAGTCGGCGCTGTCGATGCAGTTGTAGCAGCCGACAAGCTCCAGGCCGCGGCTCTGGACCTAGTCAAGCGCGCCATTTCCGGCGAGCTGGATTACAAGGCCAAGCGTCAGCCGAAGCTGGAAAAACTCAAGCTCAACGCCATCGAGCAAATGATGTGCTTCGAAACCGCCAAGGGTTTCGTGGCTGGCCAGGCCGGCCCGAACTACCCGGCGCCGGTCGAAGCGATCAAGACCATCCAGAAAGCCGCCAACCTCGGCCGCGATAAAGCACTGGAAGTGGAAGCCGCTGGCTTCGTCAAGCTGGCCAAGACCCCGGTGGCTGCCAGCCTGATCGGTCTGTTCCTGAACGATCAGGAACTGAAGAAGAAGGCCAAGCACCACGACGAAATCGCCAAAGACGTAAAACTGGCTGCCGTACTCGGCGCCGGCATCATGGGCGGCGGTATCGCCTACCAGTCTGCGTCCAAGGGCACCCCGATCCTGATGAAGGATATCCGTGAAGAGGGTATCCAGATGGGTCTGGCCGAGGCTTCCAAGCTGCTCGGCGGCCGCGTTGCCAAGGGTCGCATGACCCCGGCGAAGATGGCCGAAGCCCTCACCGCCATTCGCCCGACCCTGTCCTACGGCGACTTCGGCGCTGTCGACATAGTAGTCGAAGCCGTGGTCGAGAACCCCAAGGTCAAGCAGATAGTGCTGGCCGAAGTGGAAGGCATGGTTAAGGAAGACGCTATCCTCGCGTCCAACACCTCGACCATCTCCATCAGCTTGCTGGCCAAGGCCCTCAAGCGTCCGGAAAACTTTGTCGGCATGCACTTCTTCAACCCGGTGCACATGATGCCGCTGGTCGAAGTCATCCGTGGCGAGAAGTCCAGCGAAGTGGCGGTCGCCACCACCGTTGCCTACGCCAAGAAGATGGGCAAGACCCCTGTCGTGGTCAACGACTGCCCGGGCTTCCTGGTCAACCGCGTGCTGTTCCCGTACTTCGGCGGCTTCTCCAAGTTGCTGGCGTTCGGCGTCGACTTCGTGCGTATCGACAAGGTCATGGAGAAGTTCGGCTGGCCCATGGGCCCGGCGTACCTGTCCGACGTGGTCGGTATCGACACCGGTCACCATGGCCGTGACGTGATGGCTGAAGGCTTCCCGGATCGCATGGCGGTCGAAGGCCGTACCGCGGTCGACGTGATGTACGAAGCCAATCGCCTGGGCCAGAAAAACGGCAAGGGTTTCTACGTCTACGAAATGGACAAGCGCGGCAAGCCGAAAAAGGTCATTGACCCGCAGGCTTACGAACTGCTCAAGTCCATCGTGGCCGAGCAGCGTGAAGTGACCGATGAGGACATCATCAACTTCATGATGATCCCGCTGTGTCTGGAAACCGTGCGTTGTCTGGAAGACGGCATCGTTGATACCGCTGCCGAGGCCGATATGGGCCTGATCTACGGCATCGGCTTCCCGCCGTTCCGCGGTGGTGCGCTGCGTTACATCGATACCCTCGGTGTAGCCGAGTTCGTTGCCCTGGCCGACAAGTACGCCGATCTGGGCGCGCTGTACACCCCGACTGCCAAGCTTCGCGAAATGGCCGCTAAGGGCCAGAAGTTTTTCGGTTAATCGCGGACAGACTAGAGCGAGAGTGAATTTATGAGCCTGAATCCTAGAGATGCAGTCATCGTCGACTTCGGTCGTACCCCGATGGGTCGTTCCAAGGGCGGCATGCATCGCAATACCCGTGCCGAAACCCTGTCGGCCAACCTGATCAGCGGCGTGCTGTCGCGTAACACCAAGGTCGATCCGGCCGAAGTGGAAGACGTGATCTGGGGCTGCGTCAACCAGACCCTGGAGCAGGGCTGGAACATCGCGCGCATGGCGTCGCTGATGACCCAGATCCCGCACACCGCTGCTGGTCAGACTGTCAGCCGTCTGTGTGGCTCCTCCATGAGCGCCCTGCACACTGCCGTGCAGGCGATCCAGACCGGCAACGGCGACGTATTCGTCATCGGCGGTGTGGAGCACATGGGTCACGTCGGCATGATGCACGGCGTCGATCCGAACCCGCACCTGTCGCTGTACGCCGCCAAGGCGTCGGGAATGATGGGTCTGACCGCGGAAATGCTCGGCAAGATGCATGGCATCAGCCGTGAGCAGCAGGACGCCTTCGGTGAGCGTTCGCACCGTTTGGCGCACAAGGCCACAGTCGAAGGCAAGTTCAAGGATGAAATCATCCCGATGCAAGGCTACGACGAGAATGGCTTCCTGAAAGTCTTCGATTTCGACGAAACCATTCGTCCGGAGACCACCCTGGAAAGCCTGGCTGCCCTGAAGCCTGCGTTCAATCCGAAAGGCGGCACAGTGACTGCTGGTACTTCCTCGCAGATCACCGACGGCGCTTCCTGCATGATAGTCATGAGCGCCCAGCGCGCCCAGGATCTCGGCATTCAGCCGATGGCCGTGGTTCGCGCCATGGCGGTGGCCGGTGTGGATCCGGCGATCATGGGTTACGGTCCAGTACCGGCCACCCAGAAAGCCCTCAAGCGCGCCGGTCTGAGCATCAACGACATCGACTTCTTCGAGCTCAACGAAGCCTTCGCCGCCCAGGCTCTGCCTGTGCTGAAGGACCTGAAAGTGCTCGATAAGATGGAAGAGAAGGTCAACCTGCACGGCGGCGCTATCGCCCTGGGTCACCCCTTCGGCTGTTCCGGTGCGCGTATCTCCGGTACCCTGCTGAACGTGATGAAGCAGAATGGCGGCACCTTCGGTGTGTCCACCATGTGTATTGGCCTCGGTCAAGGCATCAGCACCGTATTCGAGCGCCTCTAAGCTTTAGGTGTAAGAAACGGAAAAACCGGGGCCTGTGCCCCGGTTTTTGTTTGTCGGCGGAAAATTTTCGAGGAATTCAGCCATGCAGGTGCAACCAGGTCTCTACCGCCACTACAAAGGCCCCGAATACCGCGTCTTTGGTGTGGCCCAGCACTCCGAGACGGAGCAGCAGATGGTGGTCTATCAGGCGCTGTACGGCGATTACGGCCTGTGGGTAAGGCCGTTGGAGATGTTTTGCGAAAGCGTCGAAGTGGACGGCGAAAGCGTTCCGCGCTTTGCTTTGATTCAGGCTGAAACCGCAGTTTTTACCAAGCCTTGAGCGGATAGCTGGGCATTGCTGCGCTTGACCTCGGCTTAACCACCACTATATATAGCGGTGCCGCGCTAGCAGGCAGCTGCGCGCCTTCCGCATTTATTTATCGAATTTCAGGAATTTTCCAATCCATGGGCAAATCGCTGGTCATCGTGGAATCCCCGGCCAAGGCCAAGACCATCAACAAGTACTTGGGCAACGAGTACGTGGTGAAGTCGAGCATCGGCCATATCCGTGACCTGCCCACCAGTGGCTCGGCGAGCACGGCTAAAGAGCCGGCTAAGCGTGCTAAGGCCGCTGCGGGCGAAGTGCCGGCGTTGTCGCCCAAGGAAAAATCCAAGCGTCAGCTGTTCGCCCGCATGGGCGTCGACCCGGAGCATGGCTGGAAGGCCAAGTACGAGATCCTTCCCGGCAAGGAGAAGGTGGTCGAAGAGCTGCGCCGTTTGGCCAAGGATGCTGACACCATCTACCTCGCAACCGACTTGGATCGCGAGGGGGAAGCCATTGCCTGGCACCTGCGCGAATCCATAGGGGGCGACGACAGCCGCTACAAGCGCGTGGTGTTCAACGAAATCACCAAGAAAGCCATCCAGGAAGCCTTCGCCAAGCCTGGCGAGCTGGATATCAACCGGGTCAATGCCCAGCAGGCGCGGCGTTTCCTCGACCGCGTAGTGGGCTATATGGTCTCGCCGCTGTTGTGGGCCAAGATCGCCCGCGGCCTGTCTGCCGGTCGTGTGCAGTCGGTAGCGGTGAAGCTGGTGGTGGAGCGCGAAAAAGAGATCCGCGCCTTCGTCCCCGAGGAATACTGGGAAGTGCACGCCGATCTGGGCACCGCCAAAGGCGTCAATGTGCGCTTTGAAGTGGCTCGCGAGAACGGCGCTGCCTTCAAGCCGCTGAATGAAGCCCAGGCCATGGCGGCCCTGGCCACGCTCAAAGCGTCCAGCTACAGCATCGCCAAGCGCGAAGACAAACCGACCAGCAGCAAGCCGTCGGCACCTTTTATTACCTCCACCCTGCAGCAGGCGGCCAGTAACCGTCTCGGCTTCGGGGTGAAGAAGACCATGATGATGGCCCAGCGTCTGTATGAGGCGGGTTACATCACCTATATGCGTACCGATTCGACCAACCTCTCGGCCGACGCCGTGAGCATGGTGCGTGACTTTATCCAGGGCGAGTTCGGCAAGAAGTACCTGCCGGCCGAGCCGATTGCCTACAGCAGCAAAGAGGGGGCGCAGGAGGCGCACGAAGCGATTCGCCCGTCCGACGTCAACCTCAAGCCCACTCAGCTGTCCGGTATGGAGCGTGACGCCGAGCGCTTGTACGAGCTGATCTGGCGCCAGTTCGTCGCCTGCCAGATGCCGCCGGCCGAGTACCTGTCCACCACAGTGACAGTCACCGCCGCGCAGTTCGAGCTGCGCGCCAAGGGTCGTATCCTCAAGTTCGACGGTTACACCCGGGTATTGCCGCAGCTGAGCAAGCCGGGCGATGACGATGTGCTGCCGGACATGAGCCAGGGCGAAGCGCTCAAGCTGATCAAGCTCGATCCGAGCCAGCACTTCACCAAGCCGCCGGCGCGTTATTCCGAAGCCAGCCTGGTCAAGGAAATGGAGAAGCGCGGTATTGGTCGACCATCGACCTATGCGGCGATCATCGGGACCATCCAGGACCGCGGCTACGTAGCCCTGCATAACCGGCGCTTCTATTCCGAGAAGATGGGCGACATAGTCACCGAGCGCCTGGCTGAGAGCTTCTCCAACCTGATGGACTACGGCTTTACCGCCGGCATGGAAGAGCACCTGGACGATGTGGCCCAGGGCGAGCGCGAGTGGAAGCATGTGCTCGATGAGTTTTACGGTGACTTCAAGAAGAAGCTCGAAGTGGCCGAAGCCAGCGGCAGTGGCATGCGCGCCAATCTGCCGACCCTGACCGATATCCCGTGCCGCGATTGCGCTCGGCCTATGACCATTCGTACCGCCTCCACGGGCGTGTTCCTCGGCTGTTCCGGCTATGCGCTGCCGCCGAAAGAGCGCTGCAAAGCCACGGTGAACCTGGTCCCGGGCGATGAAATTGCCGCGGATGATGAAGGCGAGTCCGAGTCCCTGGTATTGCTGGGCAAGCACCGTTGCCCGATCTGTTCGACCGCCATGGATGCCTATCTGCTGGACGAGACCCGCAAGTTGCATATCTGCGGCAATAACCCGGATTGCTCGGGCTATGAAGTCGAACAGGGGCAGTACCGGATCAAGGGCTACGAAGGCCCGAGCCTGGAGTGCGACAAGTGCGGCAGCCAGATGCAGCTGAAAACCGGGCGTTTCGGCAAGTTCTTCGGTTGCACCAATAGCGAGTGCAAGAACACCCGCAAACTGCTGAAAAGCGGTGAGGCGGCGCCTCCGAAGATGGACCCGGTGAAGATGCCGGAGCTCAAGTGCGAGAAGGTCAACGACACCTATATCCTGCGCGACGGCGCATCGGGTCTGTTTCTGGCCGCCAGCCAGTTCCCGAAGAACCGCGAAACCCGCGCGCCTTTGGTGTTGGAGCTGACTCCGCATAAGGACGAGATCGATCCTAAGTATCACTTCCTCTGCGATGCGCCGAAGAAAGATCCGGAAGGCCGCGCGGCAGTGATCCGTTACAGCCGCAAGACCAAGGAGCAGTACGTGCAGACCGAGGTCGATGGCAAGCCGACTGGCTGGCGTGCCTTCTATGACGGCGCTAAGTGGAAAGTCGAAGACAAGCGCTGATCGGACTAAGGGCGCGCCAGCAGCTTGCCGGCGCGCGTATGCTTAGCAGGCCGTTGAAAAATGTAGGCGAGGCAGTCGAGACAAGGCAAAAGTGGCCGAAAAAGCGGAGTTTACCTGTTGTAAATGAGCATTTTGAGGGCGCTTTTAACGCCGTATCGACAACGTAGATAGTTTTTCAGCGGCCTGCTTAGCTGATCCGTTGTGGAGGGTGCCACCATGGCCCATGAACTCTATACCCGTACCAACCAGAAAATCTTCTATGCCGGCCTGGCGCTGGAGTCCTGGCGCAAGGCCGAGCAGGGCCAGAGCATGAATGCGCTGGCCTTGATCCAGGCTGAGCGCGAGGCGGCGCTGTTCCATCTGTATGGCGCCCTGTTGGGGCTGTGCCATGAGATCGCCGGTTATTACCGTTTGCCTGATAGCGCGGCCCCCCGTGCCGAACGCTTTCTCACTGCCGAGGTGCTGGAGGCAGCGCCGAGCCAGGAGTTGGGCGAGTTGGTCGAACTGGCGCAGTCTCCGGATAGTTGGGTTGCGCAATTGCTCTCGGCCTATGCCGAGCTGTTCCAGCCACCGCAAGCCAGCAAGAAGGCCAAGGTCGATCCTGGCACCCCGTTGATCACGGCGGTCAGCCTGGATGAAGAGGTCGCGCCCTTGGCGCGGGACACCCTGGAAGCATGGCGTCAGCAGCTGAAGGCTCTGGCGCAACGTTTTCGTGAAACCCTGAGCGAGTGGTAAGAGTCGATTGGACCGGTGGACTAGGGGCAGCCTTGGTCGACTGTTACAATGCCGACCTTTCGTGGAGAGCAATGCCAATGCCTACATCATTCCTGGAAATTGTCGAACTGCCTGATGGGCGCATCGCTTTGCGCCGCGCAGAGGATGAAGAGTCGTTGGTGGTGCTGGATTTTTCTGCTGACGCCAAGGCTTTCCTGCAAGGCCAGCATGTAGAAGTGGCCAAGGCCATGCTCAATGTCGGCGTGCAAATGGCCGGTCGCTTGGCTGAGAATAATTTTCAGCAAGAAGAAGGGCCACGGGTTCTGCACTGATTGCTGGCAGGTATAAGCAAAGTCTCATCCTGCTCTAGGCTTTGCCCGCATCAATAGCTGGCTCCCCGCTTCATTGCGTCAGCGTGCACAGCCCTTGTGTGCGTGAGTCTTACCCCAGGCTGATATTTAAACTCTGCGCCTTGCCGGTCCGGGCGGCTTGCTCGAGCTGTTGGCGTGCCTGGCGCTCCAGTGGCTGCAGCCAGCTGACCACCGTATGACTACGTCCGAGTTTCAGGGCTTGCTGGGCCAGTTCCAGCGCGCTTTGCTCGCCGCGTGGATGCAGCAGCAATATGCGTTCGCGGTTCAAGCCCGCATCGCGCAGCCAGGCCTGGGTCAGGCTGGAGGGCGGGGCGATCAGGGTCAGCCAGCGTTCGTCGTGGTTCTCGCTCAACTCCCGCAATATGGGGGCGAGCAGGTTAAGGCAGTGCCCGGCTGCGCCGCGCAGCGACATTTCACTGAAAGCCTCTGCTTCATCCTGCCAGGGCAATTCTGCTGCATCGGCCAGCAACGGGTTGGCTGTCGAAGCCAGGAAGGCGTCGAACAAGGGCAGTTGTGTACGGTTCAGTGATTGCGGGAACTGCATAAATCCTCCACTAGCGGCGGATAACGCCGACGCTCAAGCCTTCGATAATCAAATCCTGTTCTTCCAGGTTCACTTCAATGGGCGCGAATTCAGGATTCTCGGCGATCAGCCAGACCTTGTTGCCCTCACGCTTGAAGCGTTTGACCGTGACCTCATCATCGAGGCGCGCCACTACCACCTGGCCGTTACGGGCTTCGCGGGTGGTGTGGACGGCCAGCAGGTCGCCGTCGAAGATGCCGATGTCCTTCATGCTCATGCCGCGCACGCGCAGCAGGTAGTCGGCTCTGGGGTGGAAGAACTCCGGGTTGATCCGGCAGGATTCTTCGATGTGCTGTTGCGCCAGAATCGGTGCGCCGGCAGCGACGCGGCCAATCACCGGCAGGCCTTCTTCTTCCTCGGCATTGGGCTCGAAACCGGGGATGCGAATGCCCCGCGAAGCACCCGGGGTCATCTCGATGGCGCCTTTGCGCGCCAGGGCCTTGAGATGCTCTTCGGCCGCGTTGGGTGATTTAAAGCCCAGCTTCACAGCGATTTCCGCGCGGGTAGGCGGATAGCCGTTGTCTTCAAGGCATTGCTTGATAAAGGCGAGAATTTCAGCTTGGCGGGGCGTCAGTTTAAGCATGGTGGGCTCTGTTTTTTTGTACAGTGACTGGAATTATATACAGTGATTCACTCTTGGCAATCCTTGTATTTTGTTCTGTACTGAATTTGCTCGCCGCTAATCTTCTGTGGTTGCTCTGTTACTTGCGCCCTGCGCTGTTCGTCTAGGCATTATCTGCAGAGGTTTTTTTCGCAGCTTCCGTGACCGATCAGCCACAAGATGGTTTGCCCGACTTGACAAGACGGACAGATGAAACGTATGTTTCAAACAAGTGTTTGTTCAGATGAAAAGAGTCATGGCCCAGTCGGAAACCGTTGAACGCATTCTCGATGCGGCAGAGCAGTTGTTTGCGGAGAAGGGTTTCGCCGAAACTTCTCTGCGTTTGATCACCAGCAAGGCCGGGGTCAACCTGGCTGCGGTGAACTATCACTTCGGCTCGAAGAAGGCCTTGATCCAAGCGGTTTTCTCGCGCTTTCTCGGTCCCTTCTGCGTAAGCCTCGAGCGCGAGCTGGATCGCCGCCAGGCCAAGCCCGAAACCAAACTGTCTCTCGAAGATCTGCTCGAACTCCTGGTCGAGCTGGCGCTGGCGGTTAAACCGCGCAGTGGCAACGATCTGTCGATCTTTATGCGCTTGCTGGGTCTGGCTTTTAGCCAGAGCCAAGGCCACCTGCGTAAATACCTGGAAGAGGTGTACGGCAAGGTCTTCCGCCGCTACATGCTGCTGGTGCACGAGGCGGCCCCGCGTATTCCGCCGTTGGAACTGTTCTGGCGCGTGCACTTTATGCTGGGTGCCGCGGCTTTCAGCATGTCCGGGATCAAGGCGCTGCGCGCCATGGCGGAAACCGATTTCGGGGTGAATACCTCGATCGAGCAGGTGATGCGCCTGATGGTGCCTTTCCTGGCTGCCGGCATGCGCTCGGAAACCGGCCTGGCCGACGAAGCGTTGGCCAGTGCCCAGCTCAAGCCCCGCAGTAAGGTGGCGGCTATCCCCAGCAAAGTTTGAGGCCGCCGGGTGGGCTTGCTGGGTTCGATCCGCTAAGCTAGCTGCCCATGGTTGCTCTCGATCTTCTGCATATTTCTCTCGCCGATCAGTGCCTGTATGGCTTTGCCAACGGGCAACTGCTGCTGCGCCTGCCGGTTTCCACGGCGCTCAATGGTCCTGGTGAGCAACATGGCTCGGGCTGCACGCCGCGCGGCCTGCATTGGGTGCGGGCGAAGATAGGCGAAGGCTTGCCGCTGGGTGCCGTGCTACGTGGGCGGCGCTGGACCGGCGAGGTCTGGTCGCCGGCTTTACATGCGCAATTTCCCGGCCGCGACTGGATTCTCAGTCGCATCCTCTGGCTCAGCGGCTGCGAGCTCGGGCGCAATCGGTTGGAGGCGGTCGACACCTTCCGCCGCTATATCTATCTGCATGGCACGCCGGACAGCGAGCCCATGGGCGTACCGCGCTCCCATGGCTGCGTGCGCCTGCGCAACGCCGATTTGCTGGAACTGTTCCCGCGCGTCCCCCTTCACTGCGTCGTCCAGATCGACGAGGCTCCATGCCCGCTCTGGGCGGCCATGCCGCTTATTTAAGGATTGCTTGTGAGTGCTCCCATGCAAGGTTCATTGATGCTGGATATCGCCGGTACCTGGCTGACGGCCGAGGATCGCCAGATCCTGCGCCAGCCGCAAGTCGGCGGTGTGATTCTGTTCGCGCGCAATATCGAGACACCGCGCCAGGTGCGTGAACTGGCCGCAGCCATTCGCGCGGTGCGCCCGGATCTGCTGCTGGCGGTCGATCAGGAAGGTGGGCGGGTGCAGCGTTTGCGTCAGGGCTTCGTGCGCCTGCCGGCGATGCGTGCGATTGCCGATAACACCAATGCCGAAGTCTTGGCCGAGCACTGCGGCTGGATCATGGCCACTGAGGTGCTGGCGGTCGGCTTGGACCTGAGCTTCGCGCCGGTGCTGGATCTGGATCACCAGCGCAGCGCGGTGGTCGGCAGCCGGGCTTTCGAGGGCGATGCGGCGCGCGCCACCCAGCTGGCCGGTGCCTTTATTCGCGGCATGAACGCGGCGGGCATGGCGGCGACCGGCAAGCACTTTCCGGGGCACGGCTGGGCCGAGGCGGATTCCCATGTGGCGATCCCCCTGGATGAGCGCAGCCTCGAGCAGATTCGCGCAGTCGATCTGCAGCCTTTTGCCCGCCTGAGCCAGCAACTGGCGGCGGTGATGCCGGCCCATGTGATCTATCCCCAGGTCGACAGCCAGCCAGCGGGTTTCTCGCGGCGCTGGCTGCAGGACATCCTGCGCGGCGAGCTGGCCTTCAAGGGCGTGATCTTCAGTGATGACCTGTCCATGGCCGGCGCCCACGTGGTGGGCGATGCGGCGTGCCGTATCGAGGCGGCGCTCGCGGCGGGCTGTGATATGGGCTTGGTCTGCAACGATAGGGCCGCGGCCGAGTTGGCTTTGAGTGCCTTGCAGCGCCTCATGGTGGTGGCGCCAGTGGGCTTGGCGCGCATGCGCCGCCAGGCTTTCCCTGGGATCGAGTACCGGCAAGAGCCGCGCTGGCTGGAAGCGCTCGGCGCGTTGCGCACCGCGCAACTCATAGAGTGAGGACGCTGGAATGACTGTCTACGCCATTATCGGCGGTACCGGCCTGACCAAATTGGACGGCCTGAGCATCACCGCGGCACTGAATATCGACACGCCCTATGGCGCGCCTTCGGCGGCGGTATTGCGCGGCCAGTACGCCGGCAAGGAGGTGCTGTTCCTCGCCCGGCACGGCCAGCCCCATCGCATTGCGCCGCATCAGGTCAATTACCGCGCCAATCTCTGGGCGCTGCGCGAGGCGGGCGCCCAGGTGATTCTCGCGGTCAATGCGGTGGGCGGCATTCACGCGTCCATGGGCACCGGGCATTTCTGCGTGCCGCATCAGATCATCGATTACAGCTATGGTCGTGAGCACACTTATTTCGAAGGTGAGTTGGAGCACGTGACCCACATCGACTTCAGTCATCCTTACGATGCCGGTCTGCGGCGCAAATTGGCCGCCGCCCTGGCGGCCGAGCGCTGCGAGTTCAGCACGCACGGTATCTATGGCTGTACCCAGGGGCCGCGCCTGGAGACGGCGGCCGAGATTGCCCGGATGGAGCGCGATGGCTGCGACATAGTGGGCATGACCGGGATGCCGGAAGCGGCGCTGGCCCGCGAGCTGGAGTTGCCCTATGCCTGCCTGGCGCTGGTGGTGAACCCGGCGGCGGGCAAGTCCAGGGCCTTGATCAGCATGGCGGAGATCGAGCGGGTGCTGGAAGAGGGCATGGGGGCGGTCAAGGCGGTATTGGCCCGGGTGCTAAGCAGCTGAGTCAGTACCTGTAAAATAAAGAGGGCCGCGCGATGCGGCCCTTTTTCGTATGGCTCGCGCCTTACAGCGGGCTGACCCGAATCAGCAGGCCCAGGCTGCCGTTATCCAGGAAAGTCAGCTCACCGCTTTTCAGCCGGCTGTTCTGCTTGATGCGCTCGCTGTCGCTGAGCGCACCACTGGCGTCGAACTGGTTGACCCAGATGTCGCTGTCCAGTTCGAGCTGTTGCCCCTGCTTCAGGCTGATGCTGCCCTCGACGGGGTAATGGCCGAACTGCTCATCGCCGCTGCTGATGGCGACGCTGCTGGCGGGGCTCTGCGACCAGGCCTGATGCAGCAATACCTGGTAGCCGCTGGACGGGTTGAGCTTGCCGGCCTCGGCATTCAGGCTGGTACTGCGGCTGTTGCTGGAATTGACCGGCATGGCGTTCTGCGCCCAGTTATCCGGCGCCAGTTGGCCGGCAGAAATCATCTCGTTGGACTGGCGAAAGACTATGACTTCCACCTGGTACAGGCCTTCGGCCAACGCCTGGGTGCTGCTCAGCAAGCTAAGCAGGATAAGCGGCAGCAAGGCCAGGGTGCGGAGTGCGCGCATGGGTCAGTCCTTTAAGTAGAGGGAATCAGGCGCTCGAACAGCGCTTCGAGGTTGTTGAAGCGTTCTTCCGGGCGCTCCATCGGCACCTGGAATTTAAACATTGTCGCGCCTTCGAACTTGTAGCGGCTTGGCGCGCTCTGGATCAGCTTGATCAGGGTCAGCGGGTCGACGCAGGTGTCGGCGGCGAACTCGATGCGCCCGCCCTGTGGGCCGGCGTCGACCTTCTTGATCCCGAGCTTCTCCGCCTGCAGCTTGAGCAATGTGATGCGCACCAGGTGCTTGGTCGGGTCCGGCAGCAGGCCGAAGCGGTCGATCATCTCCACCTGCAGCTCTTTCAGGCCATCCTCGTCGGCGGCGTTGGCGATGCGTTTGTAGAGAATCAACCGCGCATGCACATCCGGCAGGTAGTCCTCGGGGATCAGCGCCGGCACCCGCAGGTTGATCTCCGGGCCGCCGCCGAGCGGCTGGTCGAGGTTGGGTTGCTCGCCCTTGCGGATGGCCTTCACCGCGCGTTCGAGCATCTCCATATAGAGGGTGAAACCGACCGCCTGGATCTGCCCGCTCTGACCGTCGCCGAGCAGCTCGCCGGCACCGCGGATTTCCAGGTCGTGGGTGGCCAGCAGGAAGCCGGCGCCCAGATCTTGTGCGCCTGAGATGGCTTCCAGGCGCTTCTGCGCATCGTCGGTCATCTGCTTGCGCGGCGGGGTGAGCAGGTAGGCATAGGCCTGGTGGTGGCTGCGGCCGACCCGGCCGCGCAGCTGGTGCAGCTGGGCCAGGCCGAACTTGTCGGCGCGCTCGATGATGATGGTGTTGGCGCTGGGCACGTCGATGCCGGTCTCGATGATGGTCGAGGCGATCAGCACGTTGAAGCGCTTGTGATAGAAGTCGCCCATCACCTGTTCCAGCTCGCGTTCGCGCATCTGCCCGTGGCCGATGCCGATACGCGCCTCCGGCACCAGTTCGGCCAGGTCGGCGGCGCATTTCTCGATGGTCTTCACATCGTTGTGCAGGTAGTACACCTGGCCGCCGCGCAGCAGTTCGCGCAACAGCGCCTCCTTGATAGTCGGCTTGTTTTGCTCCATGACGAAGGTGCGCACCGACAGGCGCCGGGCCGGCGGGGTGGCGATGATCGACAGGTCGCGCATGCCGGCGACCGCCATATTCAGGGTGCGCGGAATAGGTGTGGCGGTGAGGGTGAGGATATCCACCTCGCTGCGCAGGGCCTTGAGCTGTTCCTTCTGGCGCACGCCGAAACGGTGCTCTTCGTCGATGATCACCAGGCCCAGGTTGCTGAACTTGACGTCTTCCTGCAGCAGCTTGTGGGTGCCGATGACGATATCCACCTTGCCCTCGGCCAGTTGCTGCACGGCATCGCCGACTTCCTTGGCGCTCTTGAAGCGGCTCATCACCTCGACCTTGACCGGCCAGTCGGCGAAGCGGTCGCGGAAGCTGTTGTAGTGCTGCTGGGCGAGCAAGGTGGTGGGCACCAGTACGGCCACCTGCTTGCCGCCATGCACGGCGATAAAGGCCGCGCGCATCGCCACTTCGGTCTTGCCGAAGCCGACGTCGCCGCAGATCAGGCGGTCCATGGTTTTGGCGGCGAGCATGTCGTCGCGCACCGCTTCGATGGCGGTTTGCTGGTCCGGGGTTTCCTCGAAGGGGAAGCCGGCGCTGAAGGTGGCGTAATCCACTGTGGGGTCGGCAAAGGCGTAGCCTTCGCGGGCGGCGCGGCGGGCGTAGATGTCCAGCAGTTCGGCGGCGACATCGCGCACCTGCTCGGCGGCCTTGCGCTTGGCCTTCTGCCAGGTTTCCGAGCCGAGGCGATGCAGCGGCGCCAGGGCGTCGTCGCTGCCGGTGTAGCGGGCGATCAGGTGCAGGCTGGCCACCGGCACATAGAGCTTGGCTTCCTCGGCGTACATCAGGGCGAGGTATTCGGCGGCCTGGCCTTCGATCTCCAGGGTGACCAGGCCCAGGTAGCGGCCGACGCCATGATCGATATGCACCACAGGCGCGCCTTCTCGCAGTTCGGCGAGGTTCTTGATGACGTTATCGCCGCCATCGCGGGAC
>NZ_JAUYNP010000212.1 GCF_030696055.1 Pseudomonas sp. | reverse complement strand
CGCATGCTCGCTCATCACAGGTTTCAACCGTAAACCCGGCACGCGCCTTCCCCACACTCCATCATCGCGGAGCACTTACGTTATGCTGCCGGCACAAATCCGCGGCGCGGCCTAACATGCGGTTCAAGCCACTCGCTTCGCTCGCTCGGGACCGGCTAAAGCCGGCCCCTTAACCAAACGTTATATATCGGAGTTATACCGTGGATGCATATAAAACACCTGCTTCCGACCTTCATGTAGAAGGCGAAATTGAGTACAGACCGCTTGCAGGATTATTAATAGGTCTTTGCTTTGCAGTATTACTTACGAGCCTGACCAGCACAATCCTATGCATTGCATTCGGGGTATTACTAGGAGCAGATCTTAGTAGCGAAAATTTTGTCATCGAACTAGCCTCAAACAATTTTTACCTACTTACAGATATTGCAATTAGTGCCATCGTAGTTTTTTATGCTGGGCGAGCTACAGGAAAGCGAACCCACGGCAAAGAGATAAAGTTTGGCGCTATATTAGCAATTATTACTCTAGCAATGTCCCTATTGCTTAGCATTTACACTGATGCATTCAGCATATTTCCAGCCTGGTACACCGCTCTTGCAACTATATCAATCATTATACTTATACCTTTCGGCGCAAAGAGTGTGGCCAATACATAACAAGTCGCTGAAGTCGCTCATTTCATTCGCTGGGACGGCGTGCCGCCGCCCCTTAGCTTAATCGTTAGGCGTAAGAGCAGAAATCGGGAAACACGGAAGTTATGCATTCAAATAACAATTGGCGTATTCATCCTGAAAGTTCGCGGCGGCTAATCAAATCCGGCCCGAACCATTTGCACCAAGTAACCTGTTTATTCACATGCGCAAAGGAACGTCCGGTTCGCGCATGCGCGTCCATCACAGGTTTCAACCGTGAGCCCGGCACGCGCTTTCACACCACACCACCATCGCTGAGCACTTACGTTATGCTGCCGGCACAAATCCGTGGCGCGGCCTAACATGCGGTTCAAGCCGCTCGCTGCGCTCGCTCGGGACCGCGTTCCGCGGCCCCTTAACCAAACGTTAGCCACACAACCCTAAAAGCAGAAGGAGTTGCACATGAAACATCTCACCACTCAAATCAGCATTGCATTCATGGCTTTGTTTCTTGCCGGCTGCGACGAAGTAAAAAGTCAATTCGCATCCTGCCCAGCTGCAATTGCACCAGCATCAGCAGAAACGCTTGAACAAATCAGGAGTACTGCCGGAACCATAGCTGGCTCCGCTTGGACAAAAAAATCTGACTGCCAGTATATAGACCCACCCAAAGACCAAACCTTAAGCACTCCAGCTCTAAATTGTGAGTCGACCACTCACAACGTAAAAGTTCTCGATAGTGGATGCCCTTACTATGTATCACAGAGCACTGTGAAGGATGGCCCCATCTGGTGCCTGCGTTCAAAACCCGCGAGCAGCCAAGTAATAGCAGCATCTGAGCAACGCATGAAAATGTACTGTAAGTAGCGGCTAACAAGCGGTTCAAATCGCTCGCTTCGCTCTCTGGGACGGCGTGCCGCCGCCCCTTAACCTGATCGTTAGGTACCAGCAGAGGACGCTATGCCAGGCTTCACCATTAAAGATGGATGCCACTACATTTCATACATAACAGGCCCGTCACACATACTTCTTGGCATTAAATTTAGCCCTGTCATAACTGATCCTGAGCTAGTTATGCTTCCCGCCCAAGGAGCTTGCTCTCATGGTCACCTAGACGCCGATCAGATCAAAAATGTAGTTCAAGAAGGGCTAGCCACGTTTAGAGACGACGCAGGTTGTAGCTTGTATGCAGAAAAAATCATTTATGTAGAGAATGACTCTCCGCGCTATGACATTTTTCGAGCTTCAGCCTATAAGTTGGCAAAACATCTTCGTGATGGAGGGCAGTTCCAGCATGGCACCTAACAATGCGTATATGGACTCTCCCCACAAGTAGTGAGAAGTAGCTTTTCCTACCCTGTCGTCAGCGCGGTTGCATTCGTATATCCGGCCTGTTCTGGGCACTATCGCCCTGGCCATTCTGTAGTTCGCGCAGCGGGGGCCAAGCGTTCAATCGATCACACGGATCATGATTGTTATCGGCCTTGTTCCGCTGCAGGACTCGCCTGTTCCGACAGTGCTGCTGCTCACCACAACCACAAGAAAACCATCACACCTTACTGATTACCCCCGCCGTCAGGCGGGCCTTACGCTTTGCCAGTCACCGCTGAAACGCCGCTCATGGCACCACACCGCCCAACAGATCCGCACCAGCTTGTTGGCCAAGGCCACTGCCGCCTTGTTGTGGCCTATCCTCGCCGCGGTCTCGACCGCCCAGCGCTGCAGCTGGGTCAGCTTCTCCGGGGTTCGCGCCTGGCAACGCTGGGCTGCCAGCAACGCCGCTCGCGCGCCGTGTATCAACAGCGTTCGCACGTAGACGTTGCCCTGCCGGCTGATATGACCCAGCTTGCGTCGGTCGCCGCTACTGAACTCGCGTGGGGTCATGCCCAGCCAGGCACTGAGCTGGCGACCATTGGCAAAGCGCTCGGGCTGGCCGACCGCGGCTTTCAGGGCGCTGGCGGTCAGCACCCCGATGCCGCTGACTTCATCCAGTTTGCGCACGACTTCATCCTCGGCATGCCAGCGTTTCAGTTGCTGCTCGCACTCGACCATGCATTGTTCGTAGAGATTGATTTCCGCCAGGACGAGATGCAGTTGATGGCTCAAGGGAGCCAGTTCCGCTCGATCAACCAAGTCATGGGCCGCACGGATAAACGCGGCAGTGGCGGCAGGGGCTTCGATGCCCGCCTCGCGCAGAATGCCGCGCAGCAGGTTGATCCGCTGCGTACGGCTCTTCTTCCAGGTTTCGCGCAGCCCGTGCAGTTGCTGCACCTGTTGCTGCTCGTGGGTTTTCACCGGAACCGGATGAATATCCTTGCAGCGCGCGGCTTCCAGCATCGCGTCGCAATCGTTGCGGTCGGTTTTGTTGCGGCGTCGATAAGGACGCACGTAGCGGGGATGGATCAGCCGCACCCGGTGGCCCAGGGCCTGCGCGACGCGCCCCCAATAGTGGGCAGTGCCACAGGCTTCCATCACCCACTCGACCGGCTCGGCCTGCTCCTGTATATATCGCCGGAACGCCTCTCGGTTCAGCCGCTTACGCTGAACCACCTGGCCGGAACGGACACTCTCGGCAACTTGGTATACGGACTTGGCCAGATCAACCGTAAGCGCTCCATAAACCCCACCTACAAAACTAAGATTCGGCCATAGAAGCTGCGCTCCCGATTACTCACTGGAGCCAACTGCCATGATGCGTCCCGACGCCAAAGTCGAAAAAGTCTACCTGTACCCCAAGCCCGTGGAC
>NZ_JAUYNP010000205.1 GCF_030696055.1 Pseudomonas sp. | reverse complement strand
GGGGTGTCGTCGAGCAGGGCTTGGGTGATGCCGCGGCTGCGTTGAGTGGGGTTGTCCACTTGGATTTGGTAGTGGCTGTCGCCCAGGTTGATGCTGACGCTAAATCCGGGCCAGTCGGCGGGGATGCAGGGGTCGATCAGCAGCCAGTCGCCTTCGCGGCGGATGCCGAGTATGCCTTCGACGCCGGCGCGGTACATCCAGCCGGCTGCGCCGGTGTACCAGGTCCAGCCACCGCGGCCGCTATGGGGGGCGACCGAGTAGACGTCGGCGGCCACCACGTAGGGCTCGACCTTGTAGCGCTTGCAGCCCTCGGCGCTGCTGCCGTGGTTGATCGGGTTGACCAAATCGAACAGGGCGAAGGCCTGCTCGGCGGAGCCCAGTTTGCAGAAAGCAAGAATTGCCCACATGGCGGCGTGGCTGTATTGCCCGCCGTTTTCCCGCAGGCCCGGCGGATAACCCTTGATATAGCCGGGGTCCAGCGGCGTTTTGTCGAAGGGTGGGGTGAACAGCAGGGCCAGGCCCTCGTCCGGGCGGATCAGCTGTTGCTGCAGTGACGCCATGGCCATGGCCGCGCGCAACGGATCGGCCGCCCCGGAGAGCACCGCCCAGGATTGCGCGATGGAGTCGATGCGGCATTCGCCGCTGTGCTGCGAGCCGAGCCAGGTGCCGTCGTCGAAGGTGGCGCGGCGGTACCACTGGCCATCCCAGGCCTCCCGTTCCAGCGCTGCTTGCAGCCGCAGGGCATGGCTGCGCCAGCGCGCCACGCGGGTGCTGTCGTGGGCTTCGGCATAGGGCGCGAACAAGGCAATGGTGCGCAGCAGCAACCAGCCCAGCCATACGCTTTCGCCACGGCCGCCTTCGCCGACGCGGTTCATGCCGTCGTTCCAGTCGCCGCTGCCGATCAGCGGCAGGCCCAGGGTGCCGGTCAGTTGCAGGCATTGGTCGAGACCGCGGGCGCAATGCTCGAACAGCGACGCCGAGGTGGCGGACAGCATCGGCTGGAAGAAGGCGTCATGCTCGCCGGCGGCCAGCTGCGGCCCTTCGAGAAAGCTCACCTGTTCATCGAGAATCGCCGGGTCGCTGGCGCACTGGATATAGGTGGCGGTGGCAAAGGCCAGCCACACCCGGTCATCCGAGATGCGCGTGCGCACGCCCTGGCCGGAATGCGGCAGCCACCAGTGCTGCACATCGCCTTCGGCGAACTGGCGGCCGGCGGCGCGCAGGATATGGCTGCGGGTGTGTTGCGGGTTGGCGAAGGTCAGGGCCATACCGTCCTGCAACTGGTCGCGGAAACCATAGGCGCCGCTGGCCTGGTAGAAAGCCGAGCGCGCCCAGACGCGACAGGCCAGGGTCTGATAGAGCAGCCAGCCGTTGAGCATGATGTCCATGGCGCGGCTCGGCGTTCTCACCTGCACGGCGCCGAGCACTTGCTGCCAATGGGCGCTGACATCGGCCAGTACGGCGTCGAGGTCGGCCTCGCGGTAGCGCGCGAGCAGGGCGCTGGCGTCCTCATCGCTGGCGCATTGGCCGAGCAGCCAGACGATTTCGACACTCTCACCCACGGCCAATTCGAGGCTGCACTGCAAGGCGGCGCAGGGGTCGAGGCCGGCGCCCAGATTGCCGCTTAGCGGCCTGCGGTTGCCCAGGGAGGCGGGCTTGGCGAGGTTGCCATTGCGCCCGATAAATTCGCGGCGATCCGCCGTCCAGCTACTTTGCCGGCCGCCCAGGTCGGCAAAGGCGCTGCGCCCGGGAAAGGCGATGCTCCAGGGGTTGCGCGCCAGCAGGGCGCCGCTGTCGGGGTCGAGTCGGCTGACGATAAAGGGCGCGTTGCCGCCGCGGGAGGTGCCCAGCACCCATTCGGCATAGGCGCTGACCGTTAGCTTGCGTGCGCGCCCGGAGTGGTTGGTCAGGGTCAGGCGGGAGATCTTGATCGGGTCGTCCAGCGGCACATATTGCAGCAGGTCCATGGCGATGCCCTGAGCCTGGTGGCAGAAACGGCTGTAGCCGAAACCGTGGCGCGCTTCGTAGCGGCCGTTGTCGCGGATCGGCTGGGCGGTGGGGCTGAACAACGCCAGGGTTTCTTCGTCGCGCACATACAGGGCTTCCCCCGGCGGGTCGCTGACCGGGTCGTTGGACCAGGGCGTGAGCTGGTTTTCCCGGCTGTTGTCGGCCCAGGTGTAGCCGCTGCCTTCGGCCGAGGCCTGAAAGCCGAAGCCGCGGTTGGCAATCACATTGATCCAGGGCGCGGGAGTGGTGCGCCCGGCGTCCAGGCGGATCACATACTCGCGGCCGTCCTGGTCGAAACCGCCCAGGCCGTTGGTGAATTCCAGCGGCGCTTGCGCCGGCGTGAGCTGCGCAGGTGAGGGCGGTGGCGTGGCGGGCGTGAAGGCGTGGGCTTTGCTCGGTGGCGTGTCGAGCGACTGGATGCGCGCCAGTTGCTCGGCCACCGGGCCGCGGTGGGCGACCAGCGAGACGCGGGCCACCGCCAGCAGCAAGGCGCGGGTTTCCACGCTCATCAGATCGGCGCGCAGCACGTACACCGAACCCTGGGCCAACTCGGCGCCGAAACGTGGGCGTGACTGGCTGCTGCGCACGGCGGTCTCGATGGCGGCCTGCAAGTCCTGCAGGTAGGAGGAGGCGTGTTCGTTGATGATCACCAGGTCTACCGCCAGGCGCTTCATCCGCCAGTACTCGTGGGCGCGCAGTAGTTGCCGCACCTGGGCGATATCTTCGACATCCTCGATGCGCAGCAGCACGATCGGCAGGTCGCCGGAAATGCCCTGGGACCAGAGCCCCGACTGGCTGCCGGCGCCGCGCTGGAGGCTGACGGCTGGCGCGCGAAAACGCGCGTCGGCATACAGGATGGGCGCGGCCAGGCGTTGGAAGTCCGCCGCCTCAGCCGCGAGCATGTCGAGATGGCGCAACTCGACCTGGGCCTGGGTCCAGGCCAGGGTTTTGGCGCGCTCGAAGGCGCTGCGTTCGTGGTGCTTGTCGATCAGGTCGAGTAGCGCCTCGCGCGACTCCGCCAGCAGGGTCCAGAAGGCCACCCGGGCTACCTTGCCGGGGCCAATCAGCACTCGCTGGCGCAGCGCGAAGATCGGGTCGAGCACGCTGCCGACCGTGTTAGACAGGCGCTGGCCGCTGACGATCACCTCGGCGGCATCGATCGAGCGGCTGCGCCCGAGAAAGCGCGCGCGGTCCGATTCATATTGCGGCTCGGCGGCCGCTTCGCCTTCGACCACGGCGAAATGCGCGGCCCACACCTGCGCCTCGCCGGCTGCGCGGGTACGCCGGGTGGCGATCAGCGCGGCGAACTCGGCGAGGTATTCGCTGACCACGAACAGCTTGGCGAACGCCGGGTGGGCGTTGTCGGCGGCGGCGCTGGTCAGCACCAGTTCGGCGTAGGAGGTCAGCTCGATCTCCCGCGCGCTGCGCCCGCTGTTGGTCAGCGAGACGCGGCGCACCTCGCCGTCGTCTTCACCGGAAACCAGCACCTCCAGGGTGGTGTTCAAGCTGCCGTCGTGGCGGATATAGGCGGCGTAATCCTCGGCGAATAGCACCTCGTCGTAGGGTTTGTGACTGCTCGGCTGCGCGCCCAGGGACCAGCGCGTGCCGTTCTGGGTGTCCCAGAGAAAGATAAAGCTGCCGCAATTGTCGCGGCTGCTGTCTTCCCGCCAGCGGGTCACGGCGATGTCGCGCCAACGGCTGTAGCCCGCGCCGCTGGCGGTGAGCATTACGCTGTAACGGCCATTGCTGAGCAGGTGGGTGACCGGCGGATTACCGTTGAAATGGTTCAGGCGGCGCTCGCTGTGCAGTTCGTTGCCGAGATCCTCGGCGCAGGCGCTGACTTCTGCTGCACGCGGATGGGCCACCGCGACATTGCGCGGCGTGCGTTCCTGCAGCAGCAGCTCGCTGGCCTGGATCATCGGCTCGCGGTGAAAACGTGTGCGCATCTGCCCGTCATGCAGGCAGTTGGCGATGGCCACTATGCTCATGCCCTGATGGTGCGCCATAAAGTTGCGCACTATGGCGAAGGTCTGGCCATCGGGCAGGCGCGTGGCGGTGAAGTCCAGCGCCTCATAGAAGCCGTAAGTGCCCAGGGCGCCCAGGCCGGCGAGGCGGCGGTAGTTGGCCAGCGCCGCTTGCGCATCGACCATGGTGGCCAGCCCGGTGGCGTAGGGGGCGATCACCCGATTGGCCGAGAGGCCGCGTTTGAGACCCAGGCCCGGCACGCCGAAGTTTGAGTATTGGTAGGTCAGCTCCATATCGCGGGCGTTATAGGCCGATTCGGAAATGCCCCAGGGCATGCCCAGCGCGTTGCCGTAGGCTGCCTGGCGTGCGACGACCAGGCGGTTAGTCTGCTCCAGCAGGCTACCGGCCGGTGCGCGCATGACCAGGGACGGCATCAGGTATTCGAACATCGAGCCGGACCAGGAGATCAGCGCCGAGCCGTTGCCCAGTGGGGTGGCGGTGCGCCCCAGGCGGAACCAGTGGCGGGTGCTGACATCGCCCTTGGCGATGGCGAATAGGCTGGCCAGGCGCGCTTCCGAGGCGAGCAGGTCGTAGCAACTGCTGTCGAGGTTGTTGTCGCTGAGGCCGAAGCCGATCGACAGCAATTTGCGCTCGGGTTCGAGGAGGAAGGCGAAGTCCATGGCCATGGCCATTTCCCGGGCCTGGGCGGCCAGGCTGCGCAGCGTGGTGTGCAGCTCGCTGAGTGCCTCGCCCTGCAACAGGTGGTCACGTTGGTGTTCGCCCAGGGTCTGACCCAGGGCCTTGATCCAGAACAGCAGGTCTTCGGCGTTATCTTCGCCCGCGCTTGGGGCGATGGAGGCGGCCGCCTGGGCGGCTTTCTCGCTCAGGCGCAGCAGGGTCGGCGCCAGGCTGGGCAGCGTTTGCGCGCCCTTGAGTTGGATTTCGATCTGTTCGAGCAGCTCGCTCAGCTGGCGACCGCGCTCGCCACTGGCCGCCGGCAGCAGCCTTAGCGCCGTTTGCGCCAGGCTCAGGTTATCCAGCAGGCCCTGGCGCGCTTCGCTGACCTGGGCACTGTGCAGCCATTCCTCACAGCTATTGGCGACCACCAGCAGGTGTCCGGCCAGATTGCCGCTGTCCACCGACGACACATAGGCCGGGTCCAGCGGGCGCAGGTCGCGGGTGTCGTACCAGTTGAAGAAGTGCCCCTTGTAGCGTGGCAGTTGCTGCATCACCGCCATTGTGGCCTGCAACCGGGCGAGGCTTTGTTGGGTGCCGGCCCAGCCGAAGTCGCGGGCGGCGATGGCCGATAGCAGGTACAGGCCCATATTGGTCGGCGAGGTGCGGCGGGCCACCACCGGCTTGGGGTCTTCCTGGAAGTTATCCGGCGGCAGCTGGTTGTCGGCTGCGGTGACGAAGGTTTCGAAGAAGCGCCAGGTGCGCCGGGCGATCAGGCGCAGTTCCTGGCTGTCGGCGCTGGATAGCTGCAGGCGCCGCGCCACCTTGGGTGCCCGGCTGGCCCACAGGGCGATGGCAGGCGCGCCGAGCCAGAGCAGGGCGAAGGGCAAGACCAGCGGCCAGATGGCAGGCGAGGCGGCCACGGCGCCGGCGCAGAGCAGCAAACCGAGGCTGGTGCCGCCGGCCATACCGCGATAGAAGCCGCCGAGGTTGAGCCTGGGGCTGATCGCCGATTGGGCGGCGGTGGTCCATTCCAGCAGGTTGCGCCGGGTGATCAGCAGGCGGCTCAGGGTCCGGGCGATGGCGTCCAGCATGCGCCAGCTCTGGTCGGCCAGAAACGTCAGGTTCAGCGCGCTTTGCAGCAGGGCCAGGAGCAGATCGTCGAGCAGCTTGCCCAGGTGGCTGCGCCAGTGAATGCCGGCCCGGGCCGGCAGCAGGGCGAAGCACAGCGGCAGCAGAGCCGGGATCAGCAGGCTGGCGATAATCAGCAGGCTGGCCGTGAGCGCCATGGGCGGCGGCAGTAGCCAGCTCAGGGCCAACGCGGCCAGGGTCAGCGGGGCCAGCAGCGAGCGGCGCAGGTTGTCGAGCATCTTCCAGCGGCCGATGCTCGGCAGTGCCTTGGCGCCTTTGCTGGGCCCGACAATCCACGGCAACAATTGCCAATCGCCGCGGGTCCAGCGGTGTTGGCGTTTGCCGGCGACGTCGTAGCGCGAAGGGAATTCCTCGACCACCTCCACATCCGAAGCCAGCCCGGCGCGGGCGTATACGCCCTCGAACAGGTCATGGCTGAGCAGGGTGTTTTCCGCCACCCGGCCTTCCAACGCCGCTTCGAAGGCGTCTATCTCGTAGATGCCCTTGCCGGTGAAGGAGCCTTCGCCGAACAGGTCCTGATAGACATCGGACACGGCCGCGGCATAGGGGTCCATGCCGCCTGGGCTGGAGAACACCCGCTGGTACAGCGAGCCGTCCTGGCCCAGGGGCAGGGAAGGAGTGACCCGTGGTTGCAGAATGGCGTAGCCCCCGACCACCCGTTGCAAGGCCGGGTCGAAGCGCGGTCGGTTCAGCGGGTGGGCCATCTTGCCGATCAGGCGCAGGGCGGCATCGCGGGGCAGGCGGGTGTCGGCATCCAGGGTGATGACATAGCGCACATCCGCCGGAATGCGTTGCACCAATCCGGCCACCGGCACAAAGCTGGTGTCGCTGGCGCCGCGCAGCAGGCGATTGAGTTCGTGCAGCTTGCCGCGTTTGCGTTCCCAGCCCATCCAGACGTTTTCCCGGGCATTGAACTGACGACGGCGGTGCAGCAGGAGAAACCGGCTGCCGCCAGGGCCAGGGCCGTAACGCAGATTGAGTTGGCCGATGGCGGCGCTGGCCAGCTTGAGCAGCGGCGCATCGCCAGGCAGGTGTTCCTGGGCGGCGTCGAGGCCGTCGGTGAGCAGGGCGAAGCTCAGGTCGCCGCCGCGCCCGGCCAGGTGATGGACTTCGAGGCGCTCGATCTGTTCGAGCAGATCGGCTTCACTACCGAGCAGGGTCGGCACCGCAATCAGGGTACGCAGGGCATGCGGCACGCCCTCGCTGAGTTCCAGGCCGGGCAGGCTCATGGCGCCGAAGCCGGCGCTGACCGCTCGGTTGACCAGCGCGGTGGCCACCTCGGTGGCCGGCAGAAAGCCGACTAGGGCCAGGGCCAGCAACCAGCCGAGGGGCAAGCTGGCCGGCGCCAGGCTATACAGCGCCAGGGCCAGCAACAGGCTGGCCAGGCTGACAATGCTACCGACGTAGCCGGACATGCCCAGGCGGATATTGCCGCGGCGGATGCGCAGGCCCAGCGGCGGGCGGAAGCCGATGCGCCGTTCCAGGGCCAGGCGGCCTTCGGCGATCAGGTGATAACCGGGGTCGCCGATGCGCTGGTCATCCTCACTCGGTGTGAGCGGGTTACTTGCCTGTTGCGCGGCGAGCAGGGCCTGTTCGGCGACCTCCAGCTCCGAGCAGTTGGAGCCGCGCGCCAGTTGTTCGATGGCGCTGCGGTAGTGGTTGCGCGTGGGGAAGTCCATGGCGGCGAAGGCACTGCCGGCGCCCAGGCACTCATCCACCAGGCTGACGCTTTCGAACAGTTGCGCCCAATCGATGGCGGAAATCAGGCGCATGCTGGTGATGATATTGCGCACCGTGAGGTTGGACGCGCCCTGGCGTTGCAGGGCGTGTTGCACCACTTCCTCGATGCTGCTGCCCTGCGCGCCGAGGCGTTCCTCCAGCCAGCCGAGGGCGGGGGTGGTCAGCGGGTCGTGGTCGCGCAAGCGCTTGGCCAGTTGCGCGGCGAAGGGTTCGCTCAGCGGCGCCGGGGAACGCGTGGCCAGGTCGGCGTCCAGCGCCGAGCGTTCGTGGCCTTTGCGCAGCAGGCGGCTGGCCAGGGCATCGGCGTCGGCGCGGTCGCTGCGCCCGGCGGTCATCTGGTCGGCCAGGCGGCGCAGGTTTTCGATCAACACGATGCGCAGGGTGATCGCCACCGCCCATAGCTCGCCGATGGTCAGCGGCTGGACCCGCTGATAGGCGCGGATAAAGCGCTGCAGGGTTTGCGGGTCGAAATGGCTGTCGGTGTGGGCGATAAAAGCCCAGGCCAGGCCCAGCACCCGTGGGTAGCCGGCGAAGGGGCCTTCGGCGAGCTTGGGCAGCTGGCGGTAATAGC
This sequence comes from Pseudomonas sp., assembly GCF_030696055.1. Lineage (GTDB taxonomy): Bacteria > Pseudomonadota > Gammaproteobacteria > Pseudomonadales > Pseudomonadaceae > Aquipseudomonas. The sequence goes on along the minus strand of NZ_JAUYNP010000205.1, from coordinate 3,024 downwards.
CGGGCGGCAGGTCATCGCGGATCTCACGGATCTGCTCTTCCACCAGATGGTAGTTATCCAGCAGCCATTCCGCCGCCGGCACCACGCTGTGCCCGCAACTGAGTTCGGCGGCGCTGGCGCGGTAGGCGGCGAGCAAGACCTTGGCGTTGTCGTTCAAACGCTTGCTCAGCGACAGCACCTTGGGCGGTTTGCCACTCACCGGCTGGGCGGCGGCCAGGCTGTAGGCATGTTGTTCGAGGCGTTCGATGCCGAACAACTCTTCGCGCACCGGCGCTATATCGTTCCATGGCACCAGGGCGGCACTGGGGCCGAATAGATAAGGAAAAGCTGAGGTCATGGGCGCGTTCCGGCCGTCATTGGCGTGCGCGATAGGTGCCGAGGCGAGAGAACCTATCTGAGAAACCGCGACAGCGGACCTACGAAGTCACGATTGCGGTGACCTGCTCCTTCGCCATGCTGGCTCGCTGTTGACTTGAACGCGGTTGGGCGGGGTCAACAGTTAAGACCTGGGTGTCTCGATAAAGTGCTGAGCCGGCTGGCCCATAATCGGGAAGAATGCTGTCGCAGCATTACCGCCAACATACAGCAGGGCAGCCGCAACCGTCTGTTCGCTAGCGGGCATTCGTCGAAAATTTGACGTTTTACCGGGCGAAAAGCTTTTCTGGCGGGCTAGCTAGCGCAGTTGTGCTTCGGCCAGGGTGCGGCTGCGTGGAATGCGCTTGGCATCCCAGCGTTGGCTGGCCCAACGCAGCAGTTCCTCGGGCTGGCCATAGGCGGCGTCTTCCGGCAACGGCTGGCCGAGGGCGCGCAGGGCGCGCAGTAACAGCGGGGTGGCCTGGTCGGCCGGCAACGGTGGCGAGCGGTAGGATTTACCGAGCTTGTGGCCGTCGGGCTGGATGATCAGGGGTATGTGCAGGTAGCGCGGCTGCGGCAGGCCGAGCAGTTCTTGCAGATACAGCTGGCGCGGGGTGGAGTCGAGCAGGTCGGCGCCACGCACTATGTCGGTCACGCCCTGCCAGGCGTCATCCAGCACCACCGCCAGCTGATAGGCATACAGGCCGTCGCGGCGCTGGATGACGAAATCGCCGACCTCGCGGCCCAGGTGCTGGCGGTACTCGCCCTGCACGCGGTCGACAAAGTGGTAACTCAGCTCCGGCACGCGCAGGCGGATCGCCGCATCCTCAAGGCCATGCCCGGCATTGCGACAGGTGCCGGGGTAAATGCCGTGGCTGCCTTCCAGCTGCTTGCGCGAGCAGGTGCAGGCATAGGCCAGGCCCTGGCTGAGCAAGCGTTCGACCAGCGCGGCGTATTCGCCATGGCGCGTGCTCTGGCGCACCAGTTCGCCATCCCATTCGAAGCCGTAGCTTTCCAATGTGCTGAGGATGGCGCTCTGCGCGCCGGCCACTTCCCTCGGTGGGTCGAGGTCCTCCATGCGCAGCAGCCAGCGCCCCTTTACCGCGCGCGCGTCGAGGTAGGACGCAAGCGCAGCGACCAGCGAGCCGAAGTGCAGATAACCGCTGGGGGTGGGGGCGAAGCGACCGATATAGGCGGGCGTATTCATGCGGGCGAATAGAAGCCGGTGGCGGGCGGGGGCAGAAACAACAAGGGGTGCCGAAGCACCCCTTGGGTCAGATCAGGAACCGATCTGTTTTTCCTTGATTTCCGCCAGGGTTTTGCAATCGATGCACAGGGTGGCGGTGGGGCGGGCTTCCAGACGGCGGATGCCGATCTCGACGCCACAGGAGTCGCACCAGCCGTAATCGTTGTCTTCGATCAACTGCAGGGTTTCATCAATCTTCTTGATCAGCTTGCGCTCGCGATCACGGGCACGCAGTTCCAGGCTGAATTCTTCTTCCTGGCTGGCGCGATCCGCTGGATCGGGGAAGTTGGCTGCTTCGTCCTGCATATGGTGCACAGTACGATCGACTTCCTGCATCAATTCCAGCTTCCACTTATTGAGGATGCCGGTGAAGTGGGCGCGCATCGGCTCACCCATATATTCCTCGCCCTTTACTTCTTTATAGGGCTCGAAACCACGAGTCAGTTGACTGCTTTTTGCTTTTGCTTTGGTGGGCATGGATGACCGCCTCTCACTCTCTCTAATCCACTGCGCAGGACGGTGTCCCTTGCCGATTCTACGCTGCATAGAGTCGGCCCTGCGGCTGCAAGCGGGCGAACTTACCAGAACAACTCTGCCTGCGCCACTCCCGGTTGTCGTGGTTGCTGCCGTTTCGCCTGAGCCTTGGTTTAGAATCCGCGGCTTAACTTCGCTTAAGGCAGCACCATGGCCCAGTCCTACAGTGCGCGCAGCCGCGCCATAGAACCCTTTCACGTGATGGCACTGTTGGCCCGCGCCAACCAGTTGCAGGCCGAAGGCCGCGACGTGATCCATCTGGAAATCGGCGAGCCGGACTTCAGCACCGCCGCGCCCATAGTGGCCGCCGGCCAGGCCGCGCTGGCCGCTGGCCATACCCGCTACACCGCCGCGCGCGGTCTGCCGGCCCTGCGTGAGGCCATCGCCGGCTTCTATGCCGAGCGTTATCGATTAAGCATAGACCCTGAGCGGATTTTGATTACTCCGGGGGGCTCCGGCGCCTTGTTGTTGGCCACCAGTTTGTTGGTCGATCCCGGCAAGCACTGGCTGCTGGCCGATCCGGGCTACCCCTGCAACCGGCACTTTCTGCGTCTGGTCGAAGGCGCGGCGCAGCTGGTACCGGTGGGGCCTGAGGTGCGCTATCAGCTGACCCCCGAGCTGGTGGCACGCTATTGGGAGCATGACAGCGTCGGCGCGTTGCTGGCGTCGCCGGCCAACCCGACCGGCACTCTGCTGTCGCGCGAGGAGCTGGCCGGACTGTCCCAGGCCTTGAAAGCGCGCGGCGGGCATCTGGTGGTGGATGAGATCTATCACGGCCTGACCTACGGCGTGGACGCCGCCAGCGTGCTGGAAGTGGATGATGAGGCCTTCGTGCTCAACAGTTTCTCCAAGTATTTCGGCATGACCGGCTGGCGCCTCGGCTGGCTGGT
>NZ_JAUYNP010000204.1 GCF_030696055.1 Pseudomonas sp. | reverse complement strand
AACATCGAGACGTTACGGCCTTGGGCTACAAAACTTGGCAAAGTGGCTGGAAGTTGGCGGGCGACTTTATCAGCATCGTCCTGGTTTGGGAAGCTCCCAAACACACAAGCTCCAGTGCCGGTTAATCTTGCGGGAACAAATTTGTTCAACAAGATCAAAGCGTTACGAACTTCAGAGTAACGCTTCTGGACCACCGGCTGGCAGTCATTACGACCACCCCCCTCAAGAAGGCTGCGAACTTTAATGGGCGGCGTATCCCGTGTCAACTCGGGGTCAGAGAAAACTTCCGCTGTGCTGACAAGCACTTGCGGAATGGCCACGAGAAACCAGGGTTCGCTAAGCGTCACCGGCTGCAGCTTCTCGCCGACGCCTTCGGCAAAGGCGGCGCGGCCGCGGACGAACACCGGCACGTCGGCGCCCAGGCTCAGGCCGAGTGCGGCCAGCTGACCCTCATCGCAGTGCAGTTGCCACAGATGATTGAGGCCGAGCAGGCAGGTGGCGGCATCCGAGCTGCCGCCGCCGATGCCGCCGCCCATGGGCAGGCGCTTGTCCAGCCAGATATCGGCGCCCAGGGTGCAGCCGCTGTGTTGTTGCAGCAGGCGGGCGGCGCGCACTATCAGATTGCTGTCGTGGGGCACGCCGTCAATAAGCGTGTGCAGGCGGATTTCGCCATCCTGGCGCACGGCGAAGCCCAGCTCGTCGCCGTGATCGAGAAATTGAAACAGGGTTTGCAGCTCGTGATAGCCATCGGCGCGGCGGCCGAGGATATGCAGCATCAGGTTGAGCTTGGCCGGTGCCGGCAGAATCAATTCGGCAGCGGCGGGAATTGCCGGCGAGCTCATTGGCCGAGCTGGCGCGGCTGCCAGTCCTTGATCACCAGGGTGACCTGCAGGTCGAAGCCGCTGAGCTTGATTCGTTCCGGCAGCCAGAAACCATTCTGCTGGGCGTAGCTCAGGTACTCGACGTACCAGCCGTCCTGGCTCAGTTGCGCCAGGCGACTGTCGGCATCCAGGTTCAGACGGCTTTTGCTGTTGGGCGAAGGCAGGCCGCGAATCCACCAGAGCAGGTGCGAGACCGGCAGGTTCAGGCCCAGTTGGTCCTGCAGCAGCTGCTCCGGCGACTCGGCCTGGTAGCGGCCCTGGTTGGCCACTTCCAGCAGTATCGCCCCGGGGCGGCCAGTCAGGCGGGCCGCGCCGCGACCGAGGGGGCCGGACAGGCGGATATCGTAGTAATCCTGGCGTTGCAGCCAGAACAGGGTGCCGCTGCCGGAGTCTTTCGGCGCGCGGATGCCGACCTTGCCGCTGATCTGCCAGGCGTCGAGGCTGCCGACCCGTTGTTTGTGGCTCCTCCAGCTGAGCGGGTCGCCCTGGCCTTCCAGAATTTCGCGGGAACCGAAGCCGGCGCAGCCGGCGAGCAGGGTGATCAGACTGAAGATAATCAGGTGGCGCGCAAGCATCAAAGCGTCTCTGCTCCGGTCAGGCGCAGCAAGGTGCTGCGCAGGATGGCACTGTCGGGTTGTTGTTTAAGGGCGGCGCGCCAGACCTTGCGAGCTTCTTTTTGCTTGTCCTGGGCCCAGAGCACTTCGCCCAGGTGGGCGGCGACTTCGTGGTCGGGGAAGTCCTTCATCGCCTTGCGCAGCAGGCGCTCGGCCTCATCCAGGTTGCCTTGGCGGTAATTGACCCAGCCCAGGCTGTCGAGAATCGCCGGGTCGCTGGGGTTGAGTTGATAGGCCTGCTCGATCAGTTCCCGGGCTTCGGCGTAGCGCGTGGTGCGGTCTGCCAGGGTATAACCCAGGGCGTTGAGCGCCATGGCGTTGTCCGGCTCGCGTTCGAGGATAAAGCGCAGGTCCTGTTCCAGGCGGTCCAGGTCGTCGCGTTTTTCCGCGAGCATGGCGCGGGTGTAGAGCAGGTTGAGGTCGTCCGGGAACTGCTCCAGGGCTTGCTCTATGACCTGCCAGGCGCGCTGATTGTCCTGCTGTTTGGCCCAGGCTTCCGATTCGATCAGGTACAGCTGGATGGCGTAATCGGGCTGCGTTTCGCGGGCGCGACGCAGGCCTTCGGCGGCTTCCTCACCACGCTGTTGCTTGAACAGCAGGTCGCTCAGGCGTGCCTGGGCGGGCAGGTAGTCGTTGCCGGGGCCGACCAGGGCGTATTCGCTCAGCGCGCTGGGCAGGTCATCCAGTTCTTCGTAGGCGCGCGCCAGGTTGTAATGCGCGGCCTCGGCATGGCTGCCGCGCTCGACCAGCTCTTCCAGGTAGACGATGGCCTCTTTCCAGGCCTCGGCTTCCAGGCACACCAGGGCCAGGGAGAAGCGCAGGTCGTCGTCGTTGGGGAACTGCTGCAGCAGCGAGGCGAACTCGCCCTTGGCGTCATCCAGGCGGTCCACGGCCACCAACAGGCGCGCGTAGGTCAGGCGCAGGCGTTTGTCGTCCGGGTATTGCTTGATGCCTTTTTCCAGCAGGGGTAGGGCATCCTCGTTGCGCTCGAGGCTTTGCAGCAGGCGGGCTTGCAGCAGGATGGCGGCGACCGGGCGCTCCTTGGCCGGCTGCTGTTGCAGCAGCTTCAGGGCCTCTTGCGGGCGATTGTCCTGTTGCAGCAGCAGGGCTTTGCCGAAGCGCAGCTGGCCGTTGTCCGGGTACTTCTGCAGCAGGCGCTCGAAGCTCTGCAGTAGTCCAGCGCGGGTGTCCGGGTCGGTTTCCGCGGCGGACAGGGCAAGGAAGTCGAAATGGGTATCGCCCTGGCGCTGCAGCACGCTCTCCATAAAGCGCATGGACTCGTCGTAGCGCCCGGCGCGGGCCAGTTGCACGGCGGCGGCGCGCTGGGCGTCGATGTTCTCGGGTGCATTCTTGGCCCACAGCAGGCTGGTTTCCAGCGCGGCTTGTTCGGCCCCCAGGTATTCGGCGATGCGAAAACCGCGCTCGGCGACGCCGGCATCCTGGGTCGCGTTGGCCTGTTGCACATAGTTGCCCAGGGCGATATCGAAGCGATTGCGCTGTCCGGCCAGTTCGGCGCTCAGCAGCGCGAACAGGGTTTCCTCACTGAAGGAGCGATACACCTGGGGCTGCGCCTTTGGCGCGATAACAGCGGGATCTTCCACCGGCGGCGTGCCATCCGGGGCAGAGGGGGCAAAGCTCTGGCAGCCACTTAATAAGGCAGCGGCAGTCAGCAAGGCGAAGGATCTATTCATAGGGAGATTATGTGGCCAACCTGCGGTCAGGGCATCATGACACAAGCCGTAGAGCAAGCCCATGGGCTGGCTATGATCCTTAATAGGGGGATAAACCTGACTAACGGGGCAATGGCCGGCGGTGGTTGTTCTCGCCTGGCCGAAGTAGGACAATTGCCGGCTCCCACTCCCTGTCAGCGACCTTGCATGGCCTTTATTGCCCTCGGTATCAACCATAAGACCGCCTCGGTGGATGTCCGCGAACGCGTGGCCTTTACCCCGGAGCAGTTGGTTGAGGCGTTGCAGCAGCTGTGTCAGCGCACCAGCAGTCGCGAAGCGGCGATTCTGTCGACCTGCAACCGCAGCGAACTGTACCTCGAACAGGACAGCCTGAGCGCCGATGAAGTGCTGGCCTGGTTGGCCAATTATCACCAGCTGAGCCTCGAAGAGTTGCGCGCCTGCGCCTATATCCATGCCGACGATGAGGCGGTGCGGCATATGATGCGCGTGGCCTCCGGGCTGGATTCCATGGTCCTGGGTGAGCCGCAGATTCTCGGGCAGATGAAATCGGCCTTTGCCGTGGCCCGCGAGGCCGGCACCCTGGGGCCGCTGCTGGGGCGGCTGTTCCAAGCCACCTTCAGCACCGCCAAGACCGTGCGCACCGATACCGCCATCGGCGAGAACCCGGTGTCGGTGGCCTTTGCCGCGGTCAGCCTGGCCAAGCAGATCTTCGCCGACCTGCACCGCAGCCAGGCGCTGCTGATCGGCGCCGGCGAGACCATCAGCCTGGTCGCCCGCCATCTGCACGACCAGGGCATCAGGCGCATAGTGGTGGCCAACCGCACCCTGGAGCGCGCCAGCAACCTGGCCGAGCAGTTCGGCGCCCATGCGGTGTTGCTGGCGGATATCCCCGCCGAGCTGGTCAATAGCGATATCGTCATCAGCTCCACCGCCAGCCAGCTGCCGATTCTCGGTAAGGGCGCGGTGGAGCGCGCGCTAAAGCAGCGCAAGCACAAGCCGATCTTTATGGTCGATATCGCCGTGCCGCGGGATATCGAGCCGGAAGTCGGCGAGCTGGACGACGTCTACCTCTATACCGTCGATGACCTGCACGAGGTGATCGCGGAAAACCTCAAGAGCCGCCAGGGCGCGGCCGAGGCCGCCGAAGAGCTGGTGGCGATCGGCGCCCAGGACTTTATGCAGCGCCTGCGCGAATTGGCCGCGGTCGATGTGCTCAAGGCCTACCGCCAGCAGGCCGAGCGTCTGCGGGACGAGGAGCTGGGCAAGGCCCTGCGCCTGCTCAGTAACGGCAGCTCGGCCGAGGACGTGCTGGCGCAACTGGCCCGCGGCCTGACCAACAAGCTGCTGCATGCGCCCAGCGTGCAGCTGAAAAAATTCTCTGCTGACGGCCGCGTCGACGCGCTGGGCGTGGCTCAAGAACTCTTTGCCCTCGACGAGGGCGCGCCGCCCAGCGCGGTCAATAAATAAAGGTCTGCAATGAAAGCGTCACTGATCAATAAACTCGACCTGTTGCAGGATCGTTTCGAAGAACTGACCGCGCTGCTCGGCGATGCCGAAGTGATCAGCAATCAGACCCGGTTCCGCGCCTATTCCAAGGAATATGCCGAGATCGAGCCGGTGTATCAGGCCTTTCGCGCCTTTCGCAAAGTCCAGGCCGACCTCGAAGGCGCCCAGGCGCTGCTGAAAGACAGCGACCCGGACATGCGCGAGATGGCCGAGGAGGAAGTCGCCGAGGCCAAGGAGCAGCTGATCGAGCTGGAAGCCAATCTGCAACGCATGCTGCTGCCGAAAGACCCCAACGATGGGCGTAACGTCTTCCTCGAAGTGCGCGCCGGCACCGGTGGCGACGAGGCGGCGATCTTCTCCGGCGACCTGTTCCGCATGTATTCGCGCTATGCCGAGCGCCAGGGCTGGCGGGTCGAGGTGCTGTCGGCCAGCGAAGGCGAGCACGGCGGCTATAAGGAAGTGATAGCCCGGGTCGAGGGCGACAACGTCTACGGCAAGCTCAAGTTCGAGTCCGGCGCCCACCGCGTGCAGCGCGTGCCGGAAACCGAGTCCCAGGGCCGTATCCACACCTCGGCCTGCACCGTCGCCGTGCTGCCCGAGCCGGACGAGCAGATGGCCATCGACATCAACCCGGCCGACCTGCGCGTGGATACCTACCGCTCCTCGGGTGCCGGTGGTCAGCACGTCAACACCACCGACTCGGCGATCCGCATCACCCACATCCCCACCGGCACCGTGGTGGAATGCCAGGAAGAGCGCTCCCAGCACAAGAACCGCGCCAAGGCCATGGCCTGGCTGGCGGCCAAGTTGAAGGACCAGCAGGAAGCCGCCGCGCACAAGGAAATTTCCGATTCGCGCAAGCTGCTGGTGGGCTCCGGCGACCGCTCCGAGCGCATCCGCACCTACAACTTCCCGCAAGGCCGGGTGACCGATCACCGCATCAACCTGACCCTGTATTCGCTCAACGAAGTGATAGCCGGCGGCGTCGAGGCGATCATCGAGCCGCTGCTGGTCGAATACCAGGCCGATCAGCTGGCCGCGCTAGGCGATTGAGCCGCATTCGGGCTACGGGGCAACTCCCTGTAGGAGCGAGCTTGCTCGCGATGTTTTTCGCTCGTTGATCGCCGGCAGCAGTCGTTCCTTACGACTAGCTGCATTTCCCTCATTCATGTGGGTCACAAACTGGCTCCTACAAAAAGGCGCTGCACCATGGCCACCATTCAATCCCTGCTGAATGCCTCCGCACTGCCCGACTCGCCGACTCCGCGTCTGGATGCCGAGTTGCTGCTGGCCTACGCCCTGGGCAAGCCGCGCAGTTATCTGCACACCTGGCCGGAGCGGGAGCTGGAGGTCGAGCAGCTTGAGCGCTTTCAAACTGCCCTGGCGCGGCGTCAGGCTGGCGAGCCGGTAGCCTATATTCTCGGCCAGCAGGGCTTCTGGAGCCTGGAGCTGGAAGTGGCCCCGCACACCCTGATCCCCCGTCCGGATACCGAGTTGCTGGTGGAGACGGCCCTGGCGCTGCTGCCGACGACGCCTGCCGCCGTGCTGGATCTGGGAACCGGCACCGGCGCCATCGCCCTGGCCCTGGCCAGCGAGCGGCCGGTTTGGCAGGTCACGGGCGTGGATCGTATTCCCGACGCGGTGGCCCTGGCCGAACGCAACCGCGCGCGGCTTAAGCTGGGCAACTGCGCTTTCGCCCTGAGCCATTGGTTTAGCGCCCTGGCCGGTCAGCGTTATCAACTGATCGTCAGCAACCCGCCCTATATCTCCGCCGATGATCGTCATCTGGCCGAGGGTGACGTGCGTTTCGAGCCGAGCAGCGCCCTGGTCGCAGGCCCGGATGGTCTGGATGATATCCGTCTGATTATTCAGCAGGCGCCGGACTATCTTGAACCAGGCGGCTGGTTGCTGCTGGAGCATGGTTTCGACCAGGCTGCGGCGGTGCGCGAGTTACTCGGCGCCCGCGGCTTTAGCGCGGTGGAAAGCCGGCGTGACCTGGGCGGCCACGAGCGCATCAGTCTGGGACGCTTCCATTATGAGTGACGCCAAGAGTAGTGCCATGAGTGCGCAGGACATGCTGAGTGATGAGGAACTGCTGCGCTACAGCCGGCAGATCCTCCTGCAACAGATAGATATCGACGGCCAGCTGCGCCTGAAAAATAGCCGCGTGCTGATAGTCGGGCTGGGCGGCCTGGGCTCGCCGGTGGCGCTCTATCTGGCCGCCGCCGGGGTCGGTGAGTTGCATCTGGCGGACTTCGATACGGTCGATTTGACCAACCTGCAACGGCAGATCGCCCACGACACCCAGAGCATCGGTCTGAGCAAGGTCGACTCGGCGTCCAAGCGCCTGCTGGCGATCAACCCGCAACTGCGCCTGCAG